>JABWBA010000021.1 GCA_013360745.1 Chthonomonadales bacterium | reverse complement strand
GGGGCAGACCTGCGACGGGAGGAGGCTGAGCGGCTGCTCCGCTCGCCGGCCCGGCGGCGCTCCCGCGGGCTTTCGGCGGGGCGTGGGCGGCCTCCCTGGCGTATTCCGCCACCAGGTCATGGCGCGCCAGCACGTGCAGCGTGAGCAGCGTGCCCATGAGGAGCCCTCCGATGCTGACGATCCCGCGGAACGTCGCGTACGCCGCAGCACGGGCGCGCTCGGAAGCGGCCCGATTGGGCATCGGCACGTCCGGACGATCCTTGCGCGCCAGCTCCGAAGTGACCAGGAAAACGATGATGCCCACCAGCAGCAGCCAGGCTCCCCGCACGGCGAAATCACGATGCCGGAGGTACTGTCGACGCACTCGAACATCCTCGGCGCGCACCTCGTTGCGCAGTTTCTCGTCGTTCGGCCGGAGGGTGAGGTCGTGGCGCAAGCCCTCGAGTCGTATCGCGTCCAGAGGATCGGCGGAACGGCTGGCGATCGAGTTCACCGCCATCAGGATCAGGACCACGGCGCAGTAGGCAAGGGCTACGTACATGGTCCATCGGGCCGGTCGGAAGCGGCCGGCGTCGCCAGGCGGGGCGGGTGCGCTCATTCCAGGGTGATCCAGCCCAGCCGCTCGTGCTCAACCGGGCACGATCGATAACACCGGGCGCAGCCGACGCAGCCGCTCCGGTCGGTCTCGTAGTCCTCCCGACGGCGTCGAACGTTCAGCAGGATCAGCTTGCCGCCGATCACGATGCCGAACCAGACCCCCAGCCACGTCATCGCCAGATCGATGCGCTTGCGGGCGACGACCGCCCGACGGTAGCCCTCGGCGTTCGGCAGGGCCTGGGCGCGAAAGGCGTCGGTCTCCTCGGTCGTTCCGCGGACCCTCCCCTTCTCCTCCAGCCACAGCCGATCGGCAAGGGCGACGTCGCGATGCGACCGGCTCACGACCGGCGCGAGGGCGTGGCCCATCCATGCGAAGAGAACGATGAGGAATGGGAGGGCGATGAGCGATCGGATGAGCCTTGGTCGCGCGGTCGCGAGATCCGTGGGAGGGTCGAACCTGGTCGGCGGATGGATCTGCCCGAAGGGACATTCGTCGGCGCAAAGATGGCAGTGGAGGCATTCGCCCGGGGTGATCTTGACCTTCCACCGCGCCAGGACGGACGCCCATCGGAGCAGGACGCTGTAGGGGCACAGATAGCGGCAATACGGCCGCCCGATCACGGTCCCGATGGCCAGCATGGCGCCGCCGAACAGGAGGACGCCCTGCGGGCCGCCCAGGCGATAGATGGAGATGAACGGATCGAACTGACAGATAAGGAACTGCGCTCCCGTATAGGCCAGCGCCACACCGAGGCCCAGATACAGATAGGGGATGACGCCCAGGATATGGTCCAGCGTCTTGCTCGTCTGCTTCGGGCGGAGCACGACGAGGTCCTGGATCGCGCCGAGCGGGCAGGCAGCTGCGCAGAACACCCGGCCGAAGAAGAGCGCGAACGCCAGCGGGATCGCGAAGAACGCGCCGACCGTGAGCGGAAGGGCATAGTTGGAATCGCCGAGGGCCAGCGCGACGTTCTGGATCGAGCCGACGGAGCAGACGCACCCGAGACGATAGAAACCGAAGTAGAGCGCCGAGAAGATCGCGAGCAGGCGGACCATCGGCCGAGAACGGACCCGCAGGAGGAACCACGCCGTCAGGCTGAGGACGACGATGAGCAGGACCACATCGACGTAGGCGAACGTATCGAGTCGCGGCTGCGGCTCCGTCGGTGTCGGGGGGAAGTACCCGGAAGTGAACTCCGGAGGAGGCTGTCTCTTCTGCTCTTCCTGCGCCCAGATGGCGACGCTCAGCACGGCGGTCGCCAGCACGGCGGCGACCCTCCACACCCGGCCCAGAAGCCCCCGTCCCGACGCGGTTATTGCGGAGCCGGGACCTGCGATGGGAGAAGTCCTGCCGGCTCGAAAACGTCCGTTCACCCCCGAGGCTGCGTTCGTATCATATAGGGCCTTGAGACCGGCACGCGCATGATGGCGTCGGCGGGACAGACCCGCGCGATCGCGCAATCGTTGCAGTTGACGCAGCGATCGTGTCGGATCTGCAGGTTCATCGAGCCGTTGCCGAAGCTGTTGCACCCCTTCACGCAGATCGCGCAGCCGATGCAGAGCGACTCGTCGATGTACATCTCATAGAACGGATCTTCGATGTACCGCCGTTTGATGGCATCCGTCGGGCACCGGTTGTTCTCAGCGGTGATCGTATTGCCGGTCCGCTTATCGAGAAAGAGCCCGAAGCACAGTTTGCAGTAGCCGCAGATGGCGTAGGAGTGGACGCACTTGACGGCGGACGGGCTCACGACGCATTCGGTGGCGCAGTGCTCGCAGTGGATGCACTTCTCCGGGTCGATCTGCCAGACGGTCGGCTCCGATTTGCTCCCCTTCGCCAGCGCGGTGAGGAGGGACCCGACCGAGACGACCCCCGCAAGGCGAGCTCCGCCCGCCAGCAGGTCACGCCGCGTCTTTTTGTCAGGACCGGGCTGTTGTGCCATGGGACTCGATCCTCCTTGTCTCGATAGCTCGGGGCCTGGTGCAGCGCGCCTTCAGGCCGCAGCTGACGCAGTCGGGGGCGATGGTGCAGTCGCCGGGCCTCCGGATCAAGGCCGTCGCGCCTCCGACGATCGCCGAAAAGACCGTCCAGCGGAGGCCGCTCCGGAGCCACTCCCGGCGGGAGATGGTTCGCCTATGCATGGTCACCCTTCCTCTCGAAGATGCGGACGGCGCCGATCCCCGGATCGAGGACGGCAATCCTGCCGTCGGGCAGTCCAGCCACATCCAGCCCGACAGCGCCCGCGCTCAGGCCTTCGGGGCCCGTGACGACGGCTTCGAAATGCCCGAGCGCCGAATAGACCTTCACTCTCGGTATGCCCTTCTCAGACGTGACGTATCGGCCGTCCTCCAGCAGGGCGATATCGGTCGGGTTGCAGCAGCCGCAGAATCCTTCCATCGCCTGCGAACTGTCCCCCCATGTATAGCGGGGGTTGCCGTCGGGGTCGTAGACCTCGATGGTGTGCGTGCCGGGATTGACCACATGGATGGCGTGATCCGCCCCGACCACGACGTCGAGGTGCGGGCTGGGGACGACAAGGCCCGTGTATCCCCGGGATGCGTCCTTCTCACACAGATATCCCAGCGTCCTGCCGTCGGCGGCACAGCGGACGATCCGTCGTTCGCCCGAATCGGCGATCAGGACCTGGTCCGCCGTCGGCGTGATGCACGTGACCACCGACCGCTCGCCGAGATCGAGCCATTGGGCCAGCGGGCCGTCGCCGGACCGGACGTAGACGCTGCTGCCGATGCCGACGAAGAGCCTGTCGCCATGCACCGCGACACACGACGCCCGGCCGGGCAGGGGCTGCGACTCGCCGGGGCCGTCGTCCCGATACAGGACCATCCGGTCCTTACCGACAAACCAGACCGGGCCGTCCGCCGTGACCGCGATCCCGGTCGGTTCCTCGATGCCCGGCTCCATTCGGCCGATCTCCCGGTACTGGACGAGGGCCGGGTCGGTTTCGGGCACAGCGTCGGCCCGTTTGCGCAGGGCCGAGGTATCGGGCCGGTTCGCGCACCCTGTCAGAAGCGACGCGGCCGACACGACCGCCGCGCCGCCGATCAGCGCCTCGCGCCGTGTCCAGCGCTTTCCGTGCTGTTCGTTATCCATGGCCGATCTGGCCTCCCGTGGGTCCGATGTCCACATCAGCGTCTCGCGCAAACGCGATCGCTGATACATCCTATACGAACGGACGACGACAATCCGCTCTCCGTTACCGCTTCGCGCCGATATTGAGACAGACCATCTTCCGAAGATCCCGTGCGAGGAGGAACGGGCCAGCCTGGGCCATGGGACCCCACGCCTCAGGACCCTCCAGCACCTTCGCCTTGCCGGTTCGCACGTACCCGGTCGGCTCCGCCCGCACGCTCATGAGGGTTCCGCTGTCGCTCATGGCGAGGATCATGCCGTCGGTGATGATATAGGGGCCGAGCCCGAACCGATCCGTGCCGCTATTCCACAGGAGCTTGCCGGTACGGTCGAGGCAAACCAGCTGGCCCCCCGGCTTCACCCCGTAAATATGATCCTTGTAGAGGATCGGCGTCTGCTGCTCCGATCCGAACACGCTCGCCGGCAGCCGCTTCTCAATCGTAGCCTTGAACGCCCCGGCCGACGCGGTGACCTTTAGAAAGGCCGCGCCCGAGTCGTACCCGCCGCTGAGGAACAGCCGATCGGGGCCGAGGGCGATGGGCGTCGGTACCGTCGCTGTACTGATGACCCAGTCCGGGTTCTCCCACAACAGCTTGCCGTCGGCCGCGGCGACCCCGGCAATCCCGCCGCTGCCGCACCAAACGTACTGGCGTACCCCTCCGATCTCGACCGGCGTGACCGACGAGTGGGTCATCGTCCAGTTCCGGGGGTTCGGCGTCTGCCATATCGTCGCGCCCGTCGCGAGATTGAAGGCCGTGACGAGACCTTTGCCGCCCGTGCCGAGGATGACCCTGTCGCCGTCGATCAGCGGGCACTGTCCGGCATACCATTCGGGCACCGTCACGCCGAACTCAGCAGGAAGATCGTGTTGCCAGACGATCGTTCCGGTCAGGGCGTCGAGACAGGTCAGATGGCATTTTGGGCCGAGCGTCACCACATACTTATCCGTCACCGCCGGGATCGTGCGCGACATGCCGTGGTTCCGTTTCACCGTAACCGGATAGGAGCGGCGCCAGATCTCCTCGCCCGTCCCGAGAGCGAAACAGCGGACGGCGTCCGATTGGCCGGCCTGATCATAGTCGATGACGTAGACGCGGCTGTTTCGGACGGCGGGCGCGGCGTAGCCCTCGCCCATCTGAGCCGACCAGACCGTCGGAGGCGGCGCGGCGTCGGTCCAAGCGAAGAAGGCTGCCGCGCCTGTCTCGGCGATATTGGAGCGATCAGCGCCGCGAAACCACGGCCACAGGCCTGCCGTCTCAGGGACCTGCGCCTCCGGCCGGTTGAAGCTGGCGCCTGTGGCCGCAGGAGCCTGAGGCGCGGAGGCCTGGAGGGCCCGAAACTGCTCGTTGCCGAGAGGGCGAAGCGGCGCCGGAGGGGGGAACCAATAGCCGACGACCCACCAGCCAACGGCCGCCGTGGCCGACAGGGCGACCAGTATCGGCGCTCCATAACGTATCGCTGTGCGTAAGACGAACATGGCCACTCGGGGCTTGATCCTCTCGCCCCGTCAGCCGAATCATACCCGAGGCGGGAACGTGGCGGTCAGGACGAACCGGTCCTATTTGGACCGCCCCGACTGCCTGCGGACGGATTTGCTGAAGTGCTGCCAGTCCTTGCCCCGCCGATATCGTCCGCCCCAGGTCCATCCGCGCCTCTCGAACGCCGCGACGATTCGCCCGCCGGCGAAGGTTCCCGCTTTGCGCAGGTCCCGTCGAGCCCCCGGCGGCAGACGCGTCGAGCCGACGATGTACGGATTCTGCATCGGGTTGATATCCACGGCCATGCCGAACGCGTGCTTCGAGAGCCCGCCGCCCCTGGGCTTTGCCCGGTAGTTGAAGCCCGAGGTGTTGTTGTCGGCCATCGAACGCGCATCGGACCATCCGTACCGGACGATCGGGACGACTCGTGCGACGGGGAAGCCGATCCGCTCGATCTCACGGAATATGGCGACGATATCGCTCGCGAGGTCCCGATGGATCACGATCTGGCCTTCGTGCAGCCGCCCGTCGAACGAGCGATAGCGTACGGTTACGAGCCGCTGCGCCCGCAGAATCCGCGCCGGCGCCCGAGAACCCCGCAACGCCTCGCTCCGGGTCATGCGGCTATCGACGATCGGAACGGCCCGTTCCCGCTCACGATCGTTCGAGGCAGCGCGGAGAGGAACGATGCCGCCAAGCGCGACCACTGCTGCGGCCAGCGTCGGCCGGATGCGATGCGGGAGCCATGTGCGCACGCCTAACCATACCCCGCGATCCGTTCCGCCAGCACGCGATGCACGGCCGCAGGCTACGGCAGCCACATCGACCGGGTCGTATCCACTGGACGAGGACCCCGCTTTCCTGCGCCGCACAGGCAGGGTAAACCGGGACCGATGCAGAAGCGAACCACAACAGAAGCCCAGTTCAGAAACGGAGCGCCCTCCATGAGACTCAATCGCCCGGGCCGCATCGCCCTGATGATCGCCGCGATCGGCTGCCTCGCATGGCCGGGAACCGTGCCGGCGCAATCGCGCCGCGCCCTCGCGCACCGCTGGCTGTTCGTCTGGCGAGACATGTCGGATCCGAAGGAGGTGGATCGGGTCATCGCGCGGCTGCCGAGGGCAAAGGCGGCGGGCTACAACGGCGTCGCACTATCCTACAACGTCGCGCCGGAACGAGCGCCGGCCCTTCGGGAGGCCGCGAAGGCGAACGGCCTCGATCTCATCGCCATCGTCATGGGCGGGTCACGGGATCGGAACTACGCCGAAGGGACGCCGGTCATGGGAGCGCTCTTTGTGGTCAAAGACGGCATTGCGACCCATGTTCAGGACATACCGACTACCGTCCGGAACGGCGGTTTCGAGGAGGCGTCGGGCGATCGCTGTCTGGGGTGGCAATGGCAGGACGATGAGGGGGTGACGACCTTCGTCGATCGGGAGGTAAAGCACGGAGGACAGGCGTCCCTCCGCATGGAGAACATAAGCCGCAACGCCAACCAGCTCTGCCGGATCATGCAGCCGATCGTCCTCCGCCCCTTCCGGCAATACCACATCTCCGTCTGGGTTAGAACAGAAGGGCTCTCGCCCGCGAATCCCGAGGTTAAGGTCCTTTCCCGCGACACGAGTCGGCAGATCAGCTTTCAGACGTTCCGCGTCGATCGCACCCAGGACTGGAAACGGTACGATATCGTCTTCAACAGCTTCGACCATACCGAGGCGAACCTCTACCTCGGGTCCTGGGGCGGCAAGGACGGGAGGCTCTGGTGGGACGACCTGAGCATCGATGAGCTGGGGTTGGTGAACGTCCTCCGTCGGCCCGGGTGTCCGGTGACCGTCCGGGGTGACCGGGGCATGGTCTACGAGGAGGGCAAGGATTACGAACCGATCCGCGACCCGCTGCTCCATCCCTGGATCCCCTTCCACGAAGGTCCGGTCATCCGGCTGAAGCCGGGCACGGCCATCCGGGAGGGCGAACAGCTCCGGGTGGACTACTACCATCCCATCCTTATCTACGAGGACCGATTGACCAGCTGCATCAGCGAGCCGAAGATCTTCGAAGACTGGCGCGAGGAGGTGCGCCGCGCCGATGAGCTCTTGAGCCCTGAGGCGTTCTTCATGTCGCACGACGAGATGAGGGTGATGAACTGGTGCTGGCTCTGTCGCAGCCGCAAGCGGACGCCGGGCCAACTCCTTGCGGATAACGTACGACGAGCGGCTTCGATCATCCGGGAGCACCGTCCCGATGCGGGGATCTGGGTCTGGAGCGACATGTTCGACCCGATGCACAACGCCGTCGACGGGTACTACGCGGTCAACGGCTCGCTCAAGGGCTCGTGGGAGGGCCTCGCGAAGGACGTCGGCATCGTCAACTGGCATGGAGGGTTGATGGGCAAGAACTGCCGGTTCTTTGCCGATCTCGGTTTGAAGCAGATCCTGTCGGGCTACTACGATACGGACGACACGGGCGAGGCCATCGTCCAGTGGCAGGCTGCTGTGCGGGACGTCCCCGGCATCATCGGAGCGATGTACACCACGTGGGAGGACAAGTACGAGGCCATGGGGACCTGGGCGAGCAAGGCATGGGGCGGGGGCTAAGACCTCGACAGCGTCCGTCCTACGAGCGCAAGGATATCGTATGGGAGACTCCGAATCGAATCCGGCAGACGGCTGGCAGCATCCCGTACGAGGAGGCAACGAGATGGGCTACAGGAGCATAAAGCCGGGATGGTTTGTATTGTGGGCCGCGGCTTGTTTTCTGACGGGCTGCGGCGGCGGCGGAAGATCCGGGAAGCAGATCGTCGTGGACTCGCTCACCGATGGCCCGATACCGCATCGAGGCCCCATGACGCTGCGTGCGGCGTTGACCCGCGCTGCGAGCGGCGATGTGATCGTCTTCCGCCCGTCGCTCAACGGCGGCACGATCAACCTGCAGGAGATCGGCGCGGCGCATTCGGTCCTCAAGGGCGAGGTGTACGCCGGCAATACCTTCTCGGGTTATCAGGACAGGGATTACGGGCCTTCGTCGCTCTATGTTCGGGGCGATGTGACCATCGACGCGTCGGAGCTGCCCGACGGCATCACGCTCCAATGGTCGGGCGGCGATGTCAATCCGGCGCGCGTTCTCGCGGTATACGGCAACCTCACGATGTCCAATGTCACGGTCCGCGGCGGGCGATCGCACGGCATGGCCATTAGCGGCGGGGCGCAGCAGTATACGCTCGCACGGGGCGCCGGTCTGGCCGTATGGGGGCGCGCCAGGCTCCGACGCTGTACGCTCACTGACAACCGGTGTTTGGGCGATCTCAACGCCAGTCGTGATCGGGGGGCGTTCGGAGGGGGGATCTACGCCAACGGTCTGGATATCGAGGATTCCGTCATCAGCGGGAACGTCGTCGAAGGATACGGAGGCGCGGGCGGCGGGATCTACAGCGTGGGCGGCGCCGATAACGGCGGCGGGTTCGGCAACAACACGCGCATCGTCCGCTCCGCCATCAGCGGCAACCGGGTTCGGGGGCAGCACGCCTACGGCGGCGGCATCTTCACGTTATCGGGAGGTCCTGCCAACCTTGCGACGATGAGCCTGGAGAACTGCACCATCGCCAGGAATCTGGTCGAGGACCATCCGGGCCTGCCCGAAGCCGGCCCTCATTACTATCGCGGCGGCGGGGTTTACATCGGCGGCGGATCGCTCAACGTAACGAGCTGCACCATCGCGGAAAACGAGGTGACCGGCCACGCAGCCGTATTCAGCGGAAAGCCGAACATGGGCGGGGGAGGGGTCGCCGCGACGATCGGCAATGCTCACACCGTCGAGGAAGTGCATCTCCAGCACAGCATCGTCGTCGGCAACAGGCTCAACGGTGCGCCGGAGGACTGGTTCGCAGGCTCGCTCCTCGGCTTCTACAGCCGGGGCTACAACGTCGTCGGTTTCATGGAATTCTCACAGATACTCGCGCCGGTTCCCGAATGGGATGACCTGAACCGGAAGCATTGCCCCATGACCGGCGATCTCCTCGACGTGCCGATCGCCCAGGCCCTCGATCTCGGCGGAGTCGAACGGCATGCTGTCGCGGTTTCCGCCGGAACCGACTCGGGGCAGATGGCGGTTGTCGCATATCCGCCCGGAAGCGCAGCCTCGAACCGAATCGATCGGGCAAAGTACGACGTCCGGTACTATCGCGCGGGATATAAGGGTTGGGGAACGGTCGAGGACGACTTCCTGAATCACCTCCTCGCCCACCTACGCTCCCGTTACGGATCGATACTGGGGCATAACTTCGGCGCCCAGTTCGGCGATAAGAAGGGGACGACGTGGTACGGGCCCCGCGTTACGTGGCCTGCAGAGGCGGTCAACGCTCCCTGGATATCGTTCTGGCGGGACCTGGACACGGCGATCGGTGGGCGATTGGGGCCGGCGGGCCTCAACGACGAGTTCTGGTCCACGTTCCCGACGGGGCGACTCGGCGATCAAGTCACCGTCTACGCGCGGGAGCTCTCGAGTACGGTACGGCTTGTTCGGGATGACCAGCGGCGCCGACCCCGACCGTCGTCCGGGGTTGCCGATATCGGAGCGATCGAGAGGTAGTCCGCCTCCCAGCATCCGCGCAGGATATCGGGGCGTCCACAGGCCACGGTTGTACATAAAGAGAGTGAGGGGTGAAACCACTATGCAACGACTGTTTGTGTTCATCTCCATCTGCACATCAACGGCCGCTTTAGCGCAGCCCGCGGCGGTTCCGAACAACCTGCATAGCTTGCGCGCGGCCCTGACGCGGACCCGAAACCGGTTCACCAGCGTCACCACCGACCTCGTCGCCGTTGCCCGCCATACGGAGGACTACGATCGAATCTTCACAGAGGTGCCGCTTCCCCGTATGCGTGAGCGGCATGGCCGGTTCATCGCCGATCGAACAACCTACCGGCTCGACTACGGCGCCATACCTCCTGGACCGGGCGAGCTGGGTGTGCCCTCCGAAACGCTGTTCTGGGATGGCAAGCGTCTGCTGGCGCTGGAGCAGTCGCCCCTGTCCAACGGCATGTCCGGCTCTTTATGGTGGCGGCCCGGCGCTGGAACGCCGCTCGACTACGCGTACACGCACAAGGGCGTCTGGTACTCCGATGTCCTGGCCCGTCCGGGGTACCGAATGGCCGGCGTCACGGCCGACGAGGACGGCCGATGCCTGATCATCGCGGAAGGGCCTGCGGAATCGGGCCGTACACTCCGTGTGGCGTTCGCTCCGGACCGTGGGTACATGGCGGTTCGCGCCGATCTATCAGCTGTGCCAGACCGGGAGGAGTCGGGATCGGCCACATGGATCGTCGATGAAGCCCGCGACGTGAACGGGTTATGGCTGCCCGTCCGGGCCCGGATGGAGAAATACCTCGAGATCGACGGCAGATCCGTTCTGATGAGCGAGCTGACCATGACGTTGACCTCGCCGCAGACCGGCCTCGACTGCACCAAACTGCTGCAGCCCCCGTCCATCCCGGCGGGCACGATGGTCACCGACAGGGATGCACGGGCGATCTACGAGGCGACGCCCACGGGATCCCTCAGGTATTTGGGGCCCCAGGGTTCTCCGGCGGGACCAATGACCGCGATGCAGCATCCGGGACCTTGGCTCGGCGTCGCCCTCCTGGGCACAGCAGCCGTCTCGACCGTCGCGCTTCGACGCAAGACCGACCGCTAGCAAACGGAGGACATGGGCGCGGGAGCGGTCCGCGGGCCGCCCCTGCGCGCTCGATCCTCCGCCCGTCCGTCGGTAGAGATCTGCTGCAGATCCGCTCCGTCGCTGACCTCAGCGATCCTGCGGTCGCGGCGTCTGGGGGCGAGCGCCCGGTGCGTAGGAGATGGAGCCATGATCGGCGAGTTCGTAGCCGAAGCGATCGATGTAGGTTTTCCGATGGCTGAACCGGTCTCCGATCCCCAGCAGCGCCGACTGCAGACGCGCCTCCATGCGGGCGCGGAGCGTATCCGACGCGGGGTCGCCGATGAGGTTCCGGAGCTGGTACGGATCGCGAGCGTCGTCGTAGAGGAGCCACGGACCGTCGAGGCTCCGGACGTAGGTGTGGGTCATCGTTCGGATCGCCCGGTATTCCCGGTCGGCGTGTCGCTGGCCATGGAACGGAGAGATGAGCATATAGAGTGACGCGCGGTCCTCGTCCGACCCTCCGGACGCCACCCGGGAGAGGTCCTCGCCCTCGAAGCTCGGGGGCGGAGCGATGCCGGCCAATCCCAGCAGCGTGGCCGCAAGGTCGGGGGTGTTGAGGGGGGTCTCGACGACCCTGCCGCCTGAGCCATGGAGCCGGGGATAGCGGAGCAGGAGGGGTACGACGGCCGACTCGCTCCAGGGGACCTGTTTGGTGAAGGGTCCGCAGCCCTGGGAGCCGAGCATGTCGCCATGGTCCGATGTGAAGATGGTGATGGAGTCATCGGCGATGCCGAGGCGCTCCATCTCATCCAGAATACGGCCGACGCAGCCGTCCAGCAGCTCGCAGTGGGCGTAGTAGCCCGAAGCCTCCTTGCGGGAGCGCTCCAGAAGCTCCGGAGCGACGTTCGGCGGCATCCGGACGGCGTCAGGATCGTAGAGGTTTCGAGCCGCCTCTGGCAACTCGAAATGGGGGTTATGGGGCGGCCCATAGGAGACGAACAGGACGAACGGCTTAGGGTTGCCCGCGCGTCCCCTGAGGTAGTGGATGGCGTCGTCGGTCTGGGCGAAGGCGTCGTAGCCCTGCCACCACCGTTTCTCCGATGAGCTCCCCTCGTAGTAGTGGGAGTTCAGGTAGGCGTGCTCGCACTCGGCGGCCTTCCAGTAGTCCCAGCCCTGGCGGCGTTCCTGAGGGATATAGCTGTCCCGTCCGTGGCCGTCCAGGTGCCACTTGCCGATGTAGGCCGTGTCGTAGCCTTCGCCCCTGAAGACCTCGGCCAGGGTGAGCTCTCGGGACGGGAGATAGAGATCGTTCAGGAACATCCCCGTGCTCGTGGGGTAACGGCCCGTGAGGAGCGCCGCACGATAGGGTGTGCAGATGGGGCACACGGACACGGCATTCCGGAACATGAGGCTCCGCCGGGCCATGCGGTCGAGGCGGGGCGTTCGGACGTTCGGATCGCCCGCATAACCGGTGGCCGAACCCCGCCACTGGTCGGCCAGCAGGAACACCACGGACGGGCGTCTGGGCGTCATCGGCCCGGCTCCGCGGCGCGCGCCAGCCATCGCTCGATCTCGATGCCCCGGGCCAGGGACGGCTCGAAGGGGCGTCCCTCGTGGTGCGCGGCGATGAAGCTGTAGAGGCAGTGGAGGTGGCCTCTCAGCCAGCCGATGGGAGCCCTGGCGGCGGGGAAGACGGCCGGCTTCTCGTACCGCTGGATGCAATGGATCCGGCGGAATCCGGACAGGCCGCCGCAGGGCGTTTCGGGATCGCCTGCGTCGAAGTGCTCCAGGACGCTGGGGTCCATCAGCGAGAACCGGAGGGCGCCCTTCGTCCCGTCGATCTCGAACCGGAGTTCGTCCTGAGCGCCGGTGGCGATCTTGGAGGCCTCGATCGTCCCGACGGCTCCCGATCGGAGGGTTATGAGCATGGTCGTCTGGTCATCCCCGTCCTGGGCCACCCGACGGGCGGGGTCCTCCCGGGAAGGCCGATCGGGGTGGAGGATGCGCCGGCGCGCGATGATCTCCGCCGGACCATCGCCCGCAACCCACGTGATGAGGTCGAGGATATGCGAACCGAGGTCGTAGAGGACGCCTGCGCCGTGCTGTCGGAGGTCCTTCCAGGCGATGGGCTTGTCGGGGGAGACGTTGCCCGAATGGAGGTAGGCGCCCCGGAAGCCGATCACCTCGCCGAGCCTCCCCTCCTCCACCATCTGGCGCGCCCGGAGCGTTGCCGGGAAGAACCTGTTATGGAAGACCATCTGCCCTGCCCTCTCCGGGTCGGCGACGGTCCCGGCGATGGTCTCCGCCTCCTGCGGACTCCCCGTGAGCGGCTTATCGCAGTAGACCGGCTTGCCGGCGGCATGGGCCGCCAGGATAGCCTCCAGATGCGCGTTGTTGGGCGAGGCGATGTCCAGGATGTCGATGGCGGGGTCGGCAGCCATATCGGCGGCCGAAGGGTAGGTCCGGGCGATGCCGAAGGTCTCTCTGGCCCTCTCCGCAGTCTCCGGACGGGCCGTCGTGATCCCGTGGAGCTCACATCGGAAGCCGAGCGGATCGTAGAAGAAGGGGAGGCTCCGCCAGCACCACGCATGGGTTCGGCCCATGAAGCCCGCTCCGATCAGTCCGACCCGGTAGGTCCTCACGGCAATGGACGCTTGCCCGTCTCGGCGATGAGCGGTTCGATATCGAACCCGAGCGGTTTCGCCTCCTTGATCTTGGCCCGGGCCGAGACGATGGCCGCCTCGAGGCCGGGCGGCGTCTCGTTCTTCCACCAGTTCATCCGCTCGCTGTAGCACCAGACGTACTCATCGGTCGTGTAGAGCGCCCAGTAGGTGTTGTGCTCGAACCACCGGGCCCGCTCCTCCGGGGTCATCCGGAAGCTGAGGTACTGCTGGGTATCGGGCTGCCGGAGGGCGAAGTTCTGGTCGACGTAGAGCGCGTTGCCTGCCTGGACCTGCCGGGTGTACCGATCCCGCAAGCTGCGGGGCAGCATTCGAAGAACCCGCTGGCGCATGGTGTGGTAGGCCCTGAAGTAGGCCTCCCGGCTCGTGTAGTAATAGGCCATTTCGTTGCCGTCGATGAACCGCGCCTTCGGGCTGGCGCCTTCCAGCATACCGATGAAGAAATCGGGCATCAGGCCCCAGCCGCCCTTCTGGAGCTCCAGGGCTCGCTGCTCCTCGGACATATCCGCCATATTGCCGATGATGCTGATATGGAAGAAGGTGAGGATCAGCGCTCCGGGCATCTCCCGCTCAAACGCCCGCATCAGCTGCTTGCCCCGACGCTGCACCTGGGCGCGGTATTCGGCGAACGTATGCTCTTTGGCCCGGGCCTGCCTGGCGTAGTTCCAGAGCTCGAAGTCGTAGGGCTCGGGGTCGAAACAGATCCCCTTGATCCGGCCGGCCATGCCCGTCTTCACGAGAAGCCGCGCGTTGGCCTCGACGGCCTTCCACTGCGCATCGTCGAACCAATCCCATTCCGGATGGGGCGATCCCCAGATGAGGACGAAGTTATCGGTGAACGTCCGAAACGGCAGGCTGCGCAGAATCCGAGCGTCGTCGGCGAACTTCTGCGGGTCGAGCGGCCTGGTCTCAAACGCGTTGTAGCCGCCGGCCAGACGGAAGACCAGCCCATCAAACGGCTTCGATTCCATGGCGGGCAGCATGTCCTGCATCTGGGCCGGAGTGGGAACGTCCCATCCGTATTCGATGAGCTTCTTTGCGGAAAGGGGCGCCTGAGCCCCGCTGGATACGGTCATCATAACGAACATGCCTGCCATCATCGCTCGTACGAACATCGCTGCTTCCCCTTCCTCCGACGGCGTTCCCAGGAGGCGGGCTGCCCTCCGCCTCCCATCACGCGACTTCGGCTACACCAGTCGGGTCTTGCCCGGGATTGCCATGGGCTTGATCGGGAGTGCGCCGTCCCACCTCAGGTCCTTCGGGAAGAGATCGTCCTTGGAGGCGAGGACCTGCTCCCAGGTGACTTCGGCGCCGGTATAGGCCGCCATCCGCCCCATGATCCCGGCCAGAGTGCTGACGCCCATCCTCTGGCTGTTGTCGATCAGCTTGCCGGACCGGATCGACGCGAAGAACTCGTTATGTTCGATCTGATACATGTTGCCGCCCCGGCCCTCATAGGTCCAGTTGACCGCGCCCGTGATGGCCGGTTTGCCGGTGATCGTGCCGTAGCCCTTTTCGCCCGCGAGGTAGTCCGCGTTTTCGGTGAACGGGCAGCCGGGGATCTGCCGCTGGGCCATCGTCGCGCGCATCCCGCCGGGCCACTCGTAGAACACGTCGATATGGTCGAGGATGTTGCCCTCGTTGTTGGGGTTGACGCGGCCGCCCGTTCCGGTGCATTTGAGCGGCGGCACGTCCTTCATGGCCCAGACGATCTTATCGACGCTGTGGCACGCTTGCTCGACAAGCCCGTCGCCCGAGAGCCAGACGAAGTTGTACCAGTTGCTGACCTGCCATTCCACGTCGCTCATGCCCGCAGGGCGCTCGGAGGCCGGCGGCATGGGCTTGACGGGGCCGGTCAGGTAGGTCGCATGGACGTGTCGGATGTCACCGATGGCCCCCTCGTGGATCCGCTGGTAGAACTCCCGTCGGGCGGGATCGTAGCGCCAGCAGAAACCGGCCACGAAGGCGAGCTTCTTCGCTCCGACCGCCCGGGCGGCCTCCATGGCCCGGAGGACGTTGACCGGGTCGGTTCCCATCGGTTTCTCGGCAAAGATGTGCTTCCCCGCTTCGACCGCTGCGATGATCTCCCGGGGGCGGAACCCGGGAGGTGAGGCCAGCAGCACGACGTCGACGCCGCTGTCGATCACCCCTTTGTAGCAGTCCAGACCGATGAAGATATGGTCGTCCTTCACCTGCACCCGGGGAGCGATTTCGGCGTCCGACCGCAGATTGCGCAGGCTGCTCTGCGCCTGCGTCGCGTAGACGTCGCCGACCGCCGTCAGCGTCACATCCGGGTCCGCGTGGAGGGCCTGCAGGGCCGCGCCTGTACCCCTGCCCCCTGCGCCGATCAGGCCGACCTTCAGCGTGTCCTTGCGCTGCTTGCCCAGCGCCCGCATCGGGAGCAGCATCGGCATACTCATGGCGCTCGTCAGCGCCGCGGCGCCGGACTTCCGGAGGAACTCCCGCCGGGTCTGGTTTCTCTCGTCTTCGTCCATCCTGTTATCCTCCTGGGGCTTGGTCCGGGCCCCGGTTGTATGTCCTCCTGTTCGACATGCGACGGCTCACTCCTTGCCGTCCGCGGCCATCCTGCGGACGGGTCTTGCGCCGGGCTACTCCTTCGGTATGGCGTACCGCAGCACGAATATCGAGTGCTTCGGCACGGTCACCACGCCCGGCAGCATCAAGCCTCGGAGCGGCTTGAGGGTCACGAGCTCCGGCTGGCCGGGGACGTTCGTATCGGCAAAG
Organism: Chthonomonadales bacterium; assembly: GCA_013360745.1. Classification (GTDB taxonomy): domain Bacteria; phylum Armatimonadota; class Chthonomonadetes; order Chthonomonadales; family CAJBBX01; genus JABWBA01. Next base: position 29,029 of record JABWBA010000021.1, on the reverse strand, counting down.
GATCGGCCGGTGAGGGTCCAGCAGAGACAGGACTGCTCCTTGCCGTCGGGGATCCGCACGTCGAGGGTGACATCGTCGGTCAGCGAGTAGTTGACGATCGCCGCGCTCATGAAGCCCTGGTCCGTGTCCTTCGCTCCGATGATATCGATCGGCAGCCCGTTCGGCGTTTCGATCGGGAGGAGGCGCCCGACAAGGTTGCCGCCGTAGACCGCGAGCATATAGCCGACGGGATCCATGACCGCTTCGGTGCGGCTGGTCTTGATCGCGGCGATGACGTTGACGAGCTGCGCCCAGTTGGCCATCTCGACCACATCGGCGTTTCGGAGGATCTCATGCAGCCCCCGGGCCGCCGCGATCGCGTCGCCCAGTGGGTAATAGTGCTCGAACGATCCGATCCCCATCCCGTCGGGCGCCGGGTTCCAATCGCGGACGATGCCCCATTCGTCGATGGCGAGCCGAAGCGCGGCTCGGGCAGGGTCCTTGGTGCGTCCACGGAAATCCTGCACGATCGACCGAATGCCCGCCGCCACGCTGGCGGAGTACTCCGGGAACCGATCCGCGTAGGTTTTCCGATCCGCGTCGGAGAGCGGCATCCGGAGTTCGCGCGAGGAGTAATGGTGCCCGCTGAGCAGATCCATCGCACCGACGCTCCGGCCGACGAACTCGTCGTTCCAGCTGCCGGGCGATCCAACGCCCACGATCTTGATCTTCTGGTCCACGGCCCGCATGGCCCCGACGTAGGCGTTGTGGCGGTCGGCGTAGCGCGCGACCGGGATGTTGCCGAGCTGCCAGTCGCCGTACATCTCGTTGCCCACGCCCCACCAGACCACGTTGTAGGGCCGCCTGTGGCCGTTCCGAGCGCGTGCCGCACCCCAGATCGTACTCTCAGAGCCGTTGGCGTACTGCACTTCGTCGGCCGCGTCCTGGGCAGAACCGAGGCCCGCATTGACGCAGATGTACGGTTCGGTTTTCACCTCCGCGCAGAAGTCCATGAACTCATCGAGGCCGAAATCGTTGTCCTCGATATCGTTCCATGCCCGCTCCCAGCGTGGCGGGCGGCGGTCCCGATCGCCGATGCCGTCCTTCCAGTTGTAGCCGGAGACGAAGTTGCCCCCGGGCCATCGGGTGATCGGAGCGCCAACCTGCCGAATCAGATCGAGCGTGTCGGCGCGCATGCCCCGGACGTTGTCGGCGGGCATGAGCGAAAGGGCTCCGATCCACGCATGACCGGCCGCGTCCAGGGTGACGCTGAGCGACGCATCGTCGGAATCCGCTGCGGCGGTGAATCGAAACTCGTACCTCTTATAGGTCGGGCCGACCTCAACCACTCTGGATTGCGCTCCGTCCGGACCGGGCGCCCAGCGGAGCGTGACGGTCAGTTTCGCCGGCTTGCCTGCCCCTGAGAGGATCCCGTAGCCAACATATTCTTTTCTGGCGCGGACTCCGAGGCCGGCCTGTTGGATCCCACAGGGACCTGCCGGGGCGCCCTTGAGCCAGAGGTCTATCCCCTTTTCGCCCGCATAGGCGGCGTCCGGCGCATGGATGGCCTCAAACGGAGCCCCTTGCGGCGCGACTACCGTCCAGGATTGGCCGGGCTCCTGCAGGAACTTTCGGTCGCGGAGCATTTCGGCCCAGATCCCCTGCCGGATGCATCGGCCCAGATGCTCGATGAACTGTCCGTAGACATAGCGGGAGATGCGGGGCCCCGATTTCGTCCTGTCCAGAGTGATGACGGCTGGCGGAGCGGACTGTGCCCCGCCAACGGCCATGGCGGTTAAGATCGGTCCAAGAAACGTGATCGGCATGCAGCGGTCCTCCGGAATATATTGAGCGAGGCTCCTCGCGGAGCCGGACACAGAGAGTCTACACCACGATGCCCCATCGGCGGCAGGGGCACGGCAGCGGAGGCGGCCCGATCCCGCGGCTCCGTGGAGTGCAAGTTGACATATAGTATATTAACTGATACAGTTGTAAACTAATGGCCGACTATGGAATGGAGGACTTCCATGATTGGCGAACGCCTGAAACAGACGCGTCTTGCTCGTGGGCTCTCACTTCAGGAGCTCGCAGCGGAGCTGGGCGGCGTCGTCACTCGTCAGGCGCTCTGGAAGTACGAGCAGGGCAAGGCACGGCCGTCGGCATTCGTTCTGGCGAAGCTATCCAGCGCTCTGCGCACGCCCGCCGCGGCTCTGTGGCGTGAGCCGGTTTATAGGGTCCGGTTCATCGCCTACCGGAAAGGCTCCGGCCTTCGTAAGAGCGACCGGGCGCAAGTTCAGGCGACCGTTGAGCTTGCCCTTGAGGAGCGCCTCCGACTCATGGAGAGAACGGTACTGGACAACGGGCCTGGCGTGCCCGACGAAAGGTGCATGGTGGCTACCATCAGCGACGCGGAGACGGCTGCCCAGAAACTGCGCGAACGATGGAACCTCGGCACCGATCCGATCGCCAGCGTCATCGGTGTCCTCGAAGACCATGGCGTACATGTCATCGAGATCGAGACTGACGAGAAGTTCGACGGTCTCTCTGCAGTCGTCCTTGACCAGTCAAGCGCGATCGTCTGCGCTGCCATCGTCACGCGCGCCGGGCTTCCTGGAGAGCGCCAGCGCCTCAACCTGGCTCACGAACTGGGGCATCTGGCGCTCCATGTAGTGGACGAGATCGATGAGGAGAAGGCCGCGTTCCGTTTTGCAGGCGCCTTCCTCGCGCCCGCGGAAGCGGTACGGCGTGCGGTGGGCTCAAGGCGCCGAAATATCCAGCTCACAGAACTCAGGCTGCTCAAGCGGCGTTTCGGCATGAGCCTGCAGGCCCTGCTCAGACGCCTCCACGATCTCGACATCATCACGCAGGCACACTACCGCGAGTGGTGCATCAACATCAATCGCATGGGTTACCGAAACGACGAGCCCGATCGGTTGCCGGCGGAGCAGCCGCAGTGGCTCAGACGGACGGTTCTACGCGCCCTGGCCGAGGGGCACATGGGACGCGAAGAGGCCGAACAAATGCTCGGCGAGATCATCGAGATCGACCAGCCCTTATCGCTGGTGGAGCGGCGCGCACTCATGAGGCTGCCCCTTGCGGAGCGTCGCCGCGCGCTCACGGAATATGCCGCGAAGGTTGCGGAGGGCTACGATCGGGATACCGAGTGGCGGGAGCTGTACGGGGGCGATATCTTTGATTACTAGCGCCCTCGGCCCGAGTCGCGGGGAGGTGTGGCGCATCAACTTTGACCCGACTGTCGGCTCTGAGATCCAGAAGGCGCGTCCGGCCGTTATCATCAGTTCGGATGCCGTCGGCAAACTTCCCATCAAGCTGGTCGCGCCGGTTACGGGATGGCAGCCCCACTTCACGCGCGACTTGTGGCACGTGCGCATCGACCCAACCGCCAGCAACGGCTTGACGAAGCCCTCAGCGGTCGACGTTCTGCAGGTCCGCAGCGTGGATGTGCAGCGCTTCATCGACCGGATTGGGGCGGTGACCGCCGATATCATGCAGGAGATCGTCACTGCGCTTGCGCTCGTTGTGGAATACCAGTAATCCGATCAGCGTGAGCCGCAGCCGAGGCGGGCATCCGGGAGAAGGCGATCGGACGTTCCCAGGCATGGTCGGCCTCATCTCCAACGGCTACGCCCCGGCGTGAGCCAACGGATACCGTCAGGTTCTTTCATGAGGCAACGATCCCCTTCGGTCCGGTTAGGAGCGAGGCACTCCAGAGCGGTTGGGCGCTCGGCGCCGACGGGTATCCTTGTTCGGATGCATCGTCCCATAACTCCAGATGCGCTGCGCCTGACCGTTCTCGATGAGTCGGGCGTGCTCGAAGCGTGCCGACAAACCTACCGGTTCTGGCATCAGGGCCGGGCCGAGGAGCCCTACGTCCAGAGAGTCCTGAGCGCAGTTGAACGGATGGGCTCGGAGATGCGGTACATGGGCCTGGTCTCGGAGGACGGCGCACTCGCGGCCTCGGCCCGGGCGCTCGATGGCGGGATCGAATGCAACGGTGTGCGGATACGGTCTATGGGAATCGCCGCGGTCTATGTCCGGGACGATTTACGGGGACGGGGCATCGGCGCAGCCCTCATCGAGCGTCTCCTGGCCGATGCGCGCGCTAGGGGGTATCAGTCTGCGTTCCTCTTCTCCGATATTGCGCCGGCATACTACGCTCGCCATGGCTTCCGCGAGTATCCGGCGCTCGATTGGTCCGCGCCGGTCGGCTCTCTGCCCGCCTCGCCCGGGCTGGCCATACGACGGGCGAGACCATCGGACCGGGAGCGCCTGCGAGACTGGCATCGGGCGGCCGCCCTCGTACAACCGATGGGCGTTACGCGAACGCCCGTGTGGTGGGACTTTTTCCGATGGTGGCGCGGAGCTCCGGACGATTATATTCTCTGCGATGGATCACGGGAAGTCGGATACGTCAACGTCGGCATGGATCAGACTTGCCTGCGCGTCCACGAATGGGCGGCCCCGGGCGTCGAACCCTCGAGAATCTGGGCGACGATCCGGGCCCGAGCGGCCGATCTGCGCGCCGACAGGGTGGGCGGCTGGCTGCGGCCGGACCGTCGGACGGGGTTCATGAACGTGGAAGCCCGATCAGGCGCTATCCCGATGGCGGTATCCCTGCAGCCGGACATCGCGCTGCCGGAGCCGTCGGAAGCGTTCTTCGACGAGCTCGATCACTTCTGAGCCCGTACGCTCAAACGCGTTAGCGGACCCGGAGGACGCGATGTCCTTCGAAGGTTCTGCCGAACATATCCGTCGTCCGGACCGTGATCGTGTGCAGGCCTGGACCGAGCGCCGGCAGGCGCGCAGCCCATAGATGCGTCGATTTGGAGGCATTGGGCAATCGTCGGCCGGGCGGCGGGGTGGACGAGGTCTCCAGCTCCTTGAGGCTCATGTAGGTCCGGTCCTGCGTCACCACGGGTTCCATGGGCGTCCATGGCCCGTCTCCAACCCGCATCTGGACCGTCGAACGGGACGACCCCGCAAAGATATTTGCCTGCACGTCGGCGCTCGCGCTCGCCCGCGCTTCGATCTCCTCAGGGGCGGCGATGGACATTTGATAGCTCGACGGCCTGCTGGCCGCGTAGTAGTCGATGGTGTACCGTGACCCGTCCACGTTCACGACGGAGTAGCCGTTGGGGGTGCCGTCGCTCATGGTCGCATGGGGGATCCCCCGCTCATCCGGAGCTCCGGACCACCAGCTTCCGCAGACTGTACCGCTGATGAGGTGGTGGTGGGGCTCAGAACCGTGCCAGCCCTGGGCCTCGCCGATGAACCGGTGCGACTGCGTATGGGTATGGGCCGAGGCCGAGAAGGTCGTCCGTCGACCCTGCAGGAGGGCCAGGATCCGGTCCCGTTCGGCGGTGGATTCCAGCGGTATATGCATGAACAGGAAGACCGGTTGTTTGGGCGGGACCAGGGCGAGGTCGTTCGTCAACCACTCCATCTGCTCCGGGCCCAGTCCGCCGCTGTATCCCGGCCCCTTCCACAGGATATTGTCGAGCACGACGAAATGGACCTCGCCGTAGTCGAACGAATAGTAGGCGGGGCCAAAGTGGCGGCGAAAGGTTTCGGTCGAGAGCTCGTCGCCTTTGACATCCTGATCCGTGTCGTGATTGCCGAGGACGTAGAACCACGGGAGCCCGATCGCCCCCAGGGTTCGCTTCAGGCTGGGAAAGAGGGAGAGATCGTTGAAGACGATATCTCCGAGCGTCACCCCGAACGCCGCCGGGAAGCCGATGAGCTGGTCAACGATATCATGGGCGATGTAGTCGATCTCCTTCTGATCGCGCGGCTGCGTATCGCCGAACAGGAGAAACCGAAACCGTCTGGACTCCCGATTGGGCCGCAGTGCGAAGTCGATCGACGCCGGCAGAGGTCCCGTCGGCGGCACGCCTCCGTAACGGAGCTTGTTCGTGCCCCTCGGGTTGTGGATGTAGTAGCCCCGAGCGACGCCGTCCGCGTCGACGACCGTGGCCCAGTTCTTCGGCTTGATCACGAAGAGGACCGTGTTCTCCGTGACGGGCAGTTCGTAGCGGCCGGAGCGATCCGTCCGGACGATGACCCGCTGGTTGGAGACCCGCACATCCCGCAGGCCCGGCTCGCCCGGGTCTCTGCGGCCGTTGCCGTTTCGATCGTGGTAGACGATGCCCCGCGCGATCTCGGTTCGTTGCGCCCGGGCCTGGGGCGCACCAAGGGCAAGGATCGCGAGGAGGATGTAGAATGGTCGTGGCATAGGGAGGCAGTCCTTTCGAGCCAACCGGCAGGGATCGCACTCCGTCATTATGGCCTATCGGAGCGCGATGGTGAGGCCGCCGGTTCGACTTCGAGCGTAGTGCGCATGACGACGACGGTATACGGGTTCCACGTGGAGAGGACGAAGTAGAGCGTTGTCCGCCCTTTGGAGCCGCGCGCCGACCCGGCGATCTCATAGGGACCGTACTCCCCGCCCCATTCGTGCGCCCGACCCGGATCGCTGAGGCCGTCGGATGGACCGAGCCCATCGGCGATATGCATGAAGGCGCCGTAGCCGTGCCGGTGGGGCTCAAAGAGGACGAGCGGATCGGACCATGGTCCCCAGGGGCGATCGGCGGTTCGCAGGAGGATGCCCCGCGGCGGCGCTCCGTTATAGAGCATGATCCACTTGCGCAGGTAGCGATTCCACGAGACCGAGAGCTCGCCCACGCATGGGTGATGGAACAGGGGGACGGAATCCGCCTCGGCCGCGCTCCATCGGGGCGATCCGTCCGGCGCGGCCCCGGCGAAATATCGGAGGGTCGACTTCTTCTCGATGTCGCGCAGGGGCTGCACGGCCAGCCGCACGTTGCTCCTCCGAAAGTCGCCGCTCCCAAAGAGGAGGAGCGCCTCGCCTCGGGCGACGGGCAGGCCCGGCCAATCCCGGGCCGCGGCCCGTACGGGTGCAACGTTGATGAAGTGGCGTGTTGAGAGATCGTACAGGTACGTGAACGCCGGCCCCCCGTCCTTCGACATTGCCAGGACCGAGCGGCCCATGGTCCGGACGGGCGTATGATCGGTCGTATGGTAGACGTAGAGCTTGCCGCCGACGCTGACTCCCGCCACCGGCACCTCGAAGTCCCCCTGCGCGATCTTCGGGATGCGGAGCGGCACATAGGCGCCGTCGAACGATGGGAAGGTCAGACGCAGCGGCTTCTCCGGATCCCGATCCTCCGTCCACGCTATGGCGTCACCGCCGGGCGGGCCGACGGTATCTCCGAACAGAAAGTACAGCTTGCCGTTGTGGATCACCGATGCGCCGAGGTCCGTGCCCTGGAGCTTCCATCGGGTGGCCGTCTGGTTGACCGTCTGCGTCTTACGTTCACGGTCGTAATCGCCGACGAGCTGGTAGAGCTTGACGGGCGGCTCGACGATTCGGACGCCGGCAGGGCGGGCAGCCATGGATCCTCCATTCCCGGATCGGCCGGGACCTTCCTGCTCCACGCGGTACTGTGCAGCCGCTTCCGCACCGCCCCGATCGAACGCAGACGCGCTGAGCGCCGCGGTCGCCATCAGGACGGCTGCCCAGAGGAGTCGCCGATCGGGGAGGGCGGTCATCGAGGCACTACAGCGCCGAGGCCGCCCGTTCGCAGCGCTCCGCGGGTGCGGGGCGACGCGCTCCGCGGCGTCACGCCCAGACCCCCGGGATTCGGCATCCGCATCGGGCGCAGACCCCGGGAGCGCCCATGCCGGCGACGGTCGTCCGGTAGCCGTCCCGTAGGATGAGCGTGGCCGCGCAGCCGGGGCATACAGTCCGACTTCCTTCGGGATCCCGGATGTTGCCGGTGTAGACGTAACGCAATCCCCGGTCCATGGCGAGCTTGCGCGCGAAGTGGAGCGTGGCCGCCGGCGTGCGCGGGCGGTCCAGCATCCGATACGAAGGATGGAATGCCGAGAGATGGAGCGGCGTGTTGGGGCCGAGGTTCTCGGCGATCCAGTCCACGAGTGCGCGCAGTTCGTCCGGATGATCGTTCTCGCCCGGAATGATCAGCGTCGTGAGCTCCAACCAGGTCCGGCCGTCCGCGTGAATGCGGCGCAGGGTATCGAGAACGGGCGCCAGGGCCGCCGCGCAGTTGCGATGGTAGAAACGCTCGGTCATGGCCTTGAGGTCCACATTGGCGCCGTCCATCGCGCCGAAGAACTCCGGATAGGCCTCGGGCTTGATGAAACCGTTCGTGACCGCCACCGTCCGAACGCCGCACGCTCGGGCCGCGCGGGCGACTTCGACGACGAACTCGAGCGACGGGATCGGATCGTTATAGGTAAAGGCGATGCTGGGGCATCGCTCCCGGACGGCCATCCGGGCGATGGCGTCGGGCGCGATCGGCGTGGACAGCGTTCGGTCCTCTGTTGCCGCGCTGATGCGCCAGTTCTGGCAATAGCGACAGGCCAGATTGCATCCCAGTGTGCCGAACGATAGGATCGAGGTTCCGGGCAGGAAATGGTACAGCGGCTTCTTCTCAACCGGATCGATGGCGAAGCCCGACACCTGGCCGTAAACGTCGAGCACGAGACGGCCGTCCACGTTGCGACGGACATAGCAGGCGCCACGCTGCCCCGGTTTCAGGCGACACTCGCGCGGACAGAGGTCGCAGATAATCCTATCGCCCTCTGTCCGCCAATATCTGGCTGCTGCGGTATCCATGGTAAGGTTGTACTATCATTGAACCATCGACCGGAGGCTAGGAATCGTGGAGGGGTTTCGCCCGCCGGCCGTGGCCGGGTCGTTCTATCCGGCCGTCGCCGATACGCTTCGATCTCAACTCACAGAGTACCTTGCGTTGCCCGGGTGGCGATCCTGTGCGCCCAGGGCGCTGGTCGTGCCGCACGCAGGGTACGCCTATTCCGGGCCGGTGGCCGCCTCGGGCTATCGGACACTGGGCCGCTATCGTAACCGCTACAGCCGCGTTATCGTGATCGGCCCCGCTCATCGCGTACCGGTGCGTGGGATCGCGGTGAGCGGCGCTGACGCCTTCAGGACACCCCTGGGCGATGTGCCTGTGGACGCCCGATTGCGCGAGCTCGCGACCATGCTGCCCAACGTGAACGTCTCGGACCTGGCCCACGAGGCGGAACACTGCATCGAAGTGCAGCTGCCGTTCCTCCAGATGTGCCTTGAGGAGTTCACGATCCTGCCCCTTCTGACCGGCTCGGCGTCGGCCGAGGACGTTGCCGAGCTGCTGAGCGAGCTCTGGGGCGGCCCGGAGACGCTCATCATCGTCAGCACCGACCTCAGCCATAACCATACGCTCGGCACCGCGCGGGTTTTCGACGCCGAAACGGCCCGGGCGATTCTGGCGCTCAATCCTCGAGTGATCGGCGATCGTGGGGCGTGCGGCGCCGTCGCCCTCAACGGCCTCCTCCTGCTGGCCGCTGAACGTGGGATGAGTGTAAGGAAGCTGGACCTCCGGACATCGGCGGACATGGGAGGGGACGAGAGGCGAGTTGTCGGGTACGGAGCGTTCGCCTTCTGCCTCTCGGTCCGATGTGCCGAAGAAGCCCGCGCAGATGGGTGATCTTCTCCTCGCCCTGGACCAGGGCACGACCAGCTCCCGCGCCGTGGTCTTCGGCCCGGACGCTCGCCCGCTCGCGATAGCGCAGTATGAGCACCCCCAATCGTTCCCTCGCGAAGGCTGGGTCGAGCACGACCCCGAGGCGATCTGGTCGACCCAGATCGAAGCCGCACGAGATGCGCTGACGGCGTGCGGCGCCTCGGCGCGCGATTGCGCCGCGATCGGCATCGCCAACCAGCGGGAGACCGTCCTGATCTGGGAGCGGGCCACAGGCCGGCCCATCGCGCCGGCCATCGTCTGGCAGGACCGGCGCACCGCTGCCACGTGCAAGCGGCTGGCCGATCTGGGACAGGAATGCATCGTTCAGGAGCGAACGGGGCTGCTGCTGGACCCCTACTTCTCGGCGACCAAGATCGCCTGGCTGCTCGATGCCGTCCCGGGCGCACGCGCACGCGCCGAGGCTGGAGCGCTCGCGTTCGGCACCGTCGATACGTTCCTGCTCTGGCGGCTCACCGGAGGCGCCCTCCACGCGACCGATGTCACGAACGCCTCCCGAACGCTCCTGATGGATATCGAGCGGCTGTGCTGGGACGAAGCCATGCTGGAGCTCTTCGGCATACCGCGTCCGATCCTGCCGGAGATCCTGCCCACCGCCCATCGGTACGGGACCGCAACGGAGGACCTGTTCGGCTCGACCGTACCGATTGCCGCGCTGGTCGGCGATCAACAATCGGCTGCCTTCGGACAGGCCTGCTTCGCTCCCGGCATGGCCAAGAACACCTACGGCACCGGCGCGTTTCTGCTCCTCAACGCGGGAGAGGCGCGTCCCCGATCCTCCAGCAGACTCCTCGGAACCCCGGCCTATCGTCTCGGCGAAGCGGCGCCGCGCTACGCTCTGGAAGGCAGCGTCTTCGTAGCTGGGGCCGCGGTTCAGTGGCTGCGGGATGGCCTGGGGATCATCCAGACCGCGGCCGAGGTCGAGGCTCTGGCCGCCTCCGTGCCCGATACCGGCGGCGTCACCTTCGTGCCCGCCTTCGTGGGTCTCGGAGCGCCCCACTGGCGCCCGGACGTGCGCGGGATGATCAGCGGCCTGACACGGGGCGCAACCAGGGCGCACCTGGCCCGAGCAGCGCTGGAGGCGGCGTGCATGCAGACGGTCGGGGTCCTTGAGGCCATGGCCGCCGATGCATCCCGCCCCATCGAGACGCTCCGCGCCGACGGGGGCATGGCGGCCAACGACCTCCTCTTACAGATGCAGGCGGACCTCGCCGGCATACCGGTGCACCGCCCGCAGGTGACCGAAACCACCGCACTCGGCGCCGCATGGCTCGCGGGCCTCGGCGCCGGGCTCTATCGCGATACCGCCGAGCTTGCGCCCCTCTGGAAGCCCGATCGAGTGTTCGAGCCGACGATCACACCGGATGAACGGAGCGGAATCCGCGATCGCTGGCGTCGCGCGCTCAGCTCGATCGGCGCCGAATCGGAAGCGCCCTGATCCAGCCCCTACTCTTCGGGAGTCAGCGTCACGGTCCGCAGGTTCATCACAGCGCCCCGGGGCATGCTGACAGCCCGGACCGTGATGGTCTGTCGGCCCTCGGGCAGCGTGATGGTATCCGTAAGACGGTCGGTGCGGAACTCCCGCCACGATCCCGTCGGAGCCACCGAGCCTGAGGCCGAGCCATCCACGCCCCGGGATCCGACGCCGATGACATACCGGGATCCCTCGAATCCGGGCGCGCAGGCGTAGGTGACGTCCAGCCGGTATCGGCGCCGTCGATCGGTCTCGATCTCCCAGCTGACGTAATCCGCGGGCCTCGTCCAGTACCCGACCCATTCCTCACCGGCAGGCCCCTCCAGCTGGGCCGAGCCGCGGATCTCCGCGTCGCCGCCGTGGAGGGTCAGCCTGCCCGAGGGGTCCGGACGGTATCGCATGGACGGGTCCTCCGCCCGAACCGGGCCGTCGCAGCGGACCTCGACGACAGTGGCGACAGGATCGAGTGTTCGGGGCCTGCTGATGGTGATCGACGGTTCGTCGGTCGCGGCGCTCGGGCTCGCGGTAAGACGTTCGCCCGTTGCCAGCACTCGCACCGATCGGACCCGGGAGCGGAGGCCCCGCAGGCTGAGGTCGGCATCGGGCCATCGGAACACGTGCAGGTACAGCCGATCCCCTTTAACCGTACATCGGCCGTCGAAGGAGAGCTGCCGCCACGGGCTGCGGGAGGCGCCGTAGATCGAGGCGCCGTTGGCCTTCATCCACGCGCCGATGCTCCGCAGCCGCTCGACGATGGGCTTGGGGAACTCGCCCAGTTCGGTGGGGCCGACGTTCAGGAGAAAGTTGCCCCCTTTATGGGCGATGTCGCAGAGTTTGTGAATCAGATCCCCGGTCGATTTCCAGTTCGTGTTGTCCCTCGTGTATCCCCAGGTGTCGTTGATGGTCATACAGGTCTCCCAGAGTCGGCCATCGGGGAGCGCCCGGGAGGGGATGGTTTGCTCCGGCGTCGAGAAGTCGGCGGGGAGCTGGTTCCGATCGTTGATGATGATGCCGGGCTGCAGCTGGCGGATCATGGCGTTGACTTCCTCCGAGCGGAGCTCCTCGGCCGTATGCTCCCATCCGCCGTCGAACCACAGGACGCCGATGGGGCCATAGCCGGTGAGGAGCTCCCGGATCTGCCCCTTCATGTAGTCGATGTAGCGGTTCAGGGAGGCCCCGTCCGCCGGCCGGGTGGTCGTCTCCCACGCCCGTCTCGGCAGGTAGTCCGGGTGATGCCAGTCCATGATCGAGTGATAGAAGCAGAGGCGGATGCCCTGCTTGCGGCATTCCCGGGCGAGCTCCTTGAGCGGGTCACGCTGGAACGGGGTCGCCTTCGTGATGGTCCAATCCGTCAGGGCGCTGTCGAACATACAGAAGCCATCGTGGTGCTTGCTCGTGATCACGATGTACTTCATGCCGGCCTCACGGGCCATCCGCACCCAGGCGGCCGCATCGAACCGGACCGGGTTGAACTGACCCGCGAACTTCTCGTAGTCGCGCACCTGCACCTGAGATCCGCTCAGGTACCATTCGGCCCCTCCTGCGGCGCTGGCGGGCTCCGCGTAGACGCCCCAGTGGATGAACATCCCGAACCGGGCCTCGCGCCACCATCGCGTCCGCTTCTCGAACTCCGCGGGGGTCTCCTTCGGTGCGCCGACCGCGCCCAGGGCCATCGCCAGCCATGCCGCGCCGAACAGCGCCCGCATCGTGCGTCCCGTCGTCCTGTACATCATGGTCTCTCTCCTATCGACGTTCGCCCAGCACGACGTCGAGCTCAGCCTGGGTCTCCGCCGTCGCATCGTCCAGCGCCTGCTTCGGCGTCTTCTTGCCGTAGATGGCGGCATCCACGGCCCGCTGCAGCGCGCCCATATAGTAGGCCTGCACGGGCATCACCGGTCGCTGGTGCTTCGTCTCCTTCAGGATCCGGTAGAACTGATCGAAGCCGCGCACCCGCTTGAGCTCCGCGAAGGCGGGCGAGTTCCTTGCCCCGGGCATGAGGCCCATTTCGCTGCCGATCATCGCGGTGCCCCTGTCGTCGGCGCAGAGCCATCGGATGAGGTCCCAGCCCTCACGGGGTCGCCTCGAGCCGGCAGGCAGGGCCATGCACCAGCCGCCCACCCACGACGAATGGGGCTCGCCAGCGGGCGGCGCCGGGATGAAGGTCATCCCGTAGTCGAGCTCCGGCGCGTATCGTTTGATGTCCTCGATGCCGCTGATATGGAGGCATCGCATGGACATCTGACCGATGTAGAACGGGTCGAGCTGGGCGGTGCCGAAGCCCTGCTGCAGGCTGGTGATCCGGGTGACATCGTACTTCTTCGCGTAGGAGACCATCCATTCGAGGGCCTGCACCACGCGCGGGTGGTTGGCCGTGATCCGATGTCGTTTCTCGTCGTAGAATGAGCCGCCGAAGGCCCAGCCCCAGGTGAACAGGGAGTTGGTCCCCCCGTACTGGGCCCACGGGATAAAGCCGATCCGCGTGATGTTGCCCCCCTGGATCCGGGTCAGGCGTTCGGAGAACCGATCGAGGTCGGCGATGGAGGTCGGCGGCGTGTCGGGATCGAGGCCCGCATCCCGAAAGTCCTTCTTGTTCCAGACGAAGGCGAAGTTGGGGTCGGCGCAGAACGTCATCGCCCAGAGCCGATTCCGATACGTGTTCTGCTTCCAGCAGGGATCGAAGAAGTCCGTCGGCTTGATACCCGATGCAGCGGCCATCCGGTCCAGCGGCTGGAGGGCCCCCCGCTCGGCCCATTCGGCAACCTGAGGGCCGTCGACGAAGATCACGTCCGGCGGTTTGCCAGCGGCGACGCTGGTGAAGAACTTCTGGTTGTTGGACAGGTCGTTGGAGGTGAAGAGGATCCGGAGCTTCACCTTCGGATGCGACCGCTCATAGGCCGCCATGATCTTCTCGATCCTCGGCGTCATCGCGCCGCCCCACGGATGCCAGACCGAGACCACCGTGCGGCCCTGATCGGCGATGTCCGCGCCGTTCCTGGAGCATCCCGGCAGACAGAGGAGCGTGATGATCGCCCCGACCACCGCCCGATGCGCCAGGCGCTGCGCTGCGCCGTCGAGCGCGCGAGGACCCCGTTTTACCATCGAAACACCCTCCAGCCGAACCAAAGGTCCATCAGCCGCACGAGCCAGATCGTGATCAGTGCGCCGGCTGCCGTCCACGAGACGGCGGGTCGCCGGAGCGCCGCCGCGACCGCGGCAATGCGCCGTCGCCATGGCGGGCAGGCGCGGTAGATCAACGCTCCGAACGCCGTACCGAGCAGTCCCGCCGCAACGAACGGACCAAGAGGATGATACCGGACGGAGCCGACCGGATCGCCGCGCCAGAGGCACGCGATCGATCGGGTCATCCCGCACCCAGGACACGGCAGCCCGGTTGCGGTTCGGAAGAGGCACGGCAGGCCGGGGAGATCGCCGTAGGCGACGGCTATGCTCGCCAGCAGCGCACCGAACGCCAGCGCGCCCAGCCAGGCTCCGTTGGCAACCGTGCGCCGCCCGACGGTATTGGAGTCGATGCGCGTTACCGTAGCGCGAACGCCGCGCCGCCGCCAAAGAGCGCCAGGAGAACGATGGCGAGCTTCTGTTCATGCTGAAACTCGAACAGGGCGTAGTACAGTAAGTAGAGGCCGCACAGCAAGCCGACGACCCCTTTCCAGATCTCATCGCGGAACGCATCGATAAGAATAAAGAGCCAGCACCCGAAGCTGACAAGGGCGAGAAGACCCTGAATCAATGTCGTCATCGTCCGTATCTCCTTTTTCTCCAGCCTTCATTACCGATGGGTGGACGTGCGGACTGGGGCACGGGTTTCGCGCGGATTGTGTCTGCCGGCGTATCAGGAGCATGGGGCAGAGGGTCTGTAAGCCGGGTTCTGTATTTGTGTGGCCATCTCTCTGGGATCCCGATTGCTCGAAACCTCATGCGGCTCTACCCGGAGGGTCCGCGGGCCGCCTCAACCCCTCCCTATCGAGCCTTGCTCCCGATGGGGTTTAGCAGGCCGGCCGGTCTCCCGACCGCCGGTGCGCTCTTACCGCACCATTTCACCGTTGCCGCCTCGAGGGCGGCTGTGTCTTTTCTGTGCCACTTTCCGTCGGGTCGCCCCGCCCGGACGTTATCCGGCATCGTGCCCTGTGGAGCCCGGACTTTCCTCTCCGACCCGAAGGCCGGAGCGGCCACCCAACCCTCTGCCCGTGGGATTGTAGCAGATGTCGGCCGCCGGGGTGGACCGGCTGCAGGACAACCCGAGCGCATGCCAGCGATCGGATGGCCTCGTCCGGTGAGCGCATCCGCCGGGACGCGGCGATCTTGCCCGCCGATTCGGCGCTGAGATCGTGATGCCGGACCACTGACCGGTTATCTACTCTCCTCCCGCAGGTTTGGACAGCCCAGGAACGGGGTTCAGGGCGCGTCGGAATAGACCAGGGGAATCGATCGGGCCATGCCGTAGTCGCTGATCAGGCCGATATCATCGAAATCCCCCATGGGATCTCGGCTGATGCCGCTGGCGTAGAAGCCGACAAAGAGATTATCGTTTTCGGTGCCGTGCACATTGCCAAACCACCGCCCGGCGAAGGCCAGATCGTCTCGGAAACGGCATACGCCGGGGGCTGATCGGCTCTGTGCCCATTCATTGAAGTACCGTCTAGTCAGCCAACCGCCGTTCACGCTCCTGTCGGCCAGACGCATGCAGACGAAATGGCAGGACCATGGCGTCGTCGGGCCAAACAGTCCGCAGGCGAAATAGAGAAGCTGCCCTCCGCCCGGCATCGTTTTATCGGGTATATGGATGAGCGCCACGCGACTGCTGCCACGCTCGATTCCCTTCTCACCGCCAATCCATTCCATCGCGATCTCTCGAAGGGATCCGTCTCGTTCGACCGCGAACCGGCGAACCTGAAATCGGCTCGGATGGCCCTGCGGAATGTCCTGCATCAGGCCGAACCAGACGGTAGGTAAGGCATCTCGTGCGATTCCCTCGGCGACGCCAACGGGCACAACGCTGGCGAAGCCGAGCGAACGCTCCGAGCCGATCTGAACCACGCCGCTCTTGCGGAGCTCCAGCCATCGGAAGGCCAGGGGAGTCTCCTTGCCGCGCCACAGGGTCAGCAGAATCCGTCTGCCGACGCGCGCCACCGTAGGTTCCGCCCCCACAGTCCCGCTCAGGATCGTTGCAGTCTCCGCCTGCGCCTGGCCGGTGCGAGATCGGCCGATGAAGCGCACGGCAGCGCCGAGCTCGGTGGGATACGCAAGGATGATCCCCCGTCCCACGGAGGCTGCCGAAGGATCACCGGTAACCCCGCGGCTTTCGATGACGGCTTCAGGGCTCCACGAAAGCCCATTGGTTGAGCGGTCGGCGCCGGTCCATTCGCGCATGTAGAGCCGGCCGGGACGCGCGGCGCAGAGACTGGGAGCAGGCTCGGAGGCTTCGGCCAGGGGGAGCGCCTCCCCCTCGTTGAGAGAGGCGCCGAAGAGGACAAGCCGGTCCCGGAGCCCCGTTCCCAGAGTGGCAAGGGCTGGAGCCGTATAGGTCTTGCCGAGGGTGTTCCAATCACCGGCATGCGTCGAGTATCCGTAGTCGATATCGGCTCGAACATGGCGCTCGCCGAAGACGCCGTTCCAGTTCCAGTCGACGAGGGCGCCTTTCCCGTCTGGAGCAGGCTTGATCTTGAAGTGATAGGGAGGCCCGGAGACGGAGATCAGATCCTCGGGCCGAGCCGGCAGATATTCATCCAGGTCCCGCTCGTTCAGGACGATATGGCGCAGTCGGCCGGTGGAGTAACCGATCGCGTTCGGATCGCCGCCGAGCTGATAGGAGTAGGCGTAGTTCATGAGACTCGGGTAGACGGGACACTGGCCGGAGCGCCACCGCCCTGTGTGGTCGAGGCCCAGCTGATGGCCAAACTCGTGGATGAAGGTGGCATACAGGGCATCGCCTCCGCAGCCGCCGCGATCGGCCAGCTCTCCGGCCTGTCCGCCCCCTCCCCGTGCGACCTGCATCCAGTGGGTAATACCCCGATGCTCCCGTGGGTGATGCTCGTCTCCGTTGACGAACCACGGACGGGATAGTTGGGCCACGGGAATCGGCTCCCGGACGATGACGTGCAGCGCGATGCCCCGGGAGCCGTCCGGATTCTTGCTGGGCAGGCTCGCGTAGTAGGCGACGACACGATCCATCTCCGCTCGGAGGCGCTCCTCCGGGAAGTCCTCGAACCGCTGGACCTCACAGATCACATCCTGCCGCACCGGCGAACAACCCAGGGCTTTGAGATCGAGGCCGCCAGGATGGATCTGTCCGGTTTCCCAGCCGTTCAGCAGGCCGTCATTATCGTAGTCGCCGAAAGCCGCGCGCTCGATTTCGGTTCCATTGATCGAGAAGTGGAGGCGCACCTGGTTGCCGTTGAGCGGATCCGAGCTTCGCTGACAACGGACAACATCATCGCGGCCATCTCCGTCGAAGTCCCCCGCCAGCCACGCATAGTCGGTCTGTGCCTCCGTCGCCGGGGGCAGTTCGTTCATCGGCCCGCCCGAAGGAAGGATCTGCCTGCCTGCAAGCGCCTGCGCCGGCGTTCCCTTGCCAAACCGCCCCACGCACAGGCCGTCGCCACGCGCGCTGCGGCCCAACGTCGCAGCCCGGCTGAGCGCCCAGCGAGCGCCGCCGTTCGATTCGATAGCCCACGATAGGACGGTTCCGTCGGGGCGCATCCCCACCAGTCCGGCCGGTCCCGTCCCGTCCAGAGCGCCGGCCGAAAGGCGGACGACAGAGCCGATCCTACCGATCCCGCGGGCCTCGAAGTCGAGCTTCGTTTCCGATGAGTTGTTTCGCAGCCAGACAGCCCTGCCGTCGGAACCCGCGACGACGGCATCCACCCTGCCGTCGTTGTCGAAATCGGCGGCAGCCATCAACAGCGGCGCCCGGGGCATCTCGGACTGCGGCATTCGCCCGACGCTGTCCGACGCCTGATAGGTGAGCTCGCCCGGCCTGGCGCCGTGGACCAATCGTAACGCGCCGTCGGGCATGATCAGGAGGACCGCGGCGTTCTCCTTCGGCGCGAATCGGCCGCAGTCTGCGATCACCGCTCCCGCTCCGGCCGATGGGTGGGCCTGGATGGCCGGCATCGGTTTGCCCAGGCGGGACATCCGGACGATGTCGATGATGCCGGCATCGCCGGGATAATAGCCCACGAACTCACAACGTCCGTCGCCATCGACATCGCCGATCATGCCCCTTCGAGGACTCGGATAATCCGCAAGGAACACGCTGCGTGAGAAGCCGATCTGAGCCGTGGCTGCGGTACCGGCCAGACAGGCCAGGAGAAAGACGCTGGTTACGGCTCGAACGATCGTCATCGTCGCAGGCTCCCGAATGAAGTGCCGCATCGAGGCATCAGCGCCAGCCCCCATTAGCGTTGGAATAGGCCATAATGCGCCGCCAGGGGCGGTTCCTCCTGCATCCGTCGGTACGTCCGGTTACAGGGCGTTCGATGCGGTCGATTCCTCCTCGACCGGGTTGATCAAGCTGCCGATCCCCTCGATGGCCACCGTCACGATGTCCCCGGGCGCAAGCCAGCGGGGCGGGACCCGGGCCATGCCCACGCCATGCGGCGTACCCGTGAGGATCACGGTCCCGGCACGAAGGGTGGCGCTCCCGCTCAGGAACTCGATGAGCGTCGGAACATCGAAGATCATGTCCTCCGTGGTCCAGTCCTGCATCACCTCATCATTGATGGCGCACCGAATGGCCAGCGCGTTCGGGTTGGGGATCTCGTCGGCGGTGACGAGACAGGGGCCGAGCGGGGCAAACGTGTCGAACGTCTTGCCCCGACACCATTGCCCTCCGCCCCATTGCTTCTGCCAGTCGCGAGCGCTGACATCGTTGGCGCAGGTATAGCCGAGGACGCACTCCAGCGCCCGCTCACGAGAGACGTTCCGGCAGTCTCTGCCGATCACGACCGCCAGCTCGGCCTCGTAATCGACCTGATCGCTCCGGAGCCACCGGGGCAGAAGGATCGGCAATCCGGGATGCTGCACAGCCGCGGGCGACTTCATAAACAGGACGGGATGCTCCGGATACGGCGCGCCGCTCTCCTCGGCATGGCGACGGTAGTTCAGCCCGATGCACAGGAGGGCCGCCGGCTCAACCGGCGCAAGGATCTGCGCGGGCTCGAGGACGTCGTCGGTCGTCACCGGCCGATCGAATGGGCTGCCTTCCATACGGCGGATCCGCCCGTCCCCGCCGATCACGCCCCATGCCGCGCCGCCGGCGGCCTCGCGATAACGAACGATCTTCATGACTGCCTCCTCGCAGGGTAGTGCGCCGTTGTCTACGGCGACGGCTCGACAACCTTCCAGATGCCGACCCAGTCCAGGGTGAGCCAGCCGCTGCCCGTCCAGTGCAGACGGGTCTCCGCCTGTCCGCCTGGATGCGTAAAGACGAGGGGAACGGAACGATACGCCTCCGACTGGAACTCCGACCCGGACAGGCTGCGGGTGGAGGTCACCGGAACGCCGCCTCCGACACAGGCATCGACGGAGCCCTGAGCGCCGCCCCCTCCCTTCATACGGAAGAGGGCGACGTACCGTCCGGGCGGCAGGGTATCGTACGGGCCGAAGACCACACACCCCGCCTGCGCGCTGGCCCTGTCGACCCGCAACGCGGTCACGCCCGACGCGGCGCTGTCGGAGACCGGGCCGCCGCCGTTATGGGGGAGGCTTTCGCCTTCATAGCGGCCCACGAACTTGAGTGCGCCGCCGGGCATGTCCATCGGAACCTCCTCCGCCGGGATGAGTTCGATGGCGAGGCCGTAGCGGTGTTCGCCCAGCGGCCCGCCGACGATGATCCCGGTATCGCCCCGGATGAGACCACGAAGGACGGCTGTGGCGGTTTCCCATGGCGGGATGGTGAGCGAATCCGGGCGGATCGATCCGCCGGAGCTTCCCGCGCTGGGCTGCAGCGTAACCGCCACGGGCGCGTTGGTGACGTTCTGCACGCTGAAATCGACCTCCAGCTCTCGCCCCGCGATCCCGATGGCTTTGCTCGGAGCGCGGACGAGGAGTTTGCGGCGCTTGAGCTCCTGCCCGTACAGCGCGGCAAGATGGTCGGGGCGGACGGCGACATAGCCGGGCCCGAGCCGCTTCATCACTTCGGGCAGGTGGGCAAGATCCGCGCCCCAGTTCAGGACGAAGACGTGGAGGAAGGCGGGTCGCTCCATGGGAGTGATGGCCCGTATCTGTTCGACCATCTGGGCGATGCGCGCTTCCGAGCCGGCGGCCTCGGTCCACCCCGTCACCGCATGGAACACCGGCACTCCGCCGAACGTTGGATAGGTGGCCGAACGATAATCGGCAACGCGTTTGCCGTAGTCGGGGAACAGCGCCCGCAGGCCGGGTATCTGTTCGGCGTAGCGGCGGATCAAATCGGGCCGTGTGGCGTTCATGATCCAGAGCTCATCAAGGCCGCTTCGACGCATGTACCGGGCGGTTTGCTCCAGAAAACCGTCGAACACCTGCGCGCGGACCTCTGGCCGGTAGCGCAGGCCGTAGCTGTCGGGGTAGGTATAGCCGACGCCCGACACGGCGCCGAGAAACGCGTCGTTCGGGGTCGCCGTGGAATAGTAGTACTGGACGATGCCGGGCAGGACCACGGAGGCCGCCGGCGACAGGGTCCATCCCACAGGCGTCTTGCCCCGATACTCCGAAGCCCAGAGCTGCGGGAAGTTCCCCACCGTGAGCACCGGGAGGTTATCGCCATCGGACATGATGAAGGAGACGTAGACTTTGCGCTCGTCGAGCTTCGGAGGCTGGACGCGACGGGGCTGCAGATGGGGCACGACGATCCCCGAATGGACGCTGAGGTTCGTGACATCGACCGTGCCTACCAGGTATTTCCCGAACTCGGCGAAAAGCGTCACCCCCGGCCCCTCACCCATGCCGACATCCTTGCCCGCCCACGGGTAGCTCAGGATCGGGTTGTTCTGGGGCATCCGGCCCAGGAGTTCCTCGGCGACGGCCGCTTCGGCGTTCGGGTCGCCTTCGGGCTCGGCCCCGTCGATGGGCCCGGAGACCCAGAACACGAACGCGCGGTGCTGGGTCAGGTAATCCCGCAGGCCAAGGTGATCGGGCGAACTGCAGGCTGCAAGATGATGGTTCATCCTGGGCCACAGCCGATCGAGAGCCCAGCGGTACGCCTGAGCCGCTCTGGTCCATCGGCCTCGCAGGTCGACTCGGACGGTCAGGTCCGCCTTGCGGAACTCGGCGGCGTACGCCGTGAGCATCCTCGGCGACACGATCAGAAGATCGTCCACAGCTCCGACCATGGTGCCGATGTTCCGGGTGGCCCGAACGTTAGGATCGGTTACCACCAGCCCCTTGATCCGGCTCCGAAAGCCGCTCAGCAGATCGGTCCAGCGCTTCACCGGCTTCGTAGAGGTCACCCACCCCTGACGCCGCATCCAGTTGAGCCATGTGGCGTCGGTATCGTTGTACAGGCAGTAGAGGACGGGCTGGCGGCGGTTGATCAGCCCTTGCAGGGCCAGGACCGCGAGCTGCACGTCCGGCGCCTCGCGGGTAAGATCGCAGACGAAGAGGGTCCGGGCCGGCGGCGCGGAGCGGGGCAGGATGTCGGGATAGGGCCGCTTCTCCGTGGATAGCGGGAGGTTGGAGGGTCGGCCGCTCGGTTTGGCCGGCGAGGCGCGGAGCGGGTTCTCGACGATCGCGCCGTCGGCCAATCGGTAGAGCGTGATCGTATCCACTCGGAGACCTGCGATACCCCTCCAGAGGAGCCGAACCTCGAGCTTGCCCGCTTCGGTACGAAAGGCCAGCGGGATCTGAACGTACTGCCCCTTGCGCAGATGCCTGCCCGTGACCTCCAGCGCCGCTCGTTCGGTCCCGCCGAGGTCGGTAGCGGCGTCGAGCCGCGCAATCGAATCGGCCCCCGCCTCGTCGAGCGCTTTCATGCGGACAAAGGCGACGTAGGTTCCGGCCTCGACCGCAAGATAGGGTCCGTAGATCATGTGCCTGCCCGAACGGGCCACGCCGATCCGCGCTTCCCAGACCCGCGCCGATTCCCCGACGGCGCCGGCGACCGCCTTCCCGGTCAGATGCGACGCCCCACCGGCGGCCGCCCAGCGGGCGACTCTGGTGTAGGTCCCGGACGGAAGACGGTCGGGAGCGAGAACCTCAGCGAGCAGCTCCGGTGGAAGGCCCTTCTGGGCGGAGGCGAGTGCGGCCATCAGACACAGCGAGAGTGTGGCGGCAAGGCTGCGCATGCGATAGGCCCTCCAGTTCCCATCGAGCGTTCGGGATGCCGAACGGCTGGATCCCGGGCGGTCTTCCGAAGTTCGTCGGGACGATGATGAAACGGAACGGTGCGGCGATCGTCTATACCGGTGAAGGAGTGATGGTATCTATTATGCACCGGAAGAACAGAACCAATACGCTGTACCGTGAAGAAGCCCGCACGGTGTGGGAGCGCTATCGCCCTCGCGCTCTGGAGTTGCCCGTCGGATGGACGCTGCTCCGCGATACGCAGGTCTGCCTGTGCTATAAACTCCGGGCGTTGAGCGCGGCGCTGGCCGTCACCGCTGGCCTCTTCGCGATCCAGATCCTGATCGCGAAGATCATCGGCGTGCATGAGCCGGTTACGTCGCCGATCGTGATGCTTCTCGAAGCCGTCGCTGCGGTCGCCCTGATCACGCCGCTGGCCATCATCCGGTTCGCGCCGCCGGATCGGGTCGTCCTGGCCCGGCTGAACAAGATGGCGGTGATCCCGCTCCGGCGTCGCTAAGCTGCCCAGGCCCTCCCCGGTCCATACGGGGAGGGCCGAACCGTCAGCGGGCCCACGCGGCCCGGGCGAAGGCGTCCATGTTACCGTAGTCCCGTTTCCACGTGGTGTACATCACCCCCTCAACCCCGCCTATGCCGCGGGCGTCCTGGAGCCAATCCCGTATCTGGGCCACCGGCCGATCGTAGTATCCTGCGATGATCTGCGGGTTGCCGCGGGACGAGAACCATTCCAGGCTCTTGGACCGATTGGCCCAGTTCCAGTTCAAGACGAGCGCCTGCGACGGCAGACCGTTCCACGATTGGGCCATGCCGCCGCGCGCGAAGTAGTACGGGTTTCTGGCGTTGTGGTTGGGATCGAACATATCCGACCATACGGCGACTGCGGCTTCCGGCGCCTCATCCTTGATGATCTGGATACATCGAGCGATATTGTCCGCGAGAAGCTGACCGGAGCTCTTGCCGCTGCCCGCGCATAGAGCGCACCAGCCCGCAACCCGCATCTCGTCGTGGCTGATGAGAACCGTCTTCGGATGGAGCAGGTCCCGAACCCGTCGGATCTCCCGGCGCATGATCGCATCGATGTCCGGATGGGACAGGCACTGGGTGACCCGCCGTCCGTAGATCACAGGACACGCGTAGTAGGAGACCCGCAGGGCCGCGCCGGCCTGGATCCGGCTGCCGGGCGTCAGTCGGATGCCGTCGGGAATCGAGTGGTAGGAAGAGTAGACGCCGGCGTAGGGCGTGCGCCCCATCAATGGATCCCGTACGGGCTGGAAATCCTGGCCTTCCGAATACACGGTTCCATCGTCGCCCCGAACGATCAGCGGACAACCGTCCCTGCGCACCATATTCAGCAACCCGATCTCGCTCAGGTCGGCGTCGTCCAGCCAGAGGGCGCCCGCGAAGCGCGTCGTCGTGATCCGCACCTGCGCCTGCGCATTCCCGAGGCTGTTGAACACAGCCCGATAACAGGTCCAATCGCCATCCCGCGCCAGGGTCCATCGCGGATAGCTGAGCGGTTGATTGCCGTCTCCGACGATCCATCCTTGCAGCGCCGAGGGGGTGGGGCAGTTCGCGGTCCTGGCCCACACCGAAAGGAGGTACTGACGAAACGGCTGCACCGCAACGCGCTGCGCAAGCGACACCGTCACGGGAGCTCCATCCTCCCCGTCGATCCGGATCGCCTGCGCGCCGCTCCGTCCGCCGGTCGGATCCAGGGACAGGGCGGGCGCGGCCGGCGGTTGGACGCTCCATCCGGCAGGTCCTCCGCCGTCCCCCTGTTCGAAGCCGCCGTTGACCAGCTTCGCTGCCGGATCGGGGGCAAGGACGGCCAGATCGCCCTGGACTCGAAACAGCGCGTCCCGGACGGGCAGCGGTTCGACAAGGTCGGGATTCTGGCGCAGGATCGTCGCCGGAGCCATCACGGAAGGGACGATCTCGATGCCGCGCCTCTGCGCCACATCGAGCAGCTTCCCGAACCGTTCTCGATCGACGGCGGTCGGTTCGCCGCCAACGCCCAGGGAGCCCTCCGTCAATACCGCGCCGTTGTAGCCCAGATCGGCGGCCTTGTTCAATACGGCGCACGCGTTGTCGACTCCGCCTGGCGCGACGAGCTGGGTATGGAGGAAGAACCAGCGTCTGGCCGTCATCGGATCCTGCATCCGCGCAACGCCCGGGATCGCGCCCATCGCAAGGGCCAGTACGGCGGCGATGACACCGCCTGTGGCATGGACTCTTCGTTTCATCGTAATCGTACCGGACTCCTCGGACGAGCGCGTGGCTGGGTAGGGCGGCCCGGCTCACCGTACCATACGGGACCCTTCGCCGTTTTCGTCGCGAGCGACATGGGTCGGATCGCCCTGTGCGGGTTGTGCGAGGACCGGGTACGCTCCCTGGGCCGCACCGCCCCCTGCGACACCTCCGACCTCCTTGTGGTATGATCGATCGCGTTCCCTTCCTGCGGCAGGCGGGCCCGCCTCGGCAGCGCTAACCTCCCGCAGGCCCGAAAACCGCCGGGGTTAGCGGCGAATATTGAGATCAGACATGCCCGAAGAGTTGACAGAATATGCGCAAGCGTGGTAGGTTAGCGCTGTTGAGCTCGATTTCTGAGCACAGGGGTCGGATCCGACACTAATGCCGATCAGGCATTGAAACAATCGGGCGCCGATGGATGCGATACGGCCGTCATGGTCGTCGGATCCGACACTAATGCCGATCAGGCATTGAAACGGTCCGATCGGAATGGCCGCCGGTCGCCGATGAGACAGTCGGATCCGACACTAATGCCGATCAGGCATTGAAACCGTGATGGTGTGTGTGACGCATGTCGTGTCGTCGTAGATGTCGGATCCGACACTAATGCCGATCAGGCATTGAAACTCTGACGTATAAAGGGAACGCACTTTCTCTGTCATGATGTCGGATCCGACACTAATGCCGATCAGGCATTGAAACCTCCTCGATATCCTCGAGGAGCTGGACCTCACCGAGGATGGTCGGATCCGACACTAATGCCGATCAGGCATTGAAACAGGAAGGCGAGCCTAGGTACCTAGGGGGGGTACGGGGTCGGATCCGACACTAATGCCGATCAGGCATTGAAACTACGTAGTCGCCTGACTTAGTCTGATATCTGACGGTTGGTCGGATCCGACACTAATGCCGATCAGGCATTGAAACGGTTCGATGGCGCGCGTCTACAGCGCGCCAACTTCACCGGTCGGATCCGACACTAATGCCGATCAGGCATTGAAACCAGTCTATCATCGTGGTTTTGACGGCATTCGCAATATGCCAGTCGGATCCGACACTAATGCCGATCAGGCATTGAAACGTCCCGGCGGTAAGAGTCTTCAGAAGATCAGGCCTCATGCGTCGGATCCGACACTAATGCCGATCAGGCATTGAAACGGATAGGGTTCGTGCGAACAGCCGCAGTAGGGCGTCATCGGATCCGACACTAATGCCGATCAGGCATTGAAACTGTTGCACTGCTCCACATCTGTATACGAACTTCTTCGATATCGGATCCGACACTAATGCCGATCAGGCATTGAAACTCTGAGAACGCGCCCCGGATGTACCATGGGTCGCGATGATCGGATCCGACACTAATGCCGATCAGGCATTGAAACCGGGCCTTAGCCTCAATGATCTCGAAAGAGCCGACCCCGCTCAGGTCGGATCCGACACTAATGCCGATCAGGCATTGAAACGACGTAATCGGGCTCTGCCCAGGCGAGCAGGACGTTGTCGGATCCGACACTAATGCCGATCAGGCATTGAAACTGGTGCGGGGATGCTGCTTGCTCCTCCTGCTACTTGTCGGATCCGACACTAATGCCGATCAGGCATTGAAACGGAGGCCGTGGCGGAGGCCCGGGCGTCCATGATTGCCGGGTCGGATCCGACACTAATGCCGATCAGGCATTGAAACGCGCGAGGTGAGCGCGGCGGCGGCGATCCGCCGCGCCAGTCGGATCCGACACTAATGCCGATCAGGCATTGAAACAGCCCCCTTCTATCCGTCGTGAATGACGTGATCTCGCAGGTCGGATCCGACACTAATGCCGATCAGGCATTGAAACGGAGTACGCGCTGGCCAGCCTATCGCATCGCGCGCGCAGTCGGATCCGACACTAATGCCGATCAGGCATGGAAACCCCGGATGCTTCGACATGCTCAGCAACCGGCGTACGCAGCTGGATCCGAGGGCTAGCGCCGATCAGGCGAACCGGCGCCTGAGCCTGTCGAAGGCGCACCCGCCCATCGGATCCGAGAACCATCATCGATCACACATGAAAACCCCGGATGCTTCGACAGGCTCAGCAACCGGGGTATGCATCTGGATCCGAGAACCATCACCGATCAGGCATGGAAACCCCGGATGCTTCGACAGGCTCAGCAACCGGGGTCAACGGTGCGAGCGGGATTGCCGGAAGGGGGAACGACACGGGTATTCTCTACATCGATGCGCCGCGACCCCTGTGACGCGATCGGCCGGCGTGGAACCGCCCGCGATGGGCTCTATCAACGACCAACACAGGAACAACGATCGTGATTGACCGCTACACAACGCCGGAAATGGGCGCGCTCTGGTCCATGCAAGCCCGCACCCAGCGCTGGCTCGACGTCGAGATCGCCGTGTGCGCCGCGCTCGAAGCTCATGGCTCCATCCCGTCGGGAGTGACGGCGGCCATCCGCGCCGGCGCATCCTTCGATCTGGCTCGGATGGCGGAGATTGAGCTGGAAACCCGGCACGATGTCATGGCGTTCGTCAAGAACGTGCAGGAGCATCTGGGTGACGAAGGCCGGTACGTCCATTACGGCATCACCTCGTACGACGTCGTCGACACCGGGCTCTCGATGGCGCTGCGCGACGCCGCCGATCTCATCATCGGCCGGGCCGAACGGCTGCGGGAGGTCATTCGCCGCATCGCCCGTGAGCACCGCCACACCCTCGAGATCGGCCGCACCCACGGCATCCATGCGGAGCCGATCACCTTCGGGTTCAAGCTCGCCGGCTGGCTCGATGAAATGAACCGGAACCTCGAGCGGCTGGCCGACGCTCGGCGGACCATTGCGGTCGGAAAGATCTCCGGCGCCGTGGGCACCCATGCCAACATCGCGCCCGAGATCGAACGTGCGGTCTGCGCGGCCCTTGGTCTGGAGCCGGCGCCGTTCTCGACTCAGATCATTACCCGGGACCGTCACGCCCAGTTTGTCTGCGCCCTGGCCGTGCTGACCGGATCGCTGGAGCGTTTCGCCACGGAGATTCGCAATCTTGCGCGTACGGAGATCCTCGAGGTTCAGGAGCGGTTCGCCAAAGGGCAAAAGGGCTCCTCGGCCATGCCCCACAAGCGCAATCCCTGGAACTGCGAGACCGTTACGGGCCTGGCGCGCGTCGTTCGCGGGATGCTGCTGCCGGTTCTCGAGAACATGGCCACGTGGCATGAGCGGGATCTCTCCAACTCCTCCGTGGAACGGATCGCGCTGCCCGACGTCTGCGCCCTGACGGACTGGATGCTCTGGAAGTTCGCCGATATCCTGGACGGGCTCGTGATCCATCCGGACAACATGGAGCGGAATCTGGGCATGATGGGCGGTCTGGTCGCCTCGGAGCAGGTGATGCTCGCGCTCATCGCGGCAGGTCTGAGCCGGGAAGAGGCGTACGGGGTCGCACAACGAAACGCGGCACGGACGTGGGACGAAGGGATGGACTTCCGGGAGGCGATCGAGGCCGATCCGACGGTGATCGATAAGCTGACGCCGGAACAGGTCCGCCGATGCTTCGATGTCCGACTCCATCTCCAGCATCTGGACCATACGTTCGATCAGCTCGGGATCTGAGAAGGATCGGCGCGGTGGAGACGCCAGCCGATGGCCTCGGGCGCCGATGGGCGTTCCGGACCGCCCTGGGGATCGCGGCTCTGACGTGTCTGCCCTATCTCTATGATCGGACGCTGCAGGGGATCGCGCCGCTCTACGGGCTCTACACATGGTGCGCCTACAACGTCACGGACCACGCGGTCTATCTTTCGTGGATGCGCCAGTACGCCGACGGCGCGTGGACCCAGCGCAACCTCTTCACGACCCTCCCGCAGGCAGGCCATCAGTTCAATCTGTTCTTTCTGATTCTCGGCGCTCTGAGCCGCTGGACCGGAATGCCCGCTATCGCGGTCTATCACGCCGCGCGTCTGGCGTCGATACCCGTGTGTCTGATGCTCGTCTGGAGGCTCGGCGAACTGCTGCTGAGCGCCCCCCTGCAGAGGCGGACGGCGTTCCTCACGGTGGCTCTGAGCTCGGGCCTTGGATGGATCCCCGGGTTCTGGGAACGGGGGTTCGCCGGACCGGTCGACACATGGCAGCCCGAAGCGGTCACCTTTCTGAGCCTCTACCTGTATCCGCTGTTTACGGTATCGCTCGTTCTGATGCTCGCGACGCTGATCTGTCTCATCGAGGCGGAGCGCCGCCGAAGCTTCCGACATGCCCTCGGCGCCGGAGCCTTTGCCTGTATTCTGGGCAACGTCCATACGTACGATATCATCACCCTGAGCGCCGTATGGCTGGCGATGGTCGGCGTCGCCGGTGGGGCGCGCCTTCGTGGGGGCCGATGCGCACCGCCGTTCGTGCCGGATCGGGGCACGCCGCTGCGGATGCTCGCGGCCGGCCTCCCCGG
>JABWBA010000020.1 GCA_013360745.1 Chthonomonadales bacterium | reverse complement strand
ATCTGCGCCGCCACCAGGCCTGCAGGCCCGAGGCCGTTCACGCCCACCCGTGCGCCGCTGAGGCCGCCTCGATCCCGCAGGAGGAGCGCCGTCGCCCCGACGCACATCGCCAGCTCCACCGACGCCGTCGCCGCAGGAGGCAACTCGGCCGGAACGGCGATCACGTTGGCTGCATCGACCACCACCTGCTCGGCATAGCAGCCCCAGACGTCATGGCCCGGATCGCGCCATACGCTGACCCGATCGCCCGCAGCCAATCCCATAACCCCGTCGCCGATCTCCTCCACGATGCCCGTCGCCTCGTGCCCCGGCTGGCCCGGTGTGTAGGGATAGAAGAACCGGTGGCCGACGAACATCGGCTCATCGTGCCGCAGGTGCAGGTCCCATTGGGGGCAGGCAGCCACCCCGAGGACTCGGAGCCGCGCCTGGCCCGGTCCCGGTTTGGGCGTCGGCGCATCGAGCATTTCCATCGCCGGATGCCGGCCGATCTGCAGGATCCGCATGGAGCCTATCCCCTTCCTCCGTCGATCACCAATCGAGCGCGACCCCGAGGACACCCGGTCGCCGGTGGAGGATCATGCCATAGGCCTCAGCCGCACGGGCGGCGGCAAACCGATGCGTGATCAGGGGCAGGGTCGTCAGGCGGCCCTCGGCCAGCATCCGGAGCGTCGTCTCCATTCGGTTCGCCGACCATCCGGCGGGGGCGTGGAGCGTGATCTCCCTGGCGCGAAGCTGCTGAATGTCGATTCGGCCGCGCGGTCCATAGAACCCCGCCGAGGCGATATGCCCGTTATGCCGCATCGCGGTCAGCAACGCTTCGATCGTTTCGATCGACCCCACCGTATCGGCCACGACCTGCACGCCCTCCGACGCCCAGGCGACGATCGCATCGAACCACCCATCGCTCTCGATGAGCGTCGCATCGCCATCCCGAACCGCCAGCCGCGCAAGCCGATCGGCGTGTCGACCCAGCATCAGGACCCTTGCGCCCCGATCCTGCAGCGTCTGCGCCGTCCAGTGTCCGACCAGCCCATCGCCGATCACCACCGCGCAATCGCCCGGCCCTGCCGTCGGTCGGGAGCCCGTGTTGAGCCCGACCTGCGTGAGGACCAGACCCGACGCGGCCAGCGAATCGAGCCCGTCGGGCAGCTTCCAGACCTGACTGCCATGGGTGATCGCCGGGTTGATGTGTCCGCCGTGATCGTAGAACATCCCATCGACCCGGGAGACCGAGGCGAAGACTCGATCGCCCGGCCGAACGTGGCCGACCGCAGCGCCGACCCGTTCGACGATCCCCGATTTCTGATAGCCCGGCACGTGCGGAAACGGCATCGGATCCGAATCCGCCCGGGGCGTATCGCCCGCAATCCGCTCGCCCCGGATGAACGACCCTTCCGTCCCGTTGCTGATCCACGAATGGGTCAACCGCACGACGACATCGTCATCCCCCGGTTCCGGAACCTCGACCGGGCGGTACTCCACCCGCCACGGCTCCACCGCCACCACAGCCTCGGCCTTCATACCCCAAGAGTACCCCCGGTTCGGCCCTTACGTGCGTCGCTGCCCCGCCGCGCCGGGCGGCTGGAGCCCGAACAGCCCGAACAGTTCCTCTTCACTCAACATCTGCCCAACATCCAGCGAGACCCCATCAACCACTTCGGAAAACAGCGCTCGCTTTTCCCGGAGCCTGGCGTCGATCCGTTCCTCAATCGTGTTGGCGCATATGTAGCGGTAGACGGTTACCGGAGTTGTGCGGCCCATGCGGTGAGCGCGATCCTCGGCCTGGCTCTCGATCGCCGGATTCCACCATCGGTCGAAGTGGAAGACATACGACGCCGATTGGAGGTTCAGCCCCATGCCGCCTGCGCGCAATGATAGAACCATAACCTTGCGGTCGCGATTC
The DNA here is from genome assembly GCA_013360745.1 of Chthonomonadales bacterium. Lineage (GTDB taxonomy): Bacteria > Armatimonadota > Chthonomonadetes > Chthonomonadales > CAJBBX01 > JABWBA01. Next base: position 44,194 of record JABWBA010000020.1, on the reverse strand, counting down.
CCCATGAACGCGTCGACCTGTCGCTGTCGTTCATCACCCGACATGTCCCCGGTGTACAGGACCGGGTTGAACCGGCTGAGCGAAGCAGCCAGCCATCGTGCACCGTAAGATCGGTCGGTGTACTGGCTGAATATCAGCGCACGCTCGCCGTTATCGACGATCTCGGCAAGCCGGTTCTCCAGATCATTGAGTTTGCCGCTCTCAGAAGACACGGGTTCATGGTTGCATAGCTGCTTGAGCCGCGCGATGAGCTCAAGGACATGCACGATCGTAACCGGGGCCGTAAACTCCCTTAGGCGTAGAATGCCCCGTTGCTCGGCCTCATCATAGGCTCGTCGCTGCGCCTCAGGCAACTCCAGCACGATATCATGGATATCTTTGGGCGGTAACTCGGGCAGCACATCGGCCTTCTTGCGTCGGAGCTGAACCCGACTGAGGTCACCTCGCAGGGATAGCGGATCCGGATCGACGCGATGCCGTTGCTCCGGATCCCCAAACAGGAACTCTAGAATGGATGCAACGTCCTCCGGACGATTCTCGAGCGGCGTACCCGTGAGCGCCCATCGGCGCGATCTCGGCAAGCGCCGACACGCACGCGATACGTCCGTGTCACGGTTCTTGATTCGCGACGCCTCGTCAAGGACGACCACATCCCAACGCCGCCGCAGCGCTGGGCTGTCCCGAACGTCCAGCACATCACCCCGCAACGTCTCGTACGACACTATGTACACATGCGCGTGCAGGCGCCATTGCATAGCTCGGTCCTCCGCCCGACCACGAACGGCGCGGGTTACCAGCTCTGGCGCCCACCGCCCCAGTTCCCGATGCCATTGGATGATCAGACTCGCGGGACAGACAACCAGGGAGGCCTCTATGAGTCCTCGAAAGGCAAGGACGCGCAGGGCGGCGATCGTTTGCACTGTCTTCCCGAGGCCCATCTCGTCGGCGAGGAGGACCTCCGCTCGGTCCAGTAGAACCTGAACCCCGCTCATCTGAAAGGGTCGTATTGGCGCCGGCCACTCCAGTACCCCGTCGGATGCGAACACCAGACCGATCGGCGGCTGCAGGATGGCCCACAGGAGTTCCGCGAGATAACCTGGGCCGTCCACGTCCGATCCGGTGTCGGACGGTAGCCATTCGGAACCCGGATCGGACTCTCCGTTCTCGTTGCCTTCTGGTTTCGCTGATCGAGCCTGAGGAGGTTGGAGCCGCTCTACAATAGCCGGCCCGGCTATCGTAGACGCAACAGGCGTGCAGACCGCATTAGGCGTGATGAGGCCTGGAGCTTCGAGTCTGGTACTGGGTGGGGGAGCATACCGGGGAATAGTGAGCCGGTGAACTCTATCGGCTGCCGGGCGCCACGGGCCCAGGACCAACGATACCGGTCCTCGCGGCCTGACCCGGATAGACGCAGGCGGACTATGAGGTATCGGCATGTAGCGGGCCTGACTTTCCGTCCGGGTAGACCTCCCGTAAGCCTGCCCGGATTCGGGTAAACGGTTCCAGCGGGTCGGACCGCGCACGGAGCGCTTCTGCCAGGCCATGCGCTTCAGCCCCCGGCGCCGGCGGGCGCCCCACCCAGATCCAATCGTCGGTGTGGATCAGTGCGAAGGGCACCAGAGCCCCGAGGGATTCGCGACAGAACTCCACCGATCCTAGTTCATCTTCGGCGAGCAATAGGGCGGGTTGACGAGCGCTAGCGTCGAACAGCGAGTGGCAGAGAGCTGTAACGCCCGCGGCTCGCACCTGCTCTGCAGGCCAGAGGAATCCTCTTGGAGCCTCCACCCGATTATGAAGAAACTCGATCGGGCGCCCCTGCAGATCGGTCACGAGCATGGCGCCGATGTAGGCTCCGTCCCGTGCCCGTTGGACGCTCAGATAAGCGATGGCGGCCTGCGAAGCGGCAACTGGAGGTTTCCGATAGGGGATTGACATATCGTTGGGGAATGAGGGTCCGCCTTACTCTTCGTTTGCCTCGTCACCCGACCATTCGCCAGTGCTGTCCTCCCCGACGGCATGCAGGGCGATATCCGGGACATAGCCGGGATAGAGCCGCTCCATATCCCAGTAGGCGATCCACCGACGAATCTCTTCCCGAATCGACGACGGCTGACTCTGGATCTCGAGGTCGGAGATGCGCTCAATGCTGTAGGCACGCCCATATAGTTCAGCGAGTCTAGTCTGGAGAGCTCGCAAGGCATGGACGTCAGGAGGTTCTAGCAAGGACAGGTTGCTGAGCGCCTGTATTCCGCGCCACCGAGGAGACGCTGCTTGCCGTTCGGCGATGCTGGTCTTCGACTCGGAATCACTGAGCCCGCCAAAGAGCTCGGACGCCACGCCCCGCTCATCCTTCTCTGTGATGGCTGCCAGATCGTCGGTCGTGAACCAGACCGGTAGAAGGGCCGAACCGTCTTCGCGCGTAATGCGGGTCCACCAATCGATCTGTTCATACGCCAGCATCCTCTGTTTCTGGGAGAAACTCCCGAGCCGTTCCAGCTCGTCAAAGAACACGACCAGGCCGTGCCTGCGATACGCCCGGAACCATCGGGCCAGCACACGGATTCGCTCTGGCGCGAGCGCCCGTAACGGCGGGGTCCCGCGGAGGTTGTAGGCAGCCCTCTGATCGATCTCCTTGAGCGCATGGTTGATCTCGGCCTGTGTCATCGGCTTGCCCTGGATGTCTTCGAGGATCTTCGCTTGGAACTCCGTGTCGGCGCTGTATTCCTCATAGAGAAACATGAGAGCCTGGAAACGCTGGACGATCTCCGCCTCCGTGGCCCAGATTCGTAGCGAGGCCCACTCGTCAGTACCCGTCCTGGCCGAGGGGAGGAGCTCGCGGAGCGCGTTGCCAAGCTTGTCCGCGACAGAGGCGTTGCGGCTGATCTCCGCCAGAACGGCAACGGGGTTGCCGAGCGGAGTCTCTGGACTCACAACGACAACGGATGTGGCGAATCCGGCCTCTTCGGCCAGAGTCCGAAGCTGGATGAGGAGGTGCGTCTTGCCCTGTCCAAAGGGAGCCTGGTATCCAAGCGGCTCCGTTCCCTTTGCGTTCCTCACGCATTCGAGCCGCGACATAAAGACATCGATCAGGTCCGTATCGGTAGAACCCAGCTCTTTCAGCGCCGTACGGGAGGGGACACCGGAGCGGAGAGCTTCGATCGCCTTGCGGGCGTCCAGAACATCGGGTGTCATCGCTCCACCTCCCCGAGCCGGACGAGCGCTGCATCCGGGTTGGCCCGGTGTCGATCGCTCACTTCGTCCCCGATCCTCGTGCTGAGAGCGCTGTAGTCGGTGTATCTACGCTCGTGAGGATCATTCGGAGCGAAGTACTGCGGCGACATCAGGACGACCAGTGCAAAGGACCGAAAGCGATCGATCTCATCGATGAATCGTCGGAGGAGTGACAGCATCTGCTCATAAGGACGCTTCCCGTATCCCAAGCCGCCATCGTCCGACTTGGCAAGTTCCAGAAGCCGGTACAACTCGTCGAAATCCGCGCCATTCTTGTGGGCGCTCCTCAAGGAGGCAAGTGCGGTCTCACTCGGTGATCTGCGCCTGCCGGATCGCTCGTACGCCCGGAAATCGAGCGTCACCAGGAGACCCGATCGGCCGACCTGTCGCAGCCATTCGCAGAAGGAGGCAAGGAAGTGTCGTCCGTTCGCGGGGCCGATCTTTCCGTAGATCTGGTACCTCTTCAGGACGCTCGCCCCGCCGGTGGGCGGTGTTTCTCCCGAAAGCCACGCGGAGAGCACCTTCCTGCGCCCGGGAATGGCTTTGTCCGGCAGCAGCCAGTCCACCCATAGGTTGGTGGTCGCGCTGTGGTATTCGATCGTTGTGGAACGATCCCTTCGCTCATCCCGCATCGCCCACTCAACTCGATTCGTGATATGTTTGGGGTCTGTTCGATTGGCTTCGGCGATGGCCTCCAGATCGCCGAGGTCCACGCCGTCGGGGAGGTCTAATCCCAGTTCGCTCAGCGCCTTGCGCGCCTGTTCCTCGGCCCACTCCAGCCAGTCCACATGCTCGGTGACGGCTGCATAGAATCGTTCGATGCTATGGAGGTTCGGCGGCTTATCTTCAGCTGTACGTCTGTTCGCGTCGAGCAGACAGTAGTGGTAGTTCCCTTCAGCCGCCAGGCTTTGCAGCCCGGACTGCACTAGCGCCAGCGCTGGATCTGTCCCTGAGACAAAACGGATCACCGAACCGCCGGACGGGACGTAGTCCCGTAGGTAGCGGTCGGCGAATCCGCGCAGCCAGACGTCTGCCGTCAGCTGCGGCGTTGGGCGATCATCGTACATGGGACAGCCTCCTCAGAAGAACCGAATGGCGTAGAATTCATGCTCTCGACCGTCGGCGCCGTAGACAATGAAGATGTCGGATCGTTTGACTTTTCCGCTCGGTTCCTGGATCTGGTATCGCGTGCCGTCTTTCGTAGTCTGAATGCCAGACTCCCGGAGGGCATAGATCTGCTGACCGAACTCAAGCTCTGAGTTGTCCTTCTTCCATCCGGGTGCAATACAGAACTGCGCGTAGATCCTGCGGAACGTCGCCCTCCGGTCCGTTGCGCCTGCGATCTGAAGCGTCGCCTCGTGCAGCTTATCGAGGAACTCGGGCGTTTTCGCACCGGCGTCACGATCCCGGAGGGGCTTGATCTTCAGTGCGAGCGGATCGGGTCGGATTGTTCGCACCAGGCTACGCCCGACCATGATCGCCGTTTTATTGGGATGCGCAACCAGCGCGACTGGCGGACAGAGAAGCGCTCCGCTGGAGTCTTCGATCACCGCCAATCCATGCGCGCGGAGCGCATCTCCGATCTCGCGCCTCCACGCGTCGGAAGCCAACCATGCGACAGCCTCGGGAGCCTCTACGATCTTCACCTGCGCTGGATGCTGGAGTTCATCACGCAAGCGTCCGGCCTGCTCCGCCGCTTTGGCGATGCCAACGACATTCCCGGCGGAGTTCTCCGTCTGCAGCGACTTAAGCGCAGAGAGATATCGGTTAGCCTCCTTGATCAGCCCGGCAATCGCGGCATCGACCTCAGTAAAGGCCTGTTCCATCGTACTGTTGCTGCCGGTTCGGCGCGCTTCATCTTCCTCGGTAAATAAGGCGAGCGTACCGGTGATCTCTTCGTCGGGATTGGTCAAGGTGTGTTGCCTCCTACTCAGTGTTGCGGCGTGCATAACAAGATATCAGGCCAGTATAACAGTTCGCGATAGGCGTGTCAACGCGAGAAACCGCGCTCCGCGTCCGTACGTGACCACTCCCGACCGTTCGGGCAGGTTTCTAACCCGCCCCTACACCGCTACCTCTCCCGTGCGCTTCGGACAGGCACAGGGCCTGCCCCTACGTAACGGGCGTATTGGACGCGGACACGACCTTGCGGCCTGTCGAACGGTTCTGCGGGCGAATGATCAGTCGCCCCTCAGCTCTCAGCCCTCAGCTCTCAGCCCTCAGCTCTCAGCCCTCAGCTCTCTCCCCCTATCCCCAGGCCGAATGGAAGACGCCTTCTCGATCGACTCGTTCGTAGGTGTGCGCGCCGAAATGGTCCCGTTGTGCCTGAATGAGATTGGCGGGAAGCCGGTCCCTTCGGTAGCCGTCGTAGTACGCAAGGGCGGCTGAGAAGGCCGGTACGGGAACCCCGGCCTGCACGGCAGCGGATACGACCCGCCGCCAGTTCGCCTGGGTGTGGGTGATGATCTCCCGGAAGTAGGGCGCGAGGAGCAGGTTGGGCAGGTCGGGTTTGTCGGCGTAGGCCTGCATGATCCGATTGAGGAAGCGCGCGCGGATGATGCACCCTCCCCGCCAGATCTTCGCGAGGTCGCCGGGGTTGAGCCGCCAACCGTACTCGGTATCGGCGACCTTCATGAGTTCGAAACCCTGAGCGTAGGCGACGACTTTGCTCGCGTAGAGGGCGTCGCGCACCGCGTCTACCCAGTCGGTTGTACTCCCGCCCCACGGTGAGGCCGGGCCGACCAGACTCCTGGATGCCTCGACCCGGGCCGATTTCAGGGCGGAGAGGTATCGAGCGAAGACGGCCTCCGTGATCGCTGTGGCAGGGACGCCCAGCTCCAGGGCCGAGTCCGAGGTCCATTTGCCGGTGCCTTTTTGACCGGCCCGGTCGAGGACGGAATCGACGAGATAGCCGCCCGTCTCCGGGTCGCGGGTGCGGAAGATCAGCGAGGTGATCTCGATCAGGTAGGAGCTGAGCTCCCCTTCGTTCCATGCGGTGAAGGCGGCGCCGATCTCGTCGTTGCCCAATCCGACGGCGTTCTTGAGGAGGTCGTAGGCTTCGGCGATGAGCTGCATGTCGGCATATTCGATGCCGTTGTGCACCATCTTGACATAATGGCCCGCGCCGCCCGCGCCGATATAGGCGCAGCAGGGCGCGCCATCGACATGCGCGGAGATCGTCTCGAGGATCGGTGCGACCCGCTGGTACGCTTCAGGCTTGCCGCCCGGCATGATCGCGGGTCCGTTGAGTGCGCCCTCCTCGCCGCCCGATACGCCGGTGCCGATATACAGAAAGCCTTCGGCGTGGAGGAGCTCGGCTCGCCGCTCGGTGTCCTTGAAGAAGGAGTTGCCGCCGTCGATGAGCAGATCGCCCGGGCTCAGGTGGGGCTTCAGCCCCTCGATTACGGCGTCGACCGGCGGTCCGGCCTTGACCATCAACATGATCGACCGGGGAGGACGAAGGGCGGCGGCCAGGGCGGCGTAATCGTCGCACGGTACGAAGCTCCCCTCGTGCCCGAACTCCTCGACGAAGCGGTGGGTCGTTTCGACCGTGCGGTTATGGACGGCAATCGGGATGCCCTTGCGTGCGATGTTGCGCGCGAGGTTCTGGCCCATGACGGCAAGGCCTGTCAGTCCGAAGCTCGGTGTGGTCATTGGCTATCTCCTTCGTTTCCTTACTATACGTCGGCTGTAGGCCGGCGTCAGCCGGATCACCGGGTCATCCGCCTCCGGTTCCGGCGCGTTCTCGGAGCAGGTGTCTGGCAGGTTGGCGATAGGGCCACGCGAAAGCGTGTCGGAAGGCCGCATCCTGACAGGCCTGGAGCTGCCGGAAGTCGATGATATCGAGCGTCAGCAGGTTCTCAAACTCGAACGGCAGGCGGACGTTGTGCAATCCCGCGTTGTCCGTGCACAGGACGATGTCGACCCCGGCCCGTTCGCAGCGATCGAAGACCGATCGGAGCGGCTCGAGAGAGGCCAGCGTGCCGGTCTTCAGGTAGGTCGTCGGGCAGATCTCCAGGCACTGTCGTCGCTCGGCTATGGCGGGCAGCAGCTCCGGATAGAGGAGGGGTATCTGGATCCCGTGTCCGATCCGATCGAGGTACGGCAGGAGCTCGGCATAGCAGCCCTGCGGGGTCTCATACAGGTGGCCGGTCGTCTTCAAGCCGAGCTCCTGCGCATGGCGAAACAGCGAGATGAACTCCTCGAGACGTTCGGCGTAGAGATGATCCGGGCCGGCCAGGTCGATCCCGCAGACTGCGCGGGGCATGGAGGCCGCAAGGTCCACAATCGCCCTGTTCACCTCGAACGGCAGTCGGCTGTGCATACAGAGGATCTGGGAGAAGACCAGCGGGTATTCCGGCTGATCGCCTGCGGCGGCGATGGTATCTACGATGGGCCGCATGGCGTCGATGCGCCGGGCCATCGGCTCGGTCGGGTCCGTTCGGAGGAAGGGCGTGTGGCGGAGCTCCATATAGACGACACTTTCGAAGACGAACGCGCCGCGCACGAGCTTGGAGACGAAGTAGGCGAGGGTGTCGGGTCGCTGGACCACTTCGACCAGGGAATGGAGTTCGAGGTACTCCTCCAGGCTGGCGCGGGGACGGGTGATGAACGCCTCGAAGCCTTCGTATTCCGGGTACGCCTCTGCGAGCGGGTGGCATGAGCGGTGGAGGTATCTCCAGAACACCCGGGGGACGACCGCGCCGCCCAGGTGCCGGTGCAGCTCCGCATGGAGGGACATGGAAGGATTCTACCTCCCTGCGGGACACGGATCGGGCGCCGACCGGAGGGTATACCGTGCATCCGAAACCGGCGTTGCCCTGACGCGTCGGGCCCGACGGGTATCGATTAGCAGGGATATCCGTATACGTGGGCGCTGACACCGACAGGACCCGCGCACTGCTGCCGCTCCTGCCTTCAATCGGCATGGAGACGGCTGCCGCGTCCGGGATTGCGGCGCTGTTCGCGGAGACCGGGGGAGGAAGGGGAGGGGAGGGCGCCGAAGGTTGACGGCATGAGGGCGCCGGAGCGTTCCGGTTCCCATGCGCGTCAGGAGACACTATTCCATGCCCAAGATCACCTTCATCGGAGCCGGCAGTCTCGGCTTCACTCGCGGCCTCGTGCGGGATGTCCTCACCTTCCCGGCCCTGGCTGATTCGACGCTCAGCCTCATGGATATCGACCCGGAACGGCTCGAGTTCGCTCGCACAGCGGTCCAGCGGATCGTCGACGCCGGCGGCTATCCGGCCCGGGTCGAGGCGACTCTCGATCGCAAAAAGGCCCTGGAAGGGGCGGACGCCGTTCTCTGCACGATCCTGGCGGCCCCGACCAGCGTCTGGCGCCACGACATCGAGATCCCGAAGAAGTACGGCGTCGACATCAACGTCGGCGACACCCGGGGGCCAGCCGGTGTGTTCCGCGCCCTCCGGACGATCCCGGTCATGGTGGACATCTGCCGGGATATGGAGGCCGTCTGCCCCGACGCAATCCTGCTGAACTACACCAACCCGATGGCCATGCTCTGCAGGGCCATGCAGGGCGTCTCGTCGATCCAGCTCAGCGGCCTGTGCCACAGCGTGCAGGGGACGGCCGGGATGCTGGCTCACTGGATCGGCGCCCCGATGGAGGAGATCACCTATCTCTGCGCAGGCATCAACCATCAGGCGTTCTACATCGACTTCAAATGGAACGGAAAGGACGCCTATCCGCTGATCCGCGAGGCAGTGGAGAAGCCGGACATCTACCAGTCGGAGATCGTCCGAAACGAGATGTTCAAGCATCTTGGCTACTACGTCACCGAATCGAGCGGGCACAACTCCGAGTACGTGGCCTGGTTCCGCAAACGCCCAGACCTCATTGAGAAGTACTGTACCCACGGCACGGGTTGGAACCCGGGAAAGTACGCCTACATCCTCGACGAGTACCTCCGGCGCGAAGATACCTGGAGGGATGAGACGAAGGAGTGGCTTGCCCGAGAAGAGCCCATCGACCTGAACCGGGGCCATGAGTACGCCGCGTACATCATCAACGCGACCCGGGGCGATGGGACGCTCTTCGAGTTCAACGGCAACGTCCGGAACCACGGGCTGATCGACAATCTGCCGGACGGCTGCTGCGTCGAGGTGCCGATTCTGGCCAGCAAGCGGGGTCTCGATCCGATGCACGTGGGCAGGATGCCCGCCCAGTGCGCGGCGCTCTGTTCCATCAGCGCTCACAATGAGGAGCTCGCCGTCGAATCGGCGCTGACCGGCGATCCGCGACCGGCTTTCCACTCGATCTGCTACGATCCGTTGACCTCGGCGGTTCTCTCGCTGGAGGAGATCCGGAACATGGTCAGGGAGATGTTCGCCGCCAGCCGCGACTATCTGCCCCAGTACAAGAGCGTCGAGTTCTAACACCCGAAGCATCGTTGGTCGAGCGGGCTCCGCCGTCCGATGCGGAGCCCGTTCGTTTGCCAGCGCACCGATCGGTTGGCGCCGCCGGCGGATTATCTGAGCTCGACCGGCCTGCCCTTCGCCTCCGCGCTCCGGTAGGCGGCGTCGATGATCTCCTGGATGGCGATGAGGTTCGCGATGCTCGTCCTCGGCGTTCTGCCGGTGCGGATGGCATCGAGGACCTCAGGCTGGGTCTTCGTCCGTCCCATGAACGGATCCTGAACGCTCGGGTCGGTGTCGGGGTTGAAATGGCGATCCATGCTCCAGGCGCGCCCGTTCTTCTCGCGCGTGGCGTAGAGCGTGGCCCGATCTACGGCTCTGGCATCGTCGCCGTCGTTGATGGGCCAGGTTCGCTCGATGAGGAGGGTCGCCTCGCTGCCGATTAGACGGAACCCCATTCGCTCGATGTCCGTGTGCATGGCCCAGGCCGCGTCGACGTTGAGGGTGACGTCATTGGCGAGCTGAGCGTAGACCTGAATCCGCCGCTCCACGTCGAACAGCCCTTCCGGTTTCTTCTTGCCGCCGCCGTAGGGTCCGTAGCCGGGACATCCCCGGGTGGCGGCTGAGAACGTCCTGGCGGACAGCCATTCGGCGTTCGGCCAACCCATGATCCCGAGCAGCCATCCCAGCAGGTGGGGCATGAGGTCGATCCCGGGACCGCCGCCGCTCTTTGCTTTGATGCCGAACCAGTCGCCGTAGAAGGGGATGCCGTTGCGGCGCGTCCACCAGCCATGGACCGTCTGCAGTTCGCCAAGGCGGCCCCGGCCGACCATATCGCCAGCGAGCTCATACAGGGGTGTGTAGTTGTTATTCAGCTGAGCGGCCCCGACTTTGCCGGACTTCTTCTGGGCGTCGAGGATCCGGCGGGCCGACTCGAGCGTGTGTGCGGCGGGCTTCTCCAGTAGGACGTGCATCCCCTTTTCGAAGCAGCCGACTGCAGCCGGCTCATGGAGGAAGTTGGGCAGGCAGATGCTGACGATGTCGACACCCGAGTGTGCGATGAACTCGTCGAGGGAGAGGTACAGGAAGCCGTCCTTGTCCGGAACGGCCAGCCCTTCCGCTCCATAGACGCTTTCGACGACGGACCACTTGGCCGGGTCGGCGTCGCAGACCGCCGCAACCGTAACGCCCGCGTCGCGAAGGGCAAGCCAGCCCTGAAGGTGGAACTTGCCGATCCCCCCATATCCGATGACGCCGACTTTCAGGGTGTCGCTTGTTCCGCTGGTCATAGATGCGCTCCTTTCGGTTGATAGGCCTCGGGGATATCGTTGGCCCCGCCGGCCCTGAACGATGGTGAACTCCGGTGCGTTGCGTCTTATCGTTGAATGCGTGCGCCCTCACCGGCGGCGAACGCCTCTACCTGGCCGAGGGTTGCCATGGTCGTGTCGCCCGGGAACGTCGTAATCAGGGCGCCATGGGCCCAGCCCAGCCGAACGGCTTCGTCGGCCGGTCTGCCGGACATCAGGCCATAGAAGAGCCCTGAAGCGAAGCCGTCGCCTCCGCCGACCCGATCATGGACATCCAGATCGCATATGGGTGATTGGTGGACCTGACCGTTGACCCATGCGACGGCGCCCCAGCCATGCTTGTTGCTGGAGTGGACCTCTCGGAGTGTAGTTGCGACGACCTTGAGGCGGGGATGTTGCTGCAGGGCGGCATCGATCATGCCTAGGAACGCCGCGGGATCCAGCGCTGATCGCTTCTGCACGTCCGGGCCGACGACCCCGAGGCCCAGCTGGAGATCCTCCTCGTTGCCGACGAGGACGTCGACATGGTCGACGATGCGCCGGAGCGTCGCCTGAGCGGTGGCCAGACCTCCGGCTACAGACCAGAGCTTGGCCCGGTAGTTGAGGTCGAAGGATACGATCGCGCCGCGACGTCGGGCCTCTTCCATGCCTTCGATGATGAGCTCCGCGGTCGTCGCGGAGAGCGCCGCAAAGATGCCGCCGGAATGGAACCATCGTACGCCGCCCTGAAAGATCGAGGCCCAATCGAAGTCGCCGGGCTTGAGGAGCGCCGCCGCCTCATTGGATCGGTTGTAGAAGACCGTGGGAGGCCGGATCCCCATGCCCCGGTCGCTGTAGACCGTGGCCATATTGGGGCCGCGGACACCGTCATGCTCGAATCGTTTGTAGAAGGGCCGAACGCCCATGGCTCGGACCCGCTCGGCGATCAGATCGCCGACTGGATAGGCCACCATCGCCGTGGCGATGCCGGTGCGCATCTGGAAACAGTCCGCGAGGTTAGCGGCGACGTTGAACTCGCCTCCGCTGACGTGGATCGAGCATTCGATGGCTTTGCGAAAGGGCACGACGCCGGGATCAAGGCGGTGGACCAGCGCGCCGAGGGAGACGAGATCGAGCTCGGCGTGGTCCGGCAATGCCAACACATGCGGCATGACTTACTCCTGGTGCAGTAGTGCACAGGCATTATAGAACCCTATACACCGCGTATGACTACGCCTGTTCAGGCTCGCCGATGAAATACCGTACGTTCACGAGGACGACGCCGGGCCGCTGGGACAGATACAGCTTCACCAGAGGGCCGTTCGCGTTGTGAAGAAAGCTATGCCACCATTTGGTTGAGACGAACTCGGGCAGAACGACCGTCACGAGATTATCAGGCAGCTCGATCTGCACCTGGTCCAGATAGGCCATCAGGGGTCCGATCAGGCTCCGAAACGGCGAGGGTAAGACGACCAGGGGCATCTCATCGCCCATGTTAGCCTCCCACTCCTGCACGAGTCGCTGCGTATCGTTCGGCTCCAGCTCAATATGGATCGCCCGACAGTCCGGACTGAGTCGCCTAGCATAGTATATAGCTGGGAATACCCCCCGATGGAGACTCGGGATCAGGACCAGCACCGTGTGCGCGCCTGAATGCGGAGTCGGTACCCCGGCGCCGATCGACAGCTTGTTCCGAACAAACGCATAGTGGCGGTAGATCGCCGAGAACCCCGCGATGAGGGCGCTTACCACGACAACGACAACCCACGCGCCAGCATGGAACTTCTCGATGCTGATAACCGCCAGAACGATCCCGGTGCACAGCGCTCCGAAGCCGTTGACCATCGCCTTGGTGAGCCAGTGCGGACCGCGTTCACGAAGCCAGTGGCGCACCATGCCTGACTGAGACAGTGTGAATGCTGTAAATACTCCGACGGCGTAAAGCGGTATTAGCCGGTCGACGCTGCCATGAAAGCCGACGATCAAGACCACAGCCGCACACGCAAGGAGCGCGATGCCGTTGGAGAATACGAGCTTGTCTCCCTTGTTCGCAAGCTGCCTGGGCATGTACCGATCGCGGGATAGAATCGCGGCGAGCCTTGGGAAATCAGCGAAGGCGGTGTTGGCTGCTAGCACGAGGATGCCTGCGGTCGAGAACTGCATGAGGTAGTAGAGGGCCGATCCTCGACCGAACACCGCACCGGAGATCTGCTCGATCACCGCTGGCGACGTGTAGCTGCCATGATGCCCATACACAACACCCAACCGAGCGGCCAGGGACGCAAACCCGATGAAGAGCGCGCCCAGGATGACCGCCATGACCGTAAGCGTGATCGCTGCGTTGCGGGATTCAGGCCGACGAAACGCAGGAATACCGTTGCTGACCGCCTCCGTTCCTGTCATTGCGGCACACCCGCTGGCGAATGCCTTCAACACAACAGCTACTATCGCGAACACCGACAAGTGATCGGACGCTGTATAGGCATACGGCGGCAGCTCGCGAGTCACCGTGCCGGTATGCAGCTGCAGGCCGAAGATCGGGCCGACGAGGCCGGTAGCGATCATCACAGCGGCAAGGACGATGAACATATAGGTTGGCCCGGCGAACACGGTGCCCGATTCGCGAAGGCCCCTGAGGTTGGCGAAACAGAGCAATGCAATCGCGATGATGCATACCGGTACCTGGCTATCGCTCCATCGGCTCGCGATCGGCATGTCGAGCAAGTTCTGGACACCCGCCGCGATCGATACGGCGACGGTCAGAACGTAGTCCATCAAGAGGGCTGCAGCCGCGACCAGACCAGGAAATGGTCCGAGGTTATCCTTGCTGACGATATACGACCCACCTCCGGAAGGATAGGCATGGATCGTCTGCCAGTAGGAAACCACAACGATGGCGAGCAGCGCTGCAACGCCGCAGGCGATCGCAACGGGGAGCGTTCGGTAGAGTTCCGGATGAGTCAGCCAGAGGCCGGCGGCTCCGAGGACCAGCATGACCTCCTGAGTCGCGTAGGTCGAGGAGGAGATCGCGTCAGAGGCGAAGACAGGCAGCGCGACGAGCTTGGTCAAACGAGTATGATCGGCCTGAGTCGTCGCGGTCGGGTATCCGAACAGCAAGCGACGCAGGGGATTGATCGGATAAGGCGAACCCCTGCGACGCGATGGTCCAGACCGCGTCCGCCGATTACGAACCTCGTTCACAGCCGCCGTCCTGTGGGATCATCGGCTCTGGTGGCTATACGCTCCAGAGCCAGCCGATTATCCATCGCGCCTGGCTACCGTCGACGATTGGTTTTGTGGTGCGCTGCTCATGCAGGTGTCGCGCGAGTGTACCACCGTTGCATCAGCCAACGCTACGGGTGATCGCTCGTGAGCTGCCGTGGCTGCGGTGCACTCCCCGCGGTCCCGCAACGGCCAGATTCCTGCGCCGGGGCAGGAATCCGGCCGGAGGCAATGCGAGCTCCGGCGGCAGCGATGCCGGAGCTCGGATCTGTTCGATTGCCGCGGTCAGGCGCCCGAGGCGACGGCGTTCAGCCCAATCTGAGCTCGGGCGCCGGCTTCGTTGGCGATCGCTTCGGCGCCGCGCAGCCTGTTGCCCATCACGATCGCGGCGTCGACGTCCGGTCCGATCCGCACCTGGGCCTTGCCCGGCGCCGCGAAGTCGCACCCGTTGATGGTCACGCTGCCCCTCCGCGCCTCGACCGCAGGTGTGCCCGGGATGGTCCTGGCCCAATCGGAGAAATGGCAGGCCGTGAAGGTCGTATGCCCGGAGCCCTCGAGGAGGGCATGCCGATCGGCGCCGTTGATGGGCCAGAAGCCGCACGAGGTCAGCTTGACCGGACCCCGGTTGGTCTCTTTGATCTCGATGCCTGTCATGAACTGGCAGTTGCTGAAGGCGATGCCCGCGTGATCCTGGACATTCTGGACGCGGACCGCCAAGGGGCCCACGTCGGAGCCGCTCTGGGTGAACACCGCGTTGGCGGAGCCGTCCTTGGTGCGGACAAAGTCGAACCCCACGCTGTAGCCGATGCAGAAGCAGTTGCCCACATACTCCCAGTCGGTGCGCCCGATGATGAACGCGATCCCCTCCTTCTCGGTGAACTGCTTCAACGGGGTCTGCCAGACCTCCCAGAACGGCCAGAAGTGGACGTCCGACAAACGCCCTACATCGAAGCACTTGTCGACGAATAGGCCTCGATAGATGGCCTGCGCGTACAGCCCCCGAACGTAGTGACGGCCTGCGGCCCTGGTGCCGAAATCCACCGCCTGATAGGGATTCACGAGCAGCACATCGACCAGACTGCAGTTGTCGCCGTCGCCCCGAACGGTCCATGGGTAGGGGATCGGATCTGCGGTCTTGCGCTGCTCGGGGTAGTAGACCGTCAGGCCCGCCAGGGTGGCGTTCTCGTGGAGCGTGATCAGAGGCGCGCCCTCGGCGTTGCCACCCTCCACCAGCGCCAGCAGGCAGCTGCCGCGATGCTCCGAGCGTATCGTCGGCGCCCGCGAGACGCCTTCGAGCGTCACCGACGCCGGGATGTCGAGCGGAGCCGTGATCCGATATTCGCCCCGCGGGATCGTGATCAGGTTGCCGCCGTCGCCCTCAGCGGCTGCTAGCGCTCGCTCAAAGGCCCGGGTGTCATCCTTCTTGCCGTCACCGGACGCGCCGAAGTCGCGGACGTTCAGCGGGCTTCGAGGCGGCCGTTTCGGCCGCGGCTGCGCCCCCGCGTCGTTGTCGATGGCCAGCATCCCGGATGCGGTCATCGCGGTTGCCAATCCGGCCTTGCGCAGCAGCTCGCGGCGCATCCTGTTCAGGTCCTCCATCGCTGCACCTCCTACGGATGATTCGATCTTACCGTCCCGATTCCCGCCCAATCGGCACATCGGGGTATGCCTCTGCGGCCGGTAGCGGACGCAAGGGCGTCGGAATATGGCCTCGGAGAGCCATCGTCCGGATGCCCGAAAGTTCTCGTGTTTTTATCACGATATCCCTTGACACCGGTGCGCACTACATGTACAATACCTTAGGGAAACGTTTTCCGTCTATCGTTTACTCGCAGGATACAGTCATTGAGAAGGACTACGATCAGGGATATAGCCGCCGCGGTAGGGGCGTCGCCGGCAACGGTATCGAAGGTCTTGACGGGGCGCGGCGATAGCCTCATCAGCGACACAATGCGCCAGCGGATACGCGAATCGGCGAGGGAGCTCGGCTACAGCCCCAACCTCGCCGCCCGCGCCCTTGTGACCGGCCGAACCTATTGCATCGCACTATGGTCCGAGACTCTCGCGGACTACCACGCCGCGGTGGCGAACGCTCTGCTCGATGTGCTCCGCCCGTCCCGCTACGAGATGGTGATCACCGACGTCGTCAAGCACCCCGATTGGTACGCCTACTTCCAGCGCAATGCGCCATGGCCAGTGGACGGGATCATCGCCCTGGACTCGCCCCAGAGCGTGGAGGCCTACCTGGCTACCAGCGCCGGGCGCAATACGCCGGTGGTGAGCATCGGCGCCTACTACTGGGAGCATACCGATCATATCGGTGTCGATCTGGGCGCCGGGGTGCGGCAGGCGGCGCACCATCTGGCCGAGCAGGGTTGCCGCCGCATCGCTCATCTGACGTGCGATCATGGAATGCGACCGGGTGAGCCTCGACGGCTCGCCTACGAGGAGGCCATGGTCGATCTGGGCCTTGAGCCCAGACTGCTCGTTACTGGGCAATCCTCGAGGGAAGACGCACGCTTGACGGTCCGAGATCTCGTCGGGTCCGGGCAGCTGCCCGACGCGCTCCTATGCTTCAACGATGAGACCGCGATCGGGGCCTACCGCGGACTGCGAGATTTGGGCGTGCGTATCCCGGACGACGTTGCGCTGATCGGCTGCGATGGAATCCAGGACACTGCGTACTTCGATCAGCCCATCACGACGATCGTGCAGCCCGTCAACGAGCTCTGCCGGTCGGCCTGGCAGTGCCTGCAGACCCGATTGGACGAGCCCGACGCCCCACGTCAGTCCCGTATGCTCAAGGCGGATCTGATGATCCGGGAATCGTCTCTGCGGATCGGGCGCCCCGTTGAAGCTGCAGCCAATCCAATCACGAAAGCAGCTCGAACGGGAGAGGAACCCCGCCCGGACCATGCTCTCCCGCAAGAAGCATAGAGGTAGACGCCATGCGACCCATCGTTCATCCGGTTTCCATAGCCATATGCCTGGCCGTGATCGCGGCAGCCGGCGCCGGGGGGTGTCGTAAGGAGGCCAAGCCCCCGCCCCCTCCGACGCAGCAGCAGGTCGAGAGCGGCCTCCAGAAAAGTGTGGAGCGAGTGCGGAACGACCCGAACCTGACTCCGCAGCAGAAGGAGCAGGCCCTCAGAATGCTCGAGGGCATGGCCGCCGCGAATCGGCAACAGCCGCAACGGGGCGACGATGAGCGCTGAGATTCATCCCACCGCGCCCTGGCCGTATCGCCGCCTGGGCGCACGGTCCAACGACAAGCCAGACGACCTCAGAAAGGAGCAGGTTATGCGAAGGCCAGGTTTTACCCTTATCGAGCTGCTGGTGGTGATCGCCATCATCGCCATTCTCGCAGCGATTCTCTTCCCAGTTTTCGCTCAGGCGCGCGCCAAAGCGCGGCAGACGATGTGCCTGAGCAACTCCAAACAGATCGGTCTATCGGTCTACATGTACGCCCAGGACTACGATGAGGTGCTGCCCAGCACGTTCCGGCGTGTGCCGCCGGCGCCGCTGCGGACCTTCGACGCCTATGTCGGCCTTGTTCCGTACGTCAAGAGCCTCAACCTCTGGTTTTGTCCGGATCGTGCCGACATGGGCTGCGACGAAACGCCGGGGGTCAACGTGAACACCTCCGGCAAGTGCCTTGGCTACGGCTACAACTGGGGCGCAGATCCCAACGCAGGCGGCGGCCTCCTGTTGCTTCAGCAGAACGCACCGGACGGAACCCGGGTCTCCGCCGGCAAGTCCCTTGCCGCTCTCACAGCGCCCGCTTCGGTGATGGCCTTCGCCGATACCTACGACTATTCCTCCAGCTCCTACACCATCGGCGTAACCAGGATCCTCGCCCGATACACCGGCGGCCAGAGCACCAACGCCCTGCGGCATGGATCCCGCTTCAACGTCGTATTCGCGGATGGCCATGCGAAGAACATGAAGTGGCGTGGCGGACTTTATGTAGGCGCATACCCGGCAGCGATGCCCGCCAGCCTGCAGGACGCGCTGATGTACTGCGGCGATGAGAACGAGATCATCTATCCGGGTCTGTACAATATCCGGTGCGGCGATCTGATCACGATGACTCACAGCTCGCTGATGTTCTGGTGGCCAGACTAGCATCGACGCCAGCACAGCGACGGGATGTACCACGGCAGCGGTCGGCGCTATCATGAGGTGAGCTGAACAAACCAGCGTCCAGCGGCCGGCCAGCCGGATCGGCAATCGCGGGGATGAGTCCACACACTCAGCCCCGCGGTTGTGCCTGTGCCCCCTAACGACGACGAACGGGGCCGGAGAGGCCCCGCACATGCTCTCACGCTGCGCGTGCCGCATGGACTCCCTGAACCGGGCGACCCGACTGATCTCCCCGTTCCTGACCGATGGGCCCCACCGCCGGAGTTGCTGCGGGTGTGTTATACTCTGCGCCGAAGAGCCGGCTGTCATCGTCGGCGGTCGGATGGGAGGTGCCGATGAGAGTCGATCGTACGGGGCGAGATGCGGCGCCGTGGCTTCGGGCATTACGGGCCGGGCTGGCCATCACCGTCGGCGTGCTGATCCTGTTCGGATACCAGGTCACGCGTCTCTATACGGATGCGCAGTGGTTTCGGGAGACGGGCCGCTCGGATGTCTTTCTTACCGTCCTGGGCGTTCGTCTGACGCTCTTCTTCGGCTTCGGACTGCTCTTCTTTCTCCTGTTTTATTTCAATATCTGGTTAGCGGGGAGGATCAGCGCCCCGGGTACGACGACCCGCTATGTCGATCCGGAGCGGGAGGTGTACGCCTACGTCGCCAGGGTGGCGACTCGCTGGCTGGGCATCGGCGGGGCGGTCGTACTGGCGTTCCTTGCGGGCGGGAACGCTACGACGCACTGGTCGGAGTACCTGCAGTTCACCCGATCCGTGCCGTTCGGCGTGCGGGATCCGATCTTCGCTCGGGATGTGGGGTTCTACGTCTTCCGCCTGCCCTTCCTCAGCTACCTTCAGGGCTGGCTTCTCTTCACGTTCGGCGCCTCTGCGGCTGGAGCGCTGATCATCCATTACGGCGAACGGGCGGCGGACTTCATGGGCGGTTCGCTGGCGGCGCTGCCTGCGGGCGTTCGCCAGCATCTGCTCGGGCTCTTCGCGGTCTTTGCCGCTCTGTGGGCGTGGGGGCACTGGCTCGCGCGCTACGACATCCTCGGGGCCAATAACGGAGCGTTCGTCGGAGCCGGCTACACGGATGTCCATGCCCGGGCGCCGGGTCAGCTGATCCAGACGGCGCTGATGCTGCTCGTGTCCGCGCTGTGTCTTGCCAATATGCGGCGGGGTAAGCCCTTCGCTCTCCCTATGGGCGGGCTCGCGGCCTGGGCCGCAGGTTCTCTGATCGTCGCCGGACTGTGGCCGGGATTTATCCAGCGGTTCCGGGTGGTCCCAAACCAGTTCAGCGCCGAAAAGGCGTACATCGCCCATGACATCGAGTTCACCCGGAAGGCCTACGGGCTGGATCGCGTGAGGGAGCAAGCGATCGACGGTGTCGACACGCTGAAACGGGAGGATCTCGAACAGGACGCGGAAACGATCCAGAATATCCGCCTCTGGGACTGGCCTCAGCTCGGCGCGGTCTTCGAGGCCAAGCAGGCGCTCAAAACCTACTACCGGTTCCGATTGCCCGCATACGCCAGCTACACGACGGGGGACTTCAATATCGACGTCGACCGATATGCGCTCGGGGGCGTGAATCGGCAGGTGATGCTTGCCCCGCGCGAGATCTACTCCGACGGAATCCCGACACAGGCGCGTACGTGGATCAACCTTCGGCTGCAGTATACGCATGGATACGGCGCTGTCATGAGCCCCGTCAACAAGGTCAACAGCGAGGGGCTGCCCGAGTACTTCATGGGCCAGCTGCCGGTCGAGACGAAATGGCCGGAGCTGCAGCTGCGTCGGCCGGAGATCTACTACGGTGAGCTGCCGGAGGGCTATGTTATTGTCGGCACCAAACAGGATGAGCTGGACTATCCCAGCCCGAAGGGGAACAAGCTCACCCGATACGCGGGCAAGGGCGGAACTCGGATCGGCGGCGCCTTTAACCGTCTGATGTGGTCTGTGCGACTCGGGGATGCGAACATGCTCTTGTCGAGCGATCTGACTCCGGAGAGCAAGGTTCTCTTCCGACGCAACATCCGGGAGCGAGTCCAGACGCTGGCGCCGTTCCTGAACTGGGATAACGACCCCTACGTCGTGGTGCATCAGGGACGCCTCGTCTGGATCATGGACGGCTATACGGTGACGCACCGGTATCCCTATGCACGGCAGACGGAAGTCGGCATGGGCGCCTACGCGGCGACTCAGAGCTTCAACTACATCCGCAACTCCGTCAAGGCGGTCGTGGACGCCTACGATGGTACGGTGCGGCTCTATGCGGTGGATCCCGAGGACCCGATCCTGCGGCTGTGGCGTCGCGTCTTCCCGCGACTTGTACAATCGATCGATCGGATGCCTGCCGGCCTTCGGGCCCATCTGCGCTATCCCGAGGACCTGTTCCGAATCCAGCGGGATATCTACACGATCTACCATATGTCGGATCCGAGGGCATACTACGGCAAGGAGGATCAATGGGAGGTTCCGTCCGATCCGGGAGCCGCAGCGGAGGATACCGACCAGACTGGCGCGCGGATGACGCCCTACTACATCAACGTACGCTTGCCGGGCAGCGATACCACGGAGTTCCTGTTGATGACCCCGTTCACGCCGCTCCGGACGCAGAACCTCTCCGGCTGGATGTGCGCGAAATGCGATCCTGAGGATTACGGCGAACTGCTGGTCTACCGCTATCCTAAGGGCACCAACGTCAACGGGCCGCAGCAGATCATGGCGCAGATCAGTTCCCAGGAGGAGATTTCTCAGACCGTGACGCTTCTGGGGCAGCGAGGTTCCCGGGTCTCGTGGGGCAACCTGCTGGCCATTCCGGTCGGCCGCTCGATCCTGTACGCCCTGCCGCTCTATGTGCAGGCTGCGGCTTCGACCGCGGCCCGGATCCCCGAGGTGACCCAGGTTGTGCTGGCGACGGGCGATCGCATCGTCATGGAGCCGACCCTGGAGAAAGCTGTGGCGGCGCTCAGCTCAACGGGCCCGGCGAGCGCTTCTCCAGGTCTTATTGCTGATCAACAGTCCGCGCCGATACGAGCGACGACACGGGGAGCCCAACCGGCTGTCGGGGATCCGCTGGAGCGCGCCCGTGACGCCTATGAGCGCGCTCGGGCCCAGCAGAAGGCGTACGATCGGATCCTGGATGAGCTCGGCGCCGCGCTCGAGGAGCTGAAAAGCCGGCGATGAGGCAGCGGCTAACGCCGGCGCACCATTCGTTCGATGTCGTCGGCATCTCGAGGCAGAGCCTCTGAGAGTCGAACGAGACCCGTCTCCGTCACGAGATAATTATCCTCGATCCTGATGCCGATATTCTCCGCCGGGATGTAGACGCCCGGCTCGATCGCGAGCACGCTCCCCACCGGTATCGGGCTGGCCGACTGGCCGACATCATGCACATCCATGCCGATGTAGTGCCCGATATAGTGGGTTAAGAACCGATCGAGCGTCTCAAGATCATTCGAGGACGTTGTGCCTCGAAGCCTCGATTGGCGAAGCTGAGCGCGCGCGTAGGAATCGAGCTCGCCCCAGGTCGTTTTGCCCGGCTTGACGTACTGTTCACAGTCCCGCTGAACCTGCAGAACGGCGTTGTAGAGCTCCCGCGCGCGGGGCGAAAACCTCCCGCCTACGGGAAAGGTTCGGGTGATGTCGGCGGCGTAGTAGTGGACCTCCGCGCCGATGTCGACCACGACGGTCTCGCCGCTGCGCATGGATCGCTCCGTCGGATCGTGATGCAGATCCACGGAGTTGGGGCCGGCGCCCACGATGCAGGGGAACGCCTCTCTGGGGGCGTTGCCCTCTCGAAAACCCGCCAGAACCGCCCCCTCGACAGAGAGTTCGGAGGTTCCCGGACGAATCCGGGCCGCGCCCCGACGCATGCCTTCGACCGTTGCGCGCACGGCCGCCTTGATGTTGGCGATCTCGCCGTCGCTCTTGACCACACGGAGGTTGTGGATCAACGGGTTGCCGTTGAGAACCCGGCCGTCTGGCTGTTGCGCCCGCACGTACGCTTCGAGGCCTCCGTCGGGCTCCATGGCGGTCCGATCAGCCCGGCTGCCGGCCACGTAGACCTTTGGTATCCGGCCGATGATCGGTTTTAGCCGCTCCCAGGCCTCTCGGTAATCGTAGACATCGGAGAGGCCAGAATCCTCCTTCACCCGATCCAGCGTAGGTCCGCCCCATCGCCTGTTCACGAAGAGAAGGACCTTCGCATCGCCCTCCGCACCGTTGGGCAGGAGCGCCAGCATGCCGCTGGAGAGCTCCAGCCCCGTTAAATAGACGAGGTCGTTGTCGGCACGAAAGCGCTCCCGATCC
This sequence comes from Chthonomonadales bacterium, assembly GCA_013360745.1. Taxonomy (GTDB): domain Bacteria; phylum Armatimonadota; class Chthonomonadetes; order Chthonomonadales; family CAJBBX01; genus JABWBA01. Next base: position 21,637 of record JABWBA010000020.1, on the reverse strand, counting down.
GTTGTCGTTACGGAAGAGGGTACGAGCAGAATGCCGTCCAGCGCGCTGCGAAGCCGTTCTCTCCGCTGGGCAAACTCCGCGGGCGTCTGGCCAAGGATGAGCGACGGCGGGGCTGCGATGGCGCCGCAAAGGATGGTGATCGCGGCGCACGCGACGATGACGTATCCTGGCCGAGGCCGAAGGTACGATCGGGCTCCTAGATCGGACACTGGGCTGAACCTCCGTCGACGAGCAGCGAGACGCCCGTGATGTACGACGCGGCTTCGGAGGCCAGAAACACGATCGCCGCAGCGATCTCCTCGGGCCTCGCAAGACGGCCGGCAGGGATGGCGCGCGCCGCGGCTTCGAGCGCCTCTTCCATCGTGATCCCCTGAGCCTCGGATCGAACCCGGGCCAGGTGAATCGCCCGATCCGTCATGGTATTGCCGGGGAGGACCGCGTTGACGAGCACCCCCCGTCCGGCGAGCTGGTTGGATTGGGTGCGCGTCAGTGCGGAAATGCCCGTTCGGAGCGTGGTGGAGATCGTCAGGTCGTCGGCAGGATGCTTGGCCACGAGAGAGGTCAGATGGATGATCCTGCCCCAACCGCGAGCGATCATGTCCGGGAGCGCCAGCCGCGACAACCGGACCACGTTCATCAGGGTGCTCTGCACCCCGGCTTCCCACTGATCGTCCGTCAGGTCCATGAACCGGGCAGCGGGCGGTCCGCCCGTGTTCGTCACCAGTATGTCGACAGGTCCGAAGCGGCCGACGGTGTCCCGATGCCATCGCTCAAGATCGTCGGGCAGGCTGACATCCGCGACAACGCCGACGGCGCGGCCTGTACCGGCTTGGCGCTCGATCTCGTTGACGGCCCGTGACAGGGTCTCTTCGTTTCGGGCGCAGATGGAAACCCGACAACCTTCGCTTGCCAGAGCCTGCGCTGCGGCGAATCCGATCCCCTTGCTTGCGGCGGCGACCATGGCGACTCGATCGGTGAGTGCGAGGTTCATCTGGCTGGCTTGTTCGCGGCCTGCTGGCCCTTGTCGAGTTTATCAAACCAGTTTACGAGCTCCCGAAGCGACTGCAGTTTCAGCGTAGACTTGTCTTCCCGCAGGATAAAAAAGCACGGCGTGCTCTGGACCTCTGCCCGGATGGCGATCTTGCCCGACCGCTCCTGCGCTCGCGTTGCCGTAGAGCCCCGGAGGTCCGCCCCGAATCGCATCATGTCCAGCCCGATACTCTTGGCGATCTCCGTGACCGCATCGATCGCGTCCACTTCGGGTAGGGTCACGAAATCCCGTTGTTTTTTGAAGAGCGCCTCGTGCATTTCCCAGTACTTGCCCTGCAGGCCAGCGGCCTCCGCAGCCTGAGCCATAATCAGGGCGTTCCGGTGGGTGGCCTGGATCTGGATGCCGTGGAAGACATAGCAGACTTCATCGGGATGCTTCGCGAGGATCTTCTTCATCTGCTCCACAGCGGTGGCGCACATGGGACACTGGTAATCGGCGAACTCCACGACGAGGATCGGAGCGTCCTTCTTGCCCTTGTACCAGGCGCCCTCCGGAAACAGGTCCTTGCGCGTTACGCGGGCCTTGATCGGATCCTTGATGACGATGGGACCGGTCTGATTATCGGCTCGGGAAGAGACGAACGTGGGATACAGGGTGACCGATGCGAGAGCGATCGCAATGGCAAGGATGCCCAGGAATAGCTTGAGTTCGCCTTTGTTCATATACTGAGTGTCTCCGTTGGATCTCGTCGAGCGAGGCTGAGCGCCAGGGTCATCAGGACAATGATCACCGCCGTAAGGATGCACCACTGGCACCACGCGCGGATGACATAGGCTTCGAGATAGGTGAGGTAGGCGGCGACAAGGAGCGCCAGCCCTGCAACGACGCTTTGGATCCGAGCCGCGATCAGCGTCTGCCGTTGCCCCGACGCCACAACGCGCCAGAAACTCAGGGCTGCCATGGTTATGAACATGCCGAAGCCGAAGACCGCGGTCGGAACGGCTTCGAGGCCGGGAATGCCGAAACCGCGCGCGGACGGGTGGGCGGCGACATCGGCGCATCCGGAGATCTCACCGCAGGACAGGGATAAATAGTTCATATGCGCAAGCGTCAAATAGAGGGACACCGCTGCTCCGGCCAGGGCCAGGACGAAGACGATCCGATTGGATGTGGTCGCTGCTAGTCTCACGGAGGCTCCATTATACCGACCCCATGGGAGCGGTGATCGTCAAGGACGGGCTCGGGCAGGTGACGGCGGAGGGCCTTCGCGCCGGGTTGGGGATCCCTTAGCGTCGGTTCCCGGGCGGGTCGGTTGATCGTCACTCTCCGCCGGCATCGAATAGACACCTTTCCGGAGCTTCAGCGATTCACTGCCGCTGCGGGTCATGATCACCACTTCCTCGTCGGTATCGCCCTGACGGCCTCTGGTGTCTTCCATGTGGACCGGCGGCTTGAGCACGAGCTTCTCGTCGGGACCGAACCATTCGGCCGATTGGGCGGTGAGGGTTCGCGTGCTATCGTTCAGCTTCTGTACGGCCTTGAAGTTGCCGGTGATCACAGCATGCCGTTTGTCACGGGCGTATTCGTAGTTGATCTGATCGCAGGTGACGGTGATCGGATAATCCCGGAGGCCCGCCTCTTCGTCGTCCGACTTGCGCTTTCCGTCGGCGCCCGTCGTCGGGCCCGGTGAGGCGCCGCTCTCGTTTGGAGGCTGGGTCGCGGCCGCCGCATCGCCCGTACCTGTTGCCGCAGGCTTACGAGGCTTGATGGTGAACGCGATCTGACCCTTGAGTACGATCAGTCTCTTGTCCCGAACATACTCGATGTCGGCTGTGTCCGCAGCGCCCTCAACCTGATCATCGGCGATGTGCAGGTTGCCGGTGGCGTGGGCCGTCTTCCGTTTGTCGTTCCACCGGAATATATCTGCCTTGAGAACCATGCCCTCGTCGGACGTTGCCACCACGGTCCGCGCGTCCCCTTCGCCTGTGGCGTCGCTATGGGTCAGTTCCTCGAAGGTGATCTTCCACGGTCGTCCAGCGCCCCCGGCGTCACTCCGGGTCTCTTTCGTTGCGGGCGTCGCGGCTGGCGGCTTCTGCCCGAGGGCCATCGCGCAGAACAGCGCGGTCGACAGCAGCCCGACGGGAGCGATGCCCGTGACCAGCCGGAATACGCGCGGTCGCCTCACGGCGCCGGAACGCCTGATATCGATAGGACGCAGCGCCTTCATTCAGTATCCATACGGAGCGTCACAGAGCCTTTGTTCGCGCGGATCGACCTGCGCTTCAGGTCCAGGGACGCACGGTTCGCGACGAAGTCCAACTCACGCCATGATCCGGCGACAGGACCTCCGCAGAGGATGGAGGCGGTGTTGGCGTTGTATTCCAGCGTCGCGGCGGAGAGCGTTTGCCCACGGACCCTCGCCGTCGCCCCGCGCGGGCATTGCAGCAGACGTTCTCCGGTCGCGTATAGCATCTCCGGAGCCTCGATCCGGTTGCCGTCGATAACGGCGTTGCCGCCCAGGGGAAACCGGGCGAAGTCATCCGTTTCCGTCCACACGCACTGTCGTGTAGAGAAGCGATCGTTCCGGGTGGTCTTGATCTCGATGCCCCCGTCGACCTCCAGGCGGCGCATGGCTTTACGATACGTTGCCGCATTGGCCTTGAAGAAGGCATCGGCGCCGCGCGTTCCGTATACCACGCCGCTCCGGATGCGCCGAAACTCAGCGGTATGGAAATCCGTCAGATCGCTGTCCGGCAACCGCTGCAGCCCGATCTGGTCCACGTGCAGGCGCCACATCGGACGTCCGTCCTTTCGCGCGATAACCACGGCGTCCTCAGCGGTCAGCGAGCTCTCGGCGCCGGAATCGACACCGGCGGCTCGGCGGGACGGATCGAACTGCTGTACGCGCTGATATACGAACCATAGGAGGATGAGGATGGCCATAGCGCTGGAAACCGGGATCAGCCGCAGCGCTGCGGCTCGGGAGGCCCGCGCCATCAAACAACGCCGCGGCAACCACAGGCTGCCGCGGCATAGACCAAACCGGGGTATCCCGGGATCATGGGGCGAGTCCGAACCGTTCGATAGGGATCGACGATTCGCCGCGACCTATTATCGCGGGCAACCGCCCATGGGCGGCGGCGGCGGGCTGGAGTTCGGGAAGACATAGACGATACCGACCGAGGTATCCCCCGCGATCACGGTAGCGCCGATATAGCATTTCCCGGTTCCGGCTTTGTTCGGGAGATCGAAATCGTAGACTTTGCTCTGGAAGCGGGCCATGCCAGCGGCGTAGGATGCCGCCGATGGGATCACCTCGAGCTGAGCGCCGCCCGTGGCCGGGCTGAACTTGAACGAGCCATCCGCCGTGGTGGTCGTTCGCCGCAGCTCACTTCCCGTCGAAGAGCGGAGAACGACCTCTACGCCCGCGGCCGGGGACGTTGTCATGTCATTCATGACGCGTCCGCACAGCACAGGCGTCGTCGAACCTGCCGGGCTCCCGCATACTCCCTTAACGCCGCCGTCGCCGCCGCCGTTACCGCCTCCGCCGCAACCTGGAAGCCCGAACGCCATGGCGACAGCCGCCGCCGACAACAGGGCGCGCATCCCTAGACCGGGACCGGACCATGCCCTACGAGTCATGAATCATCCTCCTGATGGTCGCGAACGTGGAGGCGTGAACCATCATCGCCTCAAGTACGCATTATACATTGCATGACGCACGAACGCAAGACGGTATCGATCGGCGCTGTTACGCCGTTACGCGTCGGCTTAGGTCGTAGATCAAATCGAAGGCCATGGTCAGCTCCTCGATACTGCAATGATCCTGGACAAAATGCGACGTGCAGTAGAGCAGGCCGCCATCCGCCCCGATCCGCATGACCCTCTCGATCTCGGCGCGCAGGAACTCCAGCTTCCCGAAACCGATCGTCGTCTGCACATCCAGACCGCCCATCACAGCGAAGTGCGAGCGCCAGCGGGCATGATGTTCGGTCAGGCTCTGTCCGGCCGATTCCTGCCAGGGATGCACGACATCGAAACCGAGCTCGACGATGCCCTCGACTACCGAGTTGATGTTGCCGTCCGTGTGGAGGCTGAGGTTCGCCCCGCGCGCCTTGACGGCGTCGCAGGTGACCTTGTGCGCCGGCATGATCAGGGTGCGCCATGTTCTCGGTGAGAACATCAGCCCGGTCTGGCCGCCCCAATCATCCGAAACGTGCACCATGTCTACGCCGAGATCGAGGCAGTTCATGGCGAACCGCCGGTTCCACAGGGCCTGACGCCCGTATATTTCGCGAAGGGTGTCGGGCTCCAGCCCCAGGTACATCAAGTGGTTTTCGATGCCGAACACATCGTTGAGGCACTCGAAGATCCCGGGCGTCTGCACGTAGACAAACCGGCCTCGCCTGGTCTTATGGTGCTCGATGCCGGCAGCGATGCCGGCGTAGGCCGCTGTGTCGTCCGGATCCGATATGATGAGATCCAGCGCCTCCGCCGGTTCGATGGGCCGGTCGGCCTTGCGCGCACTCAGGCCCGGATAAGGGTACGGGCCGCCGAAGAGGTGGGCGAGGTCGAACTCGTAATGATCCTCGAAGGCGTCGCAGGAGCCGAACGCCTTCGAGATCGGACCGTCCAGATTCGCCCGGACCCAACCGTAGATCGGTATCCGGTCGGGAACGCCCCCATCGATCACCGTCTGCACGCGCTCTCGCGAGGTCATGGTACTGTATCTCCGATCCATTCGAGGGGCCGCGGGCCGGATCAGGCCTCGGCCGCAGCCTGGTACATGGCGATGATCTTCTCGGGCGGGATCTCGGCCAGAAGGTTGTGCACGTTGTTGAATACGTAGCCGCCTCCCTCCCGAAGGCGGCGGACGACAGTACGGACTTCCGCCTGAACCTCTTCGACGGTGCCGTGGGGGAGGGTGTGCTGGGTATTGAGGCCGCCGCCCCAGAACGCCAGCCGACCCCTCGCGCGATCCTTCCATTCGGCGTAGCTGCGGCCCCCTGCGGGCCATTGAACCGGATTCAGCACGTCGAACCCGCTTTCGACGATGAGGTCCAGGATGTCGTAGATGGCCCCGCAGTTGTGCATGAAGATCCTGACGTCCGGCAGGATACGGTGGATCTCGTCGTTGAGCCGTCTGTAGTAGGGAAGGAACAGATCCCGGTAGGTCTGCTTGGATGCGATCAGGCTGTTCTGCGTGCCCCAATCATCTGCCGTGGTCATGATGATATCGACCAGACCGCGCAGCTCCGGAAGGAGCGCCCGAACGTTGGCGATGGCTCGCGCGATCGTCATGTCATGGTACTCATGGACGTAATCGGGCTCCAGCTTGCAGATGATGGGAAAGATGCCGATGCCCGAGTGGCCGCCGATGCCGATCCCGGATCCGCAATAGTCGGTGAAGAACACCGCCCGATCCGTCGACTCCCGGACCCGGCGGGCCAGGTCCGTCGTCGTCCGAACCTGTTCGTCGGTGACCACGGACGCCTCGAGCCGCTTGCGATGGGCGTCCAGGTCGAGCAGCGGGAGGGGCTGATCGAGGTCGAGGATCGGCTGTCCGGAGTGGTCCTCGTTGAACACATACGAGGTCGGGGGCATGCGGGCGCTCTTCCACTGAACCAGTGTCCCGTCCGGCTCCAGCTCGAACGCCTCGGGATACTGGACCATCGCGGGCAGCCGACCCCCGAAATCATAGGCGCGCCACTTCTCCGGTTCCTGGAACGCGTTGGTGACGCCGCCGTCAATCGTGACGACATCACAATCCAGTGCGTCCAGCACATCGAGGTCCGGAAGGGCCAGCATCTGTCCGGTGTCGTGCACGCGAGGCCTGCGGGGCGGAAGCCCCAGGGCCTCCACGAGACGGGGATAGCCGAAGGCGCTGATACCCGTCGATTTCATCGCGCCCAGATCCCTGGGCGCCTGGGGTGTCTCCTCGAACCTGAGCGCCGCCAGCACACGATCTCGTCGCGTCATACTCCCCTCCCTATCCATCCGGTTTCCGACAAAGGGCAGTGTACCTGCCGCGGGATCGGCCAGTGCCCGCCAAAACGGTTCGAGTATAATCTGCGTACAGAAATGAGATTGTCCCCGGCTCAACAGCGCCGGGATTGGGCAGAGATAGGAGAGGCCCATGGCCGTTACGGGGATCTCGGAGGGGACTGCGCTCGACGCGGCGACCTCCGCCAAACTGGAGCGTTTGCGAACCATATTCGATGAGATGGGTTCCGTCGCGGTCGGTTTCTCCGGCGGCGTCGATAGCGCCGTGGTCGCGCGCGTGGCCCACGATGTCCTCGGATCTCGGGCGATCGCCGTGATCGGCAACTCCGAGGCGTTCCCCCAGGGCGAGGTGGAGGGAGCGCTGGATACTGCGGCGAGTTTCGGCATTGAAGTTGAGCTCGTGCCGACCCACGAAATGACCAATCCGCTGTTTCGAACCAATACGCTGGATCGGTGCTATCACTGCAAGACGGAGCTGTTCGGCGTCCTCCGGGCGGTTGCGGATCGACATGGGATCGAGTGGATCGCCGACGGCTCTAATGCCGACGATGTCGGAGATTTCCGACCCGGCATGCGTGCGGGTACCGAACGGAACGTGCGGAGCCCGCTCCGGGAAGCTGGGTTGACCAAGGCCGAAGTCCGGGCCATTGCGGGGGCGCTGGGCCTGCCGAACTGGGATAAGCCGTCGTTCGCCTGCCTCTCGTCCCGGTTCCCGTACGGCACCGAGATCACGTATGAACTCCTGAAACAGGTCGACGCATGCGAGCGGTTTCTGCGGGAGATCGGCCTCCGCCAGTTTCGCGTTCGGCATCACGGGCCGATCTGCCGGCTGGAAGTCGAAGTGCAGGATTTCCCCGTTATCCTGGACCGGCGTGAGGAGATCCTGACGCGGTTTCGCGAGGCCGGTTACGTCTATGTCGCGATGGATATCGAGGGCTTCCGGTCCGGCAAGATGAACGATCCGATCCGGATGCGCGCCCGGCAAAACCCGGGCTCTGATACCGTTGGATCGTGAACGGTTGCAGCGGCTGCTGGAGCGGGTCCGTGATGGCGACGCTTCCGTAGAGAGCGCCCTCGAGGCTCTGCGGGGTCTGCCGTACGAAAACCTTGGCTTCGCTCGGGTCGACCATCACCGGGCCCTTCGAACCGGAGTGCCGGAGGTTATCTTCTGCCCCGGCAAGACGCCGTCGCAAATCGTCGCCATCGCGGAACGGCTCGCAGTGAGCGGCTCCCGGGTTATGGCGACCCGCGTATCATCGGAAGATGCTCGGGAGCTGCTCGATCGCTTCCCCGAGGCGGTGCACCACGAAGCGGCCCGGATCGTCGTTGTTCCCTCCTCGGAATCGACAAACGAAGCGAATCGTACCCGTCTCGCCGGCACCGTGCTCGTGGTATCGGCCGGCACATCGGATATCCCCGTTGCCGAGGAGGCTGCCGTCGTGGCTGAGGAGCTCGGCTCCCGGGTCGATCGGCTGTATGATGTCGGTGTGGCAGGGCTCCATCGCCTGTTGGACCAGCAGGAGCGGCTGTTCGCTGCCTCGGCGATCGTCGTCGTGGCCGGCATGGAGGGCGCCCTGGCGTCCGTCGTCGGCGGGCTGGTGCGACGCCCCGTAGTGGCGGTACCGACCAGCGTCGGGTATGGGGCGAGCTTCCATGGACTGGCAGCGCTTCTGGCGATGCTGAACTCCTGTGCTGCAGGGGTGGCCGTCATGAACATCGATAACGGTTTTGGGGGCGGATACTTCGCCCATATGGTGAATGCAGCGGGTCCAGCCGATGGTTGATCCGAGCGATGGACAGTACGACGGACCGCCCATCTACAGCGCTCGCCCCACAGCGCGCCGCGATAAGATCCTCGTCACCATCGCCCTCATGCTTGTCGGCATGGCCGCTGCCGGTTGGCTAGCATACCTGAGGCGCCATCGGTACGATATCGGCGTCCAGAACGCCGCGCATACCGGGCCAAACGCCCATGAGGTCCGGACAACTCATCCATAGACCGGGGAGGACAGAAACACGCCATGAGCGGACCCACGCGCTGGGTTGTAGTCGGATACGGCATGGGCTGGCACCATGCCCGATACATCGAGCAGACCCCGGGGCTTGTCCTGCACGGTATCTGCGACTCGGCTCCGGACCGTCTTCAGAAAGCCATGACCGAACATCCGAACGTGCGCGGTTATGCTGCCTATGAGGATGCGCTGTCGGATCCGGACGTCGATGGCGTCGTCGTCGTTACGCCGCACAACACCCATGCGCCGCTGGCGATCCAATCGATGCAGGCAGGCAAGCATACGATCACCGATAAGGCGATGTGCCTCACGGTGGCCGAGGCCGAGGCGATGATCCGCGCCCGGGACGCGGCGGGTGTCCTCCTGTCCGTGTTCCACAACAGGAGGTGGGACGGCGATTTCCAGGCAGTACGGCAGATCATCGACGATTTCGAGCTCGGCAGGCTCTACCATATTCAGTCTTGCGTCACCGACTGGGCGCAGCCGGGGGGCTGGCGCAGCGTCCGGGAAGCCATGGGCGGGTGGATGTTCGATTGGGGGGCGCATACGCTGGACCAGATCCTCCTCCTCACGGGCGCGAAACCGCAGCACGTCTATGCCTTCGTTCATTACCGCCGCGAGGCGCCAACCTCGGTCGAGGATTACATCAACTGCACTGTGACCTTTGAGGATGGAACCACCGCGACGACGGTGATCGGATACATCAACATGCTCGCGATGCCCCGCTGGTACATCATCGGCGAATACGGCGCTCTCGAATGTCGAGGCTTCGATACGCCCGTCCACGTCCGGAAGCTCTGGAACGGCTCGCAGGAGGATCATGAGGTCGCGCTGGCGCCGTCCGACTGGCAGGCCTTCTACCGAAATATCGCCGCGCACCTGACGGAAGGCGCGGAGCTGGCGGTGCAGCCCGAGCAGCTCCTGCCGCAGATCGCCATCGCGGAGGCGGCCTACCGGAGCGTGGAGACCGGCCAGGTCGTGCGCCTCTAGGATGGGCGGCGCGCTCCTTGACGAAGGGGGCGCGCAGCCGTAGAATCGCATCCATGAAGCTCGTGGACAGGGCTGTCGCCCGGGAGATGGTCGTACCCTTTCTGATCGGGCAGGCCGCGGTCGTGCTCATGCTCACCGGCACGGTTCTGTACAACAACGCGGACACGTTCCTTTCGTTCAACATCCCCGCCGCCGGGATCGCGAAGATCGCGTTCTATTTTATGCCCTATCTGGTCGGGTTGACGATGCCTGTAGCGACCGCCATCGGGGCCTCGCTTGCCGTCAGCCGTCTGAGCCGGGATGCGGAGATCACCGTCATGCGGGCCGCCGGCATCAGCCTCAGGCGCATCTTCGCCTCGATCTTCGTCACGGGCATCGTGATGAGCGTTGCGGCGTTCGCGTTCGGCGAGAAAGTCGTGCCATGGGCGAACCGGCAGTATGAGCGGACGATGACCGAGCTATCGCGCGGCGTCCGTTTTCTGAGCCCTCGGGAAGGACAGGTTGTCCAGTCGGCGGACCGCCGCTATACGGTCTATGTGGGGCGGATCAGCCAGCTTCGCGGCAAGTCCCGCCTCCACGACGTAACCCTGCTCGTACGGCCGCCGGAGGGCCGACTGCCGACCGTCATGCAGGCGGAGACGGCGGACTACGCCGATGGTCGCTGGACGCTCCATGACGCCCGAATCCATGTCTACGAGGACCATGGCGATCGGGAGGTGTTCACTCGAAGCCGTACGCTCCATCTCGACTTCCGTCTGCCCGAGCGGATGTTCAATATGATCAGCCTGCAGCTGCCGCTCTATTCTTCCGCTGCCTCGATCCCGTTTCGTGACCTGGCCTCCCGCATCGCATTCCAGCGGCAGACGGGCTACGTCAATCCGCAGGATCTTCTCGATCTCCATTTCAAGCTTTCCGTGCCCCTCTCCTGTCTGGTGTTCGCCCTGGTCTGCCCGCCGCTCGCGATGCGGTTCGCGCGGGCGGGCGGCTTTATGGGCGTGCTGCTCTCCATCATCCTCGTGTTCGTCTACTGGAACACGATGCTGGCCGCACGAATCATCGGCTCCCGATTCCCAGAGGTGCTGCCGCCCATTGCGGCTGCCTGGGGGCAGAACGGGATCTTTACGCTCATCGGGCTCTGGTTCCTCAGGAAAAGCGAGTGATTCCTGTGACGGCGTTTGCCGTGCTGTTGACCGTCTCAACGACGTCCTTCCTGCCCGCAGCGGGGGACGCGGTGGCCAGGGCGCTCCGCACTGCGGTCATCATTGCGGCCGAACGAGCCGGGGTGGGCGATCGGTTTCGGGATCCCGCCCAACCGGTCCTCGAGGACACAACCTCGCCTCAGGCCGGTGAGGCGGACGCGCTCCGCTCCGATACGCTCTATCTCCGATTCGATCAAGCCGAAATCGCCGGGTCGCTTGTTGATGCGTCCGGGGTCGATTTTCGATATGGTGAGTACCACCTGACCGGAGGCAGGCTCAACGGAGATCTCGATGGCGAGCTGATCTTCACCGGTTCACCAACGCTGACCTACCGGAGCCAGACGCTGCGGGGCGACGCCATTCGTTTCGACACGCGGCTCCGGAGCTATCGTATTGAGAACGTGCGGGCGGCCTTGAGCCCGGACTTCCTTCGCAACCGCACCGTCGAGCCCCTCTACCTGTCGGGCGGGAGCATCACCGGCCGCGAAGGGGCGCCCGTCGTCGGCACGGGCACAACGGCGACCTCCTGTTCCCTTAGCCGACCCCATTACACCGTCGAGACCGGCGAGATCGAGGTCTCGCCTGGCGAGCGCCTCGTGATTCGTAGGGCAGCCCTCAGCCTGATGGGCAGGCGGATCGTCGTGCTCCCGACGGTCGTGGTCCCGTTGAACCGGCGCTTCCCCGAAGGAGGGTACAGGCCGTACGTAGGCCGATCGCTCGAGGAAGGATGGTTTGTCAAGACCGGTTTCAACTACCGTCTGGCCGAGAACGCGCCCGGTCTGTACCGCGTCGATCTCATGGAACGGAAAGGGATCGGGATCGGCATCGAACAGGCCTGGAATCGGCCCGGTGTGTCGGGCGAAGCCGCGCTCTACGGCATACCCTCCGGCGGTACCGGCAGCAACCTTACCGCGCGACTTCGCTCGCGTCTGACGTTCGGCGGCGGGGCGACGGCCGACCTGGGTTATGATCTGCGCCGAAACGACTACAGGACCATGCCCGATACGACCGACGACGGGTACCGTGCGACCCTGACCCTCGGCGGTCGCGAGAGCCCAACGATCCTGAACGTTGCCCGGCGCCGCAATACCTCCGGCGACTATCATTCCTCGTCGTCGACGGCGAACTTCTCCCAGCGGCTGGGCCTCGGCTCCGATGGTTCGATCTCGCTCAACGCCGACTACTCCGGATACACGAGCGGCTCGACGGGAGGCCAGAGCCAGACCAATGAGCAGCTTGCTACCCGGCTGCAGGCGGATTACCGCAGGCCCAACTACACGCTGCAGCTGACCGCCAACCGGAATATCCCCATCGGGCGCGCTTCCGGCCAATCCTATTTCGGCGGTGTGGAACGGCTGCCCGAGGCGGTGCTCAGTCAGTATCGACCGACGAGCGGTTTCCTCGCGCGGCTGCCGCTGACCTTTATGGTCGGCGCCGGGCGGTTCTCGGAAGGCATCGGCGGGACGGGGTCCAAACGGACTGTCACCGAACGAGCCGCCGCCGGCTTCGACCTGAACCCGGTCCGCTACACCCTCTCGGCACGGACCGACCTGGATGTCTCCGGCGGATTCCTGCAGTATCTCTACGGGGAGAACGCGGCCCAGTACGTGCTCCGGAGCCAGAGTTCCCTTACCCAGCGATGGGGCGCGAAATCGGGCCTGGCGCTGCGCCACTCGTACCAACAGCCCCACGGCGGCACCCCGTTTCGGTTCGATCGTCAGGGTAAATACCACAGCATTACCGCAGATGTGGGCTTTCTGGACGATGCACGATTGCAGCTGACAGCCCGGGTCGGATATGATCTCGCTGGCTCGGATTACGGAGGACAACGGCTGCCGTGGCAGACCCTATCGGCCAATCTGTACGTACGGCCGGTCGACTGGTTCCGCCTGCGAAACCTTGTGACCTACGATCCGAATCAGGGCGAGCTTGTTTCCATCACCAGTGATCTCCGTATCCGGGGAACCCGGGAGTTCGCCTTCGATCTGATCTCCCGCTACGACCCGCGAACGCATCGATTCGGGCAGATCAACGCGTATCTCAATATGCAGGCGCTCCCGAAATGGCGGGTGGTCGCGTTGCTTCAGTACAACGGTTATCTGAACCGGTTCGAGAGCCGGAACCTGCAGATCATCCACGACATGCACTGTATGGAGGCATCGCTGACCTACATCGATAACCCCTATGGCTGGCGCGCCGATCGGCAGATCATGGTTCAGATTCGGATCAAGGCGTTCCCCGCCTTTCAGCAGTTCGGCACGGGCCTCTACGGGCAGGCCCTCGACACGAGCGTGGCCGAGCGATTCTAAATGGGACCTGTCCTCGCGTCGATCTGCGCCGCTGGTTCGCTCGCGCTCTGCCTGATCGGGCCTGGATCCGGTCGGCCGCAACTCGAATCGCGAACACTCCCGAACGGGCTTCGCGCTGTTGCTGTGCATATGCCGGGAGCTCCCCTGACCGCGATCGACGTCTGGATCCGAGCCGGTTCGGCCTACGAGCGGCCAGGGGAACGGGGCGCGGCCCACGTTCTCGAACACCTGTTGTTTCGCGGGACTCCGACTCGGCGGGCGGGCGAGATCGACGCGGCGATCGAACGGTGCGGAGGCATACTGAATGCCGGCACACTCCGTGACGCCGCCCATGTATGGACGCCCGGAGTGTTTCCCGCCGACCTGCCCGAGGTCCTCGAGACTCTTGCCGACGCCGTGCAGAATCCCCGCCTGGACGAGCGCGATCTCACCCCCGAACGGCGGATCATCCTGGATGAGCTGGCGCGTCGGGCGCATGAAACGAGTCGGATCCAGCTGGATACCGCCTTTGCGCAGGCCTATCCCGACGCACCGATCGGCTGGCCGATCCTCGGCGACTCGGCATCGATCAGCGCCGTATCCCGCGCCGCCGTCGCGGCGTTCCATGCCCGCCGTTATGCGCCGGCCGCGTGCGTTGTCGCAGTCGCTGGACCCTGGACATGTGCGGAGAGTCTGGATGCGATCGCCCGGGCGTTCGGGCGATGGACGAGCGCCCCGGCCGTTTCCGACGCCGAGGCCGCAGACACGGCGATGCCGGATCCTCGCGCTGCCAGCTTTCGGCCGATCGTTGTCGGGTCCGCACGGCAGATCCGCGTCTGGCGGATCCCGCCGGCGATGCAGGGCCGGAACGCCGACGTCGCGCTGCTGCTCGCGGCGCTCATGGAGGCGACGATGGAGGAGGCGGATCCCGGCCCCGACCGCCCTACGGCAGAGGCGGCCGATTCGGCGTTCGGCGGGCTCCTGATGGCCTCGTATCCGCCCGGCAATCGCGCTGTGGGAACGGCTCTGGAGGCGCTGATCGGACGCCTGGCGCAGGATGGGCCTCGATCGGGCGAAGTTGCTGCAGCCGCCCGCCGAGTTCTGGGACGGCAGTACTATGCTGCGGAGACGCCAGAGGGGATAGCCCGGGAGGTAGGCCGCTGGGCCCTGTACGGCGATATGGCGCGGCCTCTGAACCTGGCGGATCGTCTCGGCGCGATCACGGACTCGGAGATCCAGCAGTTCGCTCAAACCTGGCTTGCGGTCAACGGGAACCCCAAACACACCCCATGATGCGTGCTCCGGCCATGGTCCTCGTCGCTCTTAGCCTCGCCATGGGAGCGGCGGTCAGCGCGATATCCGTCGGACCGGAGGATAGCCCCGGACCAATCGTCTTTGACACCGCCAGAGGTGTGCCGTGCGCCGTTGTTGCCGATGGCCATTCCGACCTGATCGCGATCAGCGCGGCGGTTCGAGTCCGAGACGCGGAGCTTAGGGCGCGTCCGGGCGTCGGTGGCGTGGTACTTCGCGCCATATTCGGCGACGGCGACAACCTCTCCAGTGACGGCATGCTGCGAGTCATTCACCGAGTCGGAGGGCGTGTCGACCTATCGTGGTCGCCCGATTGCGCGACGATCACCATCGTCACCGCGCCGACTATGCTCAGGGACGCGGTCTGGGTCCTCGCTCAAGCGCTCAAGAACGCGGAGATGGACGGGCCAACGAGTTCCCGGGCGCTTCGGGAACTCCTCGCTCTGGGCGCGCGCACGGCTGCGGACCCGCTCAATGTCGCCGTCGACGCGGTCCGCGCGCGGATGTACGGCGCGGACATCTATGGTCGGGGGGAGACGGTCGCTCGCGACGGCCTGGCCGGTTTACGACGCGATGAGCTGCTCGCCTACTATCGTACCGCGTTCCGCCCGACCGCCACAGCCATCGCGGTGGTCGGCGACATCACGCTCGATCAGGTTCGATCGACCCTTGAGAACAACCTCATCGATTACGAGGATCGGAGCGGGACCCGGCCCGGTAGATTGGTGGCCGGAGATCGACCGGAGCGTACCGGACCGTCTCGGACCGATGTCGTATCGGGCGTGTCCAGCGCCGCGCTTGCGGTTGGCTACGAGGGGCCGGGTATCGGCGATCCTCTCTATCCGTCGTTTCGGGTGATGGCCGCTCTGCTGGTGGAGGGCAAGGGCTCTCGGCTGTTCCGTACCCTTCGGGATACGCAGGGGATCGGCTACGTCGTGGGGGGCGAGGTGATGCCGGAGATCGACACGTCGACCCTGCTCGCGTATGCCGAGTTCGATCCGAGCAGGGAAGATGCGCCCGATCCGGCTGCCGTAGAGCGCACGATCGTGGAGGCCGTGGAGGGCCTTCTGTCGACGCCGCCGTCGGAGTCGGAGATCACCCGGGCGACTCGTCTTGTCGTGGGGAGGCGCATGCTCGATCGAACGCGCGTCTCGGATCGGGCGGCCAGCCTGGCGCGATCGCGGATCATGCTCGGTTCGTTCGATGCGGAGGCCCGGCTCGACCAGGCTCTCCTGAAGGTGACGGGTGATGATGTCGTCGATGCGGCCCGGCGGTTCCTGACGAAACGCTGCGTGGCGACCGTTCGCCCGCAAGTCGGCGTTGGGCGATCGGGGGCGCTCCGAACGACGGAGTCGGAGCCGACCGTCAGCCCTTGATCCCCTGAAGTTTGATGCTCTCGATGAAGTAGCGCTGGTTGAAGAGGAAGACCACGATCGCCGGCAGGGTCGCCATGACCGACGCGGCCATCAGGAGGCTGTACTCGGTGCTGTAGCGCTGCGTGAATACGGTAAGGCCGATGGGCAGGGTCCGGAGCTCCGGTGTGACCGTGACGATCAGCGGCCACATGAAGCTGCCCCAGAAGCCCATGAAGGTGAACGTCGCAAGAGTGGCCAGCGCAGTTCTGGCAAGCGGCAGGGTGACCCGGGTGTAGATCTGGGTGAGACTGGCTCCGTCGATGCGGGCCGACTCCTCGAGCTCGCGAGGAAGCGAGAGGAAGAACTGGCGCAGCATGAACGTGCCCCACGGGCTGAAGATCCCCGGCACGATCAGCGCCCAATAGGTATTGACCCAGCCCAGAGCCCGGACCACCGCGAACACGGGCACGAGGGTGACGGAGCCGGGCACCATCATCGTCGCGAGGTAACCGACGAAGAGAGGCTCCCGGCCGGGAAACCGGAGGCGGGCAAAGGCGTAGGCGGCCATCGAGCTCGTGAGGACCTGACCGAACGTGCCGACCGCGGCGACGATCAGGCTATTGGCGTACAGCCGCCAGAAGCCCATGCCGTCCGCAGCCATCCGGTTGATCGCTTCTTCATAGTTCTGCCACCGGAGGGTGCGGGGTAACCAATCGATCGATGATGTGGAGAACGCGGATCCCGGTTCGCTGAGCGAGGTGATCACCATCCAGTAGAACGGGACGATCATGATCGCCGCTCCGAATGCCAGTGCCGCATGGGACAGGATGGTGAGGACCGCCTCCCAGCGGCGGCCGGAGCGCACGGGTCGGCAGGGCATATCAGTGGTACTGGACACTGCGACCGCCGTACTTCCACGTTGCGAGCGAGAAGCCGAGGATGATCACAAAGAGGACCCATGCGATGGCCGAGGCATAGCCCATGTTGAAGACCGTGAACGCCTTTTGATAGATGTAGTACTCCATCGTGGTCGTTGAGCCCGCCGGGCCGCCGCCGGTCATGACGTAGGCCTGCATGAACCCTCCCTGAAAGCCGCCGATGATGCTCATGATGCCCAGAAAGAACGTCGTCGGAGCGATCAGGGGCCAGGTGATGCGGAGGAACTGCTGGAACCCCGATGCGCCGTCGATCTCCGCTGCCTCATAGAGGTCTCTGGGCACGCCCTGGAGGGCTGCCAGATACAGGATCATGCTCGTGCCGCCAACGCCCATCACCAATCCCATGAGCATGAGCGCCGGCTTGGACCACGACGAGCTGCCGAGCCAGTCGGGCGGATGCTCAACGCCCGCCCGTGAGAGGATCGTATTGATCAGGCCGAGATCGGTATTGTACAGCCACTTCCAGAGAACGAGGACGGCGACGCCCGCCGTAATGGTCGGCATGAAGTAGAGGGTTCGGTAGACGACCATGCCCCGCATCCGACGGTTCAGCGCGAGCGCAAGGGCAAGGGATCCCATCAGCGTAAAGGGGATCGCCAGCATCATGTAGCCTGTGTTGTAGAGGTATTGCCAGAAAAACGGATCGTTGGCGGCGTACGGGACACGGAAGAGCCCGAGGATGCTGGTCGAGTCCTCGGACGTTCGGCTGAAGCCCAGCAAGCCGGAGAAATTTCTCAGCCCTACCCAGGAGGGAGGGCTGAAGAGGTCCCAGCGAGTGAACGCAAGATAGAGGCTTGCGAGGACCGGCCCGGCGGTGAAAACGACAAACCCGACGAAGTTAGGGAGGAGGAAGAGATAGGCGGTGAGGGCCTCTCTGCGGCTGTCTCTCATCGGGATTCGCTCGTCGCGCCCGTGCGACCGAGGCCCCGATGATCCGGCTGACCGGGGCCTCCCATCGCGGTTATTCGGTTACCACCTCGAGAGGAACAAGGAACTCCCGTCCCTTTGGGACGTCTCCGTTCAGCACGCCCACCGCCATCAGCACGCCGTAGCGGCCCATGAGGTCCGGATGTTGTTCGATGGTCGCCTTCATCTCGCCTGACTTGAGGTAGCTCTTGATCTCCGGGATATTGTCATAGCCGATCACCGTGACACCCCGCTTTCCGGCTTCCTCGATCGCCTTCATGGCTCCCAGCGCCATTTTATCGTTCGCGCAGAACACGCCTTTGAGGTTCCGGTGCGCGGCGAGGATCGATTGGAACTTCGCGTACCCCTTCTGAGTGTCCCATTCCGCCGACTCGCGGGCGACGATATCAAGGCCGGCCGCTGCCGCGCTCTCGAAACCCCGCTTCCTGGCTTCGGCGTTGTCGGCGCCCCGGATGCCCTCGAGGATCGCCACCTCGCCATGGCCGCCCAGGTAACCCAGCATGGCTCGACCCGCAAGGCGCCCGCCCTCCTCATTATCCGCCCCGACATAGCCGCCCAGCTTGAGACCCGTTTCAGCGGCAGCCTGGGCATCGATCCGATTATCGAGGTTAATCACGAGAACTCCCTTCGCCTCGGCCCGCTGCAGGGCGGGAACGATGCCACGGGAATCGGCGGGGGCAATAAGGATCGCATCGACGCCCTTGGCCGTCAGGTTCTCCACCATGGAGAACTGAAGCTCCTTGTCGCCTTCCTGCGGAGGAGCCTGCACCTCCAGAGTGGCGCCGACCTTCTGGGCCTCAAGCTCGGCCGCTTTGATCATCGGATCGAAGAACGGATTGTTTCGCGTCTTGACGACCAGGGTGAGACGATACGGTTTCGCCGCCTTCGTCACCGATTCTAGCTCGGCTGCCGTTGTCCGGACGGCAGGCGCCTCGCGCGTCGCATGGGGCTTTCTTTCCGGAGTCGGGCTGCAGCCAGCCAGCAGGATCGCGAGGCTCGCCGGATAGATCCATCCGCCGAGCCGGTTACGCCGTGTGTTCACTTGGGACCTCCCCTTCTCTGGAGCTGGTCAATCAAAACCGTCATGATGATGACCCCGCCGATAATCACTCCCTGAAGTGTATCCGGTATCCCCACCAGAACGAGTCCTGCGTTGAGAACCGCGATCGTCAGCGCCCCCACCAGGCTGCCGGGTACGCTCGCCTGGCCGCCATTGAGACTGGCTCCGCCGATGACCACCGCGGCGATGGCCGCGAGTTCAGCGTTGGCTCCGGCGCCCGTATCGGCCAATCGGAACTTCGCCGTGAGGACGATGGCCGCAATGGCGGCCGTTAGACCGGATACGACATAGGCGAGTGTCTTGTAGAGGTGCACGTTGACCCCGGAGAGCCGTGCCGCCTCCTCGTTCCCGCCGATGGCTGTGATGCACCGGCCGAAGCGTGATCTTGTCAGCGATAGGGCTCCGATCAACGCCGCACCAAGGGCGATGAGGACGATCGGGGCGCCCTGGCCGATGGAACCCAGAGCTTGCGGCAGGCCGCCGACGCTGTTGCCGCCCGTGGCATAGACGGTCAGACCCCGGGCCGCAGTCAGCATGCCCAGGGTCGCCACGAACGGAGGGACCGCGCCTTTGGTGACGACGAGGCCGTTGAGGAGGCCGAGTGAGACGCCCACGGCGAGCCCTACTGCGACGCCGAGCGGAAGACCCCCTCCGTTGGCCGATGCCCACTGAATACCCAGGCCAAGAGACACTGTTACGAGGACGCCCAGGATCGTCGCCGCCCAGCGATGGCCGCGGATCGAACAGCGACGTCCGTGGGAGCCCAGCGCCGTCGCCGTCAGGACCCCGGCGGGCGCCGCGGCGATATAGGAGACAAACGGAGGCAGGTCACCCCTGGACGCCAGCCCGAGCGATACGCCGCACAGGGCCATCATCGACCCGACCGACAGATCGATGCCCGCCGACATGATGACGAACGTCATGCCAACGGCGGCGATGATGTTGGTAGCGGCCTGCTGTAGGACATTCGGAAGGAACTCTGCAGTCCAAAACGTCGACGCGAAGCCGGAGTGCAGCGAAAACCCGGCGCATACAAGCGCAAGGCCAAGCCACGGTCGGAGTGCGCGCCCCGCGAACTGTGCGAACCGGCCGGTGGAACAACTCCCACCCTTAACAGCGTCTCTTGACATGCGCGTCCAGTATACTCTCTGACGGGAATCGCTGCCGTGAGACCGATCGTTGACACCTGGCGTTGGACAGGTTATAATGCGCCATTCGCCAAAGAGTCCTGTACTGTCCGGATCGGTTATTCGACGGACCGGCGAAATCGGGCCATCCAGATCAGGGTCGTAGGCAGGAAAGGCTTGCGCTGACGAAGTAATCATGCGGATAGTATCCAGCGTTGCGCGTACGTCTTGTACACGGCCGCGACCAGCGGCCCTGCTCGGGAGACCTTGAATGTTTTGTAAGTGGTGCGGCCTGGAAAGCGACACAACGGATGTCTGCAGCTGGTGTCGCCGACCTTTCACCGCAACCAGTCGCGAGTCCGCTCCTGAGACACCAAAACCGGTTACGCCGACCGCCCAGGCGGACGACAGCTCGGTGCGCGCTTCTGCGCCGCCGCCAGTCCCCAGCCCCCGGATCGACGATCCACCCCAGCCGCAGATCGGCGCTGACCGCGCTGACGCGAGCTTTGGTCTCGACGATGACCTGAGCGCAACGCCGTTCGCGTCGCCGCTGATCCCGCACGTTATCCCATCGACACCTCCGACCCGGACTCTCACACCGCCCGCCGATCCTCCGGGGCCTCTTCCCGGGAGCCCGCCCGCCGTCGAAACGAGAGAACCTGCAGAGGCGGAAATCGGACGCCTCCAGCGTTCGGGACCACCGGAGAGCATCCCTCTTCGCGGATCTCAGACCGAAGAGAGCCCGGCCATAGGCCTGCGCGCGCAGCCCGCCGAACCGGTTCGTGAGGCTGCACCGCCGCCGATCTCCTTACGCCAGCCGACAACGGAGACCCGTCAAGAGACAGCGCCGCTTCCGCTCCGTGGAGCCGCGCCTCCGCCTCGGACCGAGAGCGCTATACCCGAACTCGATCTTCCCGAACTCGATCTGAAGCCTCTCGAGGATGATCAAGACGAGATCGTCGTATCTCGAAACCATCGACTGGACCTTACTGGCGCACCCGGAATACCGGTCCAGGAACCCGTCCACAGAAGGCCGCCTGCGACCTACCCGAACCCGCAGCCCGCCCCGTTAGCGAGCCCCGCAGCTCCGCCGCCGCAAGCCTCTTTACCTGGCATGGCGCATGGCATCCCGCAGGCCACAGTACGGGCTCCACGCGCGGGAGGGAGAACCTGGTATTGCCGCTGGTGCGGGATGGAAAGCGAAGCCGGAGATCGGTGCACATGGTGTCATCGGGATCTGCGCAACCTGCCGGCCGCCGCTCGGGGCATGGTACTATCAGAGCGGAGGTCCCAAACCATGTCCATCCGGCCCGTCCAGCGCCTCGCGCGCGCAAAGCCCACCATCGAAGGCGCAGGCGCCCACCGGCATAGACCCGACTACCCAGATCGTCATCCCCGGGCAGGTCATCCTGCTCCCCAACCCGGACATGCAGTTG
>JABWBA010000086.1 GCA_013360745.1 Chthonomonadales bacterium | reverse complement strand
CACCGGCGGACGCAGCGCGATGTTCACGCCATCGGGGACGATGTGGGTGCACACCGGCGGTGCGAACTTCGTCGCTGCGGACGGCTCTGCGAAATGGCGGCGCCTCGGCGCGGCCATAACACCGGCCAATACGGATGGCAACACCGACCCGTACACCGGCTATAACGCCGACGGCGTCCCCGGATCCTACTGGTGGGATGGCTGCCACGCATGGTTGTTCCGTCCGAACGTCAACTGGTAGACCTCTCTGTAAGCGCCGGATATGGCGCTGCCGATTACCGGTCCGCCCCTCGCAAGAGGGGCGGCTCCGCTTGTACAGGCGCAATCCGTAAGTGAGGCCAGCGCTCGGGCGTTATTCGGCTGTACCGCGATTACCGTCTCGGCTTTGAATCCGCCTGTATCCGCCTCAACCCCTCATCGCCGCCGTGCTACAATGACCCATGGACGAGCGGTCACTACAGGTACTGGAGCTGCCTGAGGTCCTCGAGCGCGCTGCCTCCTTCGCCACGAATGAGATGGGCCGCCTTGCCTGTCTGGCGCTTGCGCCCTCCCCCGATCCTTCCGTCGTGATACGACGAAATCAGGAGACCCGCGAGGCTCGATACCTGCTTGACCACCGAGCTGCGATGCCTATGGGTGGCATTCGCGATATACGCGAATCAGTCGAACGGGCCGTGATAGGCCAGGCTATACCTCCTGCGGAGTTGCTGGACATCGCCCAGACGATCGCGGCGGCTCAGCGACTCCATCAGCATCTGAGGACCCGGGCGGAGACCGTGCCCGCGCTAGCCGAGATCGCGGCAACGATGCGGATACCGCCGATGATCGGACAGCGTGTGGCCGATTGTATCTCGGATAACGGAGAGATACGGGACACGGCCTCGCCGGAACTCGCGCGAATCAGAAGCCAGCGACGGCAGGCGCACGATCGCCTTATCGAACGCCTGAATGCCGTTCTGGCCAGCGAGCGGACCCGCTCCTACATACAGGAGCCGATCATCACCAACCGAGAGGGCAGGTACTGCATCCCCGTCAAGGCGGAGTATCGATCTCAGTTCGGCGGAATCATCCACGATGTCAGCGCGAGCGGCGCTACGGTGTTCGTCGAGCCAGGCCCATGCATCGAGCTCGGAAATAAGCTCAAGGAGCTGGCGATCCGAGAGGAGCAGGAGATCGTCCGTATCCTTGGTCAGCTATCGGAACTGGTCGCCCGACATAGTGATGATCTGAGGACAATGCTCGAGTGTCTGGCGCACCTGGACCTGATCCACGCGCGAGCGCTATTCGCCGACAAGCTTGGAGCCCGCGAACCGAGCTCAGCGCCCCCGGGTGTCATCCGTCTCTTTTCAGCACGGCATCCTCTCCTCACAGGCGATGTCGTGCCCATCGATATCGAGATCGGCGACCGATTCGATGTCCTGATTCTGACCGGCCCCAACACGGGCGGAAAAACCGTAGCGTTGAAGACTGTCGGGCTTTTCGTGCTCATGCACCAGTGCGGCCTCCAGATCCCCGCCTCACCCGACAGCAGTCTGGCGGTATTTGAGCAGGTATATGCCGATATCGGCGATGAGCAGGATATCCGCCAATCACTGTCCACATTCAGCGCCCATATGCGCAATCTCGTGCGGATCCTCGGCGACGCCGCCGATCGAAGCCTCATCTTGCTGGACGAGATTGGGGCAGGAACCGATCCGACGGAGGGCGCTGCGCTGGCCCGTGCGATCTTATCGAGGCTGCAATCCCGGGGAGCGCGTGTGATCGCTACGACCCATTACGGCGAGCTCAAGGAATACGCCTATTCGACCTCTCGCGTCGAAAACGGTACGGTTGAGTTCAATCGTGAGACCCTGTTGCCCGCGTACAGGGTCCTCATCGGCATTCCCGGAAGCTCGCATGCGCTCTATATCGCACGCCGTCTCGGGTTGCCGGAGGAAGTCGCGCGCGAGGCGGAATCCCAGATCGGGTCCAATGAGCATACAGTCACGACGATGCTGGAGCAGATCGAGGCGAGCCGGCGCGCGGCCTATGAACAAGAACAGGCTGCCGCGGCGGCGCTCCGCGACGCCGAGCGCTATCGGGCCGATTATGAGCGACGAGCTACAGAGATCAGCGACATAAGGCGGACCATCCGCAGCGGGGTGGAAGACGAAGCTCGCGCGGTTCTCCGCCGGACATCGGAGAAAGCCGAGAACGTCCTCGCGGAGCTGCGGAAGATGAATAAAGGCTCACGCAAGGGCGCCGCCGCGCGAAAGAAGCTGATTGAGATCAAACAAGAGGCCGTAGCGGCCTTGACCGAGGATGTCGCAGAGGAACCGATCGCCGAGACGCCTGTGGACCATCGCTTTCGAAAGGGCGACCACGTACGGGTATTGAGCCTCGGCGCCGATGGGAGGATCCTGGAGGATCCGGCACACGGTGAGGCGCAGGTGCAGGTGGGCTCGATGCGCGCCACACTCCCGATCGACGTGCTCCGGCCGATTGCGGCGCCTGCAAAGCCTATCCAACCGAGCTCCTCAAGGATCGCGACCGGCATAGCCCTGAAGAAGGCGATGCATGTCGACCGGGAGATCATGATCCGGGCTATGCGCGTGGAGGAGGCCGAACAGATCCTGGACCGGTATATGGACGATGCCTTCGCCGCCGGCTTTCGCGAGGTACGGATTATTCACGGCAAAGGGACGGGCGTGCTCCGCAAGTTCGTCCATGAGTACCTGCGAACCCATCCGCTCGTCGCGGGACAACGACGGGCCGATGATGCAGACGGCGGAGACGGCGCCACGATCGCCGTCTTCAAAGAGTAGTCGAACCATGCGCCGTTCGGATGTCGATATCGCCCCGGGTTCGGCTGAAGAGAGCGCGCTCGTCACGCTGGCAGCCTGGGCGCGGGGTTATGCCTATGCCCCGTACGCACATACGGCCTGCGGCGCGGCAGTCGTTGCCGATGATACGCGAATCTTTCACGGCAGCAGCATCGAAAACGCGTCGCTCGGACTGAGCCTCTGCGCCGAACGGGCGGCCATTTCGTCCGCCGTGTGTGCCGGCGTACGTCGGATCCTCGCCGTCGTAGTGGTAAGCGCCGCCGATCCGCCAGCTCTTCCGTGCGGCGCGTGCCTCCAGTGGATCGCGGAGTTTGGCGGTCCATCGACCATGATCATCAGCGCGGCGGTGTCCGGCAAGGTCCGGCGGCTGCACCTCCGCGATTTGTATAAGGAGCCCTAGGGAAGACATGAACGCAGCGTCGCAGGCCCCGTACGCCGTCCAGTTCGGCGCAGGCAATATCGGTCGGGGTTTCATCGCCCAACTGTTCCACGAAAGCGGGCTGCAGGTTGCGTTCGTCGATGTCATGGAACCCGTCGTGGATCGGCTGAACCGGGATGGCCGATACATCATCCGGATCGTCGGCCCGGGGGCCTGCGACGTGCCTATCACGGGTATCTGCGCGATCCATAGCCTGGATCGCGAACGGATTGCGGAAGCCGTAGCCGGGGCGACGATCGTCTGCACGGCGGTCGGCGCAGCTTCTCTGCGAACGGTGGCTCCGGCGATCGCCGATGGTTTGATCCTTCGGCACACACGCACAGGGAGTCCTCTGAACATCCTTGTGTGCGAAAACCTTCATGCCGCGGGCAAGATCCTCCGTTCCCACGTCAGGCGTAATCTGCCCCGTACCCTCCGAGAACCCGTCCTCGAGAACACGGGGTTCGCCCAGGCTGTGGTCAGTCGGATGGTGCCCCTTCAGACCGTCGCCGAGGACGGGCCCCTACTCGTGCGCGTGGAAGCCTACAAGCGTCTCCCGATCGATCGATCCGCCATCGTCGGCGCATTACCCGATATAGCGGGAGTCGAACCCGTCGATAACTTCGCAGCCCATGAGGCGCGCAAGCTCTACACGCATAACTGCGCCCATGCCACGCTAGGCTACCTCGGATGGCATGCCGGGCACGAATACGGGTATCAGGCTTTGCGCGATAGCCGTCTGCGACGGACGCTCGATGCGGTACTCACGGAGACAGGTACGGCGCTGATCGCCCGTTTCGGGCTCAGCCCGGAGGAGCACAAGGCGCATATCGCGGATCTTCTCGAACGATTCGCCAATGTGGAACTCGGCGACACCTGCTTTCGTCTCGCTCGAGACCCGATTCGGAAGCTGGCCCCGAATGATCGATTGGTGGGCGCCGCCCGAATGTGTGAAGGCGAACAAGTCGAACCCATCGCGCTGGCGGAAGTCATCGGCCAGGCGCTCCGTTTCGATCCGGCCGAGGATCCCTCAGCCCAGCGACTTCAACAAAGGATCGCCTCGGACGGCATACGGAACGTCCTGCATGACGTTTGCGGTCTCGCGCCCGGCGAGCGCCTGACGGCCCGAGTGCTCAGCGCCTATGCGGGCCGAGCCAGCGTATAGAGCTACCGACAGGAGATAGGCTAATGAACGACATGGTACGGGAGATTCGCGAGCAACCGGATTGGATCGAACGAGCTCTCGAGCTCGAACAGTCAAGCGTTCAGGCTCTCGTCCGCGCGATGAGCGATCGGGACATCAAACACGTGATCATCGCGGCGCGCGGCACCTCGGACAACGCGGCAACCTATGCCAAGTATCTCTTCGAGATCGTGGCAGGCATTCCGGTCGCTCTGGCGGCTCCATCGGTCTATACGCTGTATGATGCAACGCCCGCCGCACCCGGCACCCTGGTCATGGGCATCTCACAGTCGGGGCAGGGTACCGACGTCGTCCATGTGCTCGCGGCCGCGCGTAAAGCCGGCGCCCTAACCGCCTGCATCACCAACAGCCGGGACTCGGCGATTACACGGGTTAGCGAACATACGCTCCTGTGTCGGGCCGGGGATGAGAAGGCCGTCGCTGCTACGAAGACCTACACGACGTCGCTGGCTGTGGTGGCGCTCCTCGTAGCATCCCTTACCAGAAACGTTGAACTGCAGGAGGGCCTGGCGAAGATACCGCAAGCGATGCGGAGCGCGCTCGACCTCGAGGAGTATCTCCACGGCGCCGTCGAACGCTACCGGTACATGGAGGAATGCGCCGTGTTGGCCAGGGGCATCAATCAGGCCACAGCACTGGAAACCGCTCTCAAACTGACGGAAACCTGCTATATACTGGCGAAACCGTACTCGGGAGCCGATTTCCTCCACGGTCCTATCGCCATGGTAGATGCGGGCTTCCCCTGCATTCTCTTCGCCCCGGAAGGCAAGGCCTTTGCCTCTCAGGTCGACCTGGCGCACAAGCTTACGGAGCGGGGCGCTGAGTTGATCGTTATCGCAGCCAGTTCCGACGCCCTTGAGGCCGCGACAACCCGAGTTCAGATCCCGATCACCGGGATACCGGAACTCCTGAGTCCCCTGCCGTTCATCGTGCCGGGACAGCTCTTGGCGTACCATCTCTCCAGAACCCGCGGGAATAACCCTGATGCACCTCGGGGACTGAATAAGGTAACACTCACCCGATAGGAAATCCTAATGGTCCAACCACAACGCCTGATCTCTACCTTTACCGACCTGTGCCTGATCAACAGCCCGGCCCGCCGCGAGGCTGCCATCGCAGACCACCTGCAGAGCGCCCTCGAGGCCCTTGGCCTGCGCTGCGTGCGCGATCGCGCGGGCGATGTCGTCGGCGGCACAACGGGGAATCTGATTGCGACACTGCCCGGGACCCTGCCGGACCGTCCAATGATCTTCCTGGCGGCCCACATGGATACCGTAGAGCCGACCGAAGGGATCACGATCATCCGTGACGGTGATTGGATCAAGACCGATGGAACGACGATACTGGGCGCCGATGATCGAGCGGGAATCGCTCCGATTCTGGAAGCTCTCCGCGTGGTACAGGAACAGAACCTCCAGCACGGAGGGATTCAGGCGGTCTTCACCGTATGCGAGGAAATCGGCCTGCTCGGAGCGAAAGCGCTGGACCGGAGTCTGATCGAAGCGTCATTCGGCTTCGTTCTGGACAGCGGGCCGCCCGTTGGCAGCGTGGTAACCAGCGCACCGACACAGGATAGCTTTAACGTCCGGATCATCGGTCGCCCGGCACACGCGGGCGCCGAGCCGGAGAAGGGGATCTCGGCGATCCAGGCGGCGGCCCGCGCGATTGATCGGATGAGATTGGGCCGAATCGATCCGGAGACGACAGCCAACGTTGGCGTCATCCAGGGCGGCGACGCCACGAACATCATCTGCGCCGAGGTCCAGCTCAGAGCCGAGGCCCGCAGCAGGGATCCCCGCAAGCTTGAGGTCCAGGTCCAGGACATGGTCGATGCGTTCAACGAGGCGGCTGGTCACTATGGCGCAACCGCCGAGATCGACATCCACCATCAGTACGATGCCTACAATATCGCCGTGGATGCCCCGAACGTAGCCCTTGCATTGAGAGCAGCCGAACGAATGGGACTGCCGACACGGACACGCTCCGTGGGCGGCGGCAGCGATGCGAATGTATTCAACAGCATCGGCATGGCCGCCTGCGTGCTCGGCACCGGCATGACTGATGTCCACACTCATGACGAGCGGATCGATGTCCGCGACCTGGTGGCGACGGCGGAATGGGTCGTGGCTATCATCAAGGAGGCCGCTTCATCCTGATGTTGGCCCTGATCCAGGGACAGGTCGAGACCGTAGACGCAAGCGCCCCGGAGGCCCTGCGACTCACCGTGCGGACCGAGTGCGGTGTGCGGCATGCGATCGCATATACCGAACTGATCGGTCCCGTATTGGCGGGCGATCGGGTGCTGCTGAACACCTGGGCGGTGGAACTCGCTCTGGGCACCGGCGGTACGGATTTTGTCGTTTCGGTCGATCGGCCCGTTCGGCGCGCCGAGCCACCCGGGCATATCATGAAGCTCCGCTATACGCCGCTGCAGGTCCCCGTTGCCGCAGTCGAAGCGCCCGAGAGCCCGCACCATAGTGCGATGCGCCGGTTCGCAACGCTGTCAGCCATGCCCGTCGTGTGCGCGGAGCTGCACAGTCAGATCCCCGCCATCGCCGCCGCGGCGAAATGGCAGACCGATGGCGATGCGCGGATCGCCTATATCATGACGGACGGGGCGGCGTTGCCCGCCGCGCTGAGCCGCCTCATTCCGCGGATGCGGGAGCGGGGCTTGATCGATTGCTGCATCACGGCAGGGCAGGCGTTCGGCGGCGATTTGGAGGCGGTCAACATCTATTCCGCGCTCGCGGCAGCCCAGACGGTCGCGAAATGCGACATAGCGATCGTCGGACAGGGCCCCGGCAACGCCGGAACGGAGACCCCGCTCGGCTTTTCGGGCATGGACCAGGCGATCGCGCTGAACGCCGCCTCAGGCCTTGACGCCACGCCCATCGCCGCGGTGCGCCTGAGTTTCGCAGACCCGCGGCCGAGGCATGTAGGCCTGAGCCATCACACCGGCACCGTTCTTAGCTGCGGCACGCTCTGCCCTGCGCTCGTGCCGATCCCGCGACTGTCGTCGCCCGAGGACGCATCGCTTCGTCGACGCCTCAGTTCGATGGGCATCCTCCATCGACACGAGGTGATTACCGTCCACGCCGAGCCGGCTCTCGAAGCCCTTCTTGCCACCGGCATCGAAGTCACGACGATGGGTCGAGGTATTCAGGAAGAGCGGGCGTTCTTCCTCGCCGCCGGCGCCGCTGGGCTCGTGGCGGGCCAATGGCTCGAAGGGATCGATCTCAATAACGAGGCGACGAGGACGGAAGCCGCACCATTCCCCTAGTTCGCGATCGACGGCTCGCGGTCAGCGTCGTGCGATAGGGATGTACAGGTTGTTCCCTTCGTTGCTCTCAGCGATTCGACCATCGGGATCGGCGGCCCAGATGAGCGGCGTCACCGGCATCTCCCAGCGGCCGCCCGGCTTCAGAAGCGGTAGCCGCAGGGTTCGCGAGGTCACCTGTCGGTCCACGCCGTTCAGCGGCATGCGAAACTTCCGACCGCGCTGTACCGCCCCTTGCAGCCAGACGGTCTGCTCAGCGCCGATCTCCAGTACCAGCGCCGCTGGCTTCCTCGGACCAATCGTGACATCGAAGCAGGCCGTCTGCCACGCTCGCGTATCCGCACCAGCGCGAAGACGCCATCGCCCGCCGCCAACCGGCTCCGGCCCAGCGCCTTCGGGGGAACTGCGGCCAGCCTCCGCCAGAATCGCCTTCAGGCCTGTGATCGTGAGGTGGCCCTCAAGCCGTCGATACTGCACAAAGACCAGGGCGCGCGTATCGTCGTACCGAACGACGCGGAGCGCGGCGTCCGCGCGGTCCGGTATCGGACCGTACGGTTCATCGAAGGGCCGCAGGAACGGATATGCGCTCGGGTGGCCGACGACGGTAACGGAGCGCGCGGCTGAGGAGCCCCCGTTGACGAGCACGGCTCGCCCCTTCGCGGTCCGCTCCCATCGGAGGTCCGGCAGCGACCGACGGCGTACCCAGATGGGCGATGACCATGCGCGATGTCCATCGGCCTGGATCACCTCGACGAGAAACGGTTGCGCCTCCGCGGCAGGTTCGCCCAACGACACCGACAGGTCGAGATCCCGTTTGCCCGTCGGTCGAAACTGGGTCCGGACCCGTTCGCCGTCGAAAAGGTTCACATATCGGATCTCCGATGTTCCAGCCACCGAGATTACGGCCTTCGCCTCATGATCGGTATGGTGGACCTCGCCCATGCCGGCGCCGCCGATGCGGACATCCAGATAGATCCGGGCGCCGGAGGTTGCGTAGACCCGGCGCCTATGATAGGCGTCGATAAGCGCCTCGGCCGTGGTCCCATCCGTCAGGACCGCCGTCAATCCTGGCGGCCGAGCCGATCCATGGGGCGCTCCAACGGCGGGATCGATGCCCGGCAGGCCGGAAGCGGCGCCGCCGTCGCCCGCAAGCCCAACCGAGAAGCCGCGACCCGCCACGCGAAACAGACTCATGGCTCGCGGATCGGTGACTCCTCCGAGAACCGGGTCGGTGACGCCATAGCCGGGGAACGACATGCCCGCAGAGGAGTAGCACTCTAATATCGATACAGAACCTCTTCCCCGCACGCCCAGAGCCGTGTAGGGGATCGAGGCCGCATCCAGATGCGCGATCATCAGTGATGGCCGCAGACCGTCCACGACGACGGGATCCCACGGCCACACGACGCTGGAAAGCCGGCTTAGTTGGGACCATCCTGGCAGTCCAGCCTTGAAGTAGGCTCCAACGGATCCCAGCGAGGCCATCGGTATCGTAACGCCGGCTATCGCTGTAAACCGGTCCGTCCCGTTCGCTGCGCGCACGGCGCCGGACAGCGCATTCCACGCCACCTCGAGACTCGGCGACGATCCGGCGCGATCGCCGCCACGCTCGCCAGACCGCGTTGATAGGTCGATCGGCATGGATAGACCCGCGAAGTCAAGGCCGCCGATCCGTCGGCAGTCCCGCAAGTACGCCTCCGGATGTCGTCCACCTTCGGGACCATCGGATCCATCCCCACGCAGGCTTCCCCAGCGGACCGACGGCCGATCATCCACCCGGCAGACCGTCGGATTGCCCTCGAGCCACGGTTCGACGACATCCGACGACGCACGACGAGCTCGGATACGGTAGATACCCTCTTGCCCAATGGTGACCCCCTCCTGCACCAGCACGGAATCGTCGTCGGGTTGAAACACGAGGCGCTCGGGAAGGCCCGTCATACCGGGCGGGACGGCGATCTCGATCGGGCCCGTAAACGGCTGCGCTGGCGGCGTTCCCGATTGATCGCATAGGACGAACCGAACCGGGAAGCCGCGCCCCGGCCGACACGTAGTCGGTGCGATGATCCGGAGCGATAACGGAGCATGGGCGCCCAGACCATCCTGAGCGGATCCTCTATCCGCTTCGACCTCCGATCGCTGACGGCTGACAGACGTCGATGCCGAGGGCCGGCGATCCCGAACCCGATCGCCGCCCATCGATATCCCAATGCCGACCGGAGCCATGGCCGCCACGACGAGGATCAGCGACGTTCTCCGCCTCATGCGACGCCTACCTGTTCCATATCCGGATACGCACACTGTATCCGATATCGGACCATCGAGCGTCTAACGCACGGGGCGGTGTCGGCTGCTCGCGCGGTCGCTGGACGCTCCGACAGGGACCAAGAGCACAGAGACGAATGAAGGCGTTCACCCTGATCGAGACGCTGGTCGTACTGGCGATCCTCGCGATCGTCGCGTCGATCCTGCTGCCCGTCCTCTGGTCGGCAAGGGCGATGGCTCGTCGGACGGGCTGCACCTCGAACCTCCGTCAGATCGGCGTCGCTGCCCGTCTGTACCGAGAGGACTACGAGGCATATCCTCTGCGTCTCTCGAGTCTGGCGCCGCACTACCTTGGCGATCCCCGTCCCCTTGTCTGCCCGAACGATGCACTCCAAGGGCGTCATGCTGGCACCGATAGGCTGGAAGGGATCTCGTTCCTCAGCTCCGGCGTCAGCTATGACTACGTACCCCGATGGACGCGTGCGATCGAACTGGGCTGGTGGATGCCGCTTCCCGATTTCGGCCCGGGCAAGTGGGATGAGTTGACACCGCTGGCCGATTGCCAATGGCACTGGGCAACCGCCTTTCATGCGAGCTGGTGGGACAACGATTCGAACGCACGGGGATGGACGCTGATCTTGACGGCCGGCGGTTCCGTACGAAAGGTCCGTGTAGAAGATCCTGTGGCCCACTTTACGCCGGATGCCTATCGTTAGGCAGGACCGCTATTGCTTCGCCCTGCCTGCTGCTCAAGACGGTTGACGGTGCGCAGCGCGGCTCGGCGGCGTTCCATCGCCTGCTCCACCTTGAGCACGAGAACTTCGTAGGTGTCGACGCCGGGAACGTTCTTTTCGAGATAATCGAAGGCGCCCCTGCGCATCGATTCGACGGCATTGGAGACGTTGCCATATGCGGTCAAGACGATCACCTCGGTAAAGAGATCCCTGGCGATGGCGTCGCTGAGTACCTTCAAGCCGCTATCGGGATCTTCCATGGACATATCCGTTACAACCGCATCGAAGGCTTTCGGGCGTGAGTGGAGGATCATCCGCGCTTCCTCGGCATTGCTGGCCGTGGTGATCTCATGCCCCTCGCGTTGGAGACGCCGCCTGAGCGCCGCACAAACCTCTTCTTCGTCTATAACGCGGTCTCGAATCAACTAGTGGACCCCTTCTCCGGGCTACCTCCCCGCCCGGACTTTATCGCAACTCGAGGTGAACCGGCCTCGCTCGGGCGGAGGTGAGGAATGCGGCTCCGGGGTCTGCTGTTCACGGTTGTCGCGGCCGTTCTCCACTGTTCCTGTAGCTCCAATCAGGACCCCGAGGGCGCGGTGGAGGGACGCAAGCAGACCCTTGATCGGATTCGCCGGGAAGGGGTTGTGCGGATCGGATACGCCAACGAGGCTCCTTACGCATACCTTGATCAATTGTCGGGGTGTGTGACCGGGGAGGCGCCCGAGATTGCCCGGGTGGTCTTGAAGAGGATGGGGGTGGAGAAAGTCGAAGGGGTCCTTACCGAATTCGGCTCGTTGATCCCGGGATTGAAGGCGAGGAGGTTTGATATCATCGCGGCCGGTATGTACATCACGCCGGCGCGGTGCGCGCAAATCCTTTTCTCCAACCCCACTTACAGTGTCGGGGAAGCCTTCATGGTGCTTGCGGGGAATCCGCTTTCCCTCCACGGCTACGAGGATATCGCCGGCAATCCGGAAGCGCGCTTGGGAGTTGTAGCCGGAACGGTCGAGAGAGAGTACGCCAAAAAGTGCGGCATCCCGGATGACAGAATCCTGATCTTCCCCGATCCCATGAGCGCATTGGCCGGACTGCGAGCGGGAAGGATCGAAGCGTATGGTGGGACAAGCCTTACCATCAACGATCTGATGAGCAAGACCACATCAAGC
>JABWBA010000085.1 GCA_013360745.1 Chthonomonadales bacterium | reverse complement strand
TACACAAGCGACGAAGGCTAGCATAGACTGGCCAATCATCACGATCGGGCCGTTGCGTACACGGTAACAGCGATCCCCGGGAGGTACGCGCTATCGCACCCGGGGTTCGCAATATTGATCGGAGGAATACAACATGCGCAATCTCCATCGGCGAGTTCGCCTCGCCGCAGGATGGTTGGGGGCGCTCGCGCTTCCCCTTCTGACCACACCCGCGCTCGCCGCGGATGCAGCCGAGAAGCCGGTTTCGTGGTATGACCGGATCGTTGTCAAAGGCTTCTTGCAGCTGGATGCCACGTTTCCTGAAGGCCAATCCGCAGTTGGAGGCTACTCCAACCTGCGCCTGCGTCGCGCTCGACCGACCATCATCGGGACGATCGATCCGCTCACCAAGCTGCAGCTGCAGATCGAGGCAGGAACGGGCAAGGCCGGTTCCGGGGCGTCGAACGTGATCCTGATGGACACCTATGCGGAACGACTGGTCCCTGGCCTGGGCGTCGTTCGTTTTGGCCAGTTCGCCCTGCCCTTCGGCATCGAGACCGCGGAGGATACGGCCGCGCGCCGATCGCCACTCGAACTTTCCTTTGCCATGGATCGCGTGGCCATCAACGAACGGGACATCGGAGTCAGTGTCCAGTCCTCGGCGAACGCCGCCGCCGATACGCACTGGGCCGTAGCTCTCTTTAACGGACAGGGCGTACGAACCGCAGACGCAAACGCGAACAAGACTCTGGCAGGCCGCATCGCGCAGAGCATCGGCCCCTCGGTGCGCGTTGGCGTGTCGGGACTATTAGGTACCTATGTCGCGACTGATAAGAACGAATACGATCGCCACGTGCTTGGCTTCGAGGTGCAGGTTCGGTCCAGGGCGCTGGGGCGCTTCAGCGGCGAGTTCTGTACGGCGAAGTTCATCGATAGTCTCACCGCTGCCAAGCCCGCAAAGGTCGATTACCATGGCGGCTATCTCATGTACGAGGCACGGATTGCGGATCCGAAATCGACCCCGTTCATACGGTATCAACGGACCTACGGCGACCTCGACTATCGGTCGGTGGATCTTGGATTTCGGTACGACTACGCTCCCAATCAGCGGTTGACGGCGGAATACGATATCGTCCGGGGCGCCGATCAAAACGCCTTCGGCCTGCGCTGGCAGCTGGGGTTCTAGCGCGGCAAGTCGTCCGACGGAGGGCCAGAACCTGCGGTCTCTGGCCCTCATGACCCCGCCGCATTCGATGCAGGACTATAACGCGGCTTGTCGAAACCTTGCCCACGGCCTTGAGACTCTGCCGGCAACGGCTCACCGTGGAGTGGTCCTGTGGAACGACGCACGAGGCGCAACGCTGGATCCTCGGCGTTCACGCTCATCGAGTTGCTTATCGTTATCGCAATCGTCGCCATCCTTGCGGCGATCTTGTTCCCGGTATTTGCTCAGGCGCGTGATAAGGCGCGTCAATCGATGTGTCAGAGCAATCTGAAACAGCTTGGGACGGCGTTTCTGATGTATACCGCGGATCATGACGGTGTGCTGCCCTGTCCGGGCGGCACGTTTCGAACATCCGCATGGCCCGGCGGCATTGTGATCCAGAGCGCCTGGCTCCTGAGCTCAAGCACAGGTTTGGGGAAGGATATCGGCGGTATCTGGCCCTATGTGCGGCAGAGGGGCAACGGCGGGCCCAACAACGTCTACTCCTGTCCCAAGTCGCTGCCCGGTCCCGATAACGTGTACTCTCCCGGTCAAAACTACGTCATGAACGATTACCTGCGACCCTGTCATCCCGGCGAGGCCGCGTATCAGCGCCGTGATCTCATCTGCGGCTACCAGTGGGCTTCAGGGATCAACCCGGACACGATGGCAAACCCGTCGGCGCAGACCATTTTGCTGTACGAAGCCGCCCAGAACAACACGCTGCACAACGTCAATCGGAACGGTTCACCGTTCTTCAGCACGGGCAGGAGCGCCACGCCGCCCCTCTGTGAAGGGCATCCTCAGAACTACCACGCTCGAACGTCGAACTTTCTGTTCTGTGATACCCATGTCCGCGCATTTGTGCCGGGCTCGACCTGGGAAGCGGCGACCCAGGGCAGGTTCGTCGATCTGAACGCCAACTGTCCCACCCTTCAGGCCTTGCTCGCCACCGGGGATTATAGCGGCTCGGCGCCAACCAGCCTGTGGAATCCGGGTTTCCCGCTTGGCTCCGGCTACCCGTAAACGGATTGGCCCCGACGGCGGCGCGATATGGATCGAACCATCGAATGGGCCGACGGCTGCGGATCGAACGCTTGACGCAGGGCCGCAAAGGTGCTAGATTCCATGCGTTGAGTCCTGCAGTGTGGAGGTGGGAAACGTGCGTACCTGTATCCGTCGCATCATCGTGCACCAGATCGTAGCCGTGATGGCTGTTGGTCTGTTCATCATCGCTGGCAACACGGCATGGTGTCAGGAGACCGGCGGCGTGCAGGCCGCAACTCCTTCGGTGACGATCAACTATCGGGAGCGGCCGCGATACCCCATCGATCCGCAACGTCTGAAGCTCCGCCCGACGCTCGACGGGGAGATCGGTCCGACCGAGTGGTCGCCGTTCGCAACGATCAGCGATGGGCCGGTTGTGGGAACGGTCTACCTGAACTGGGACGATGACTTCCTGTATATCGCCTATCGGACAGAAGCGCCGGCATGGTGCATCGTGAATGTCGACACGGCCGGGGATGGCTGGCTGCGAGGAGCCGATAACCTCGAACTCGTAGTGAGCCCCGTGGACACGGCTGCGAGCGCTCCCCTGACGGTGCGTGTGCTCGATGCGGCAGTGAACCGAGATGCACCGATCTGGAACGATAGCGCGATCAAAGCCGCGGACATCGCCCTGATGGTCCGTCGGGCCGGGTCGGGCCAGGTTGTCGAGATGGCCGTACCGCGCGGGATGGCCGGGCTATCGTTACGGCCGGGAGCCCTGCTCGGTTTTCGCGCGGACTTCCTTCCTGCCGGAACCACTCCCGTATCCACGGCGCCCTACGAGCCGCACCTGCTGCTCGATATCAACCTCGTCGAGTCGCGTGCGGTTGGCGCCACAGGTATTGTCCCTCGACTCAGCCTTGCCGATAGTCAACTCGTATCTGGTCAGGACCTGGAGGCGACGCTGGAGCTTATCAACCAGGTGGATACGCCCCGGACCATCCGTTCGGTGAGCTGGACGGGCATCGGTCCGGCGCAGAACTATCTGAAAACCCTGCGCGAGGTGGCCCTTCCAGCCGTCAACGGCCTGAAGACGACCCGACTCCGGTACTCGTCACCGCTGCCGGACACAATCATCCCGGGCGTCTATCAGTTTGAAGTCACGGCGGTGATGGACGACGGATCCACGGTTGCCGCCAATACCAGTTTCTCGGTGCAGGAGCAGTTTGAGATCCAGCTGGACGCCGAGCCGCCGCAGGTGGCGCTGATCGGCCCGACGGAGATCAAGCTAACGGTGACCGTACGTTCGGCTGTGCCCGGCTTCAAGAAAGCGGATGTGGTGATCACCCCTCCGGCAAGCTGGGAGATCAAGGGCAAGCCGAAGCGGAGCGTCAACATTCACCGTGAAGATGGGACGATCCGGGTCGTCTATACCGCGATTGTCCCTTCGGCGACCCAGACCGGCGATTATCAGGTGACCGCCGATGTCCAGTGGCGCGGCAAGACCTGGACGACCCATCGCGTGATCAAGGTGACGCGTATCTCGCAAGGGTCCTGATCACAATCGATATCGGTGCGAGGGCCAGAGTGCGAAGCGCATCCCGATTCGGTGTCGCCCTCGCCGTCGTACTCGGTTACCTCGTATTCGGCCCGGCGCGAGCGACGGTTCCGCAGCGTCTGGATGCGGAGATCATACGCCTGGGCGGCCTTGGCGCTGGCTGGATATCGATCGCGAAGAACGGCTCCTTTGGACCGTCGGCGAGACGAGCCTATTTGCCGCCGTTGCCCGAGGGCCAACCGGGCGACTTCGCCGCTATCTGGACCGAGGCCGAGGGCCGATCGGCAGCTCGGATTCTCGGGGCGACGTCACCCTACGGCCTACCCGGCTCATCCGTCGAGCGGACAACCTTTCACTATCCTGTTGCGGAGGTCGTCTACGCCTCCGGCGGTCTGCCCGTCTCGGTGTCGCTCACCGCGCATGCCGCGCTCCTGCCGGGCGATCTTTCGGCGTCATCCTCTCCCTGCGTCGTCCTGACCTACCGATTGCGGAACCTGATCAAAGAGCCCGTCAACGCCTCAGTAGCCCTGTCCTCTCAGCCGAGTCTGGGCATCTCCGGACTACAGGGGCACATGCCGGATCGAACGGGTGTGCGGGCGTCTGCAGCTCCAACGCGATCCGGTATTACGGGTGTGCTGTTTGAGGCGGGGCCTCTCGTCGACCGCAAAGTGGCCGATCTACGTATCTACAACACCCGCGGTTCTGAAGCGCTGCTCGCCGCATATCCGACCAGTACGGCCGCCGTCACGACCGCCGCATGGAATGCAGCGAGTTCCTTACCCTCATGGTGGGCCGGGTTCTCGGAGACGGGTCATGTTTCCGGGGATACGTTGGCCGGAGTGGAAGGGGAGATCCATCCGGCTGGATGCGTGGCCGTTCGGGTCCAGCTCAAGCCGGATGAAGTCCAGGATATCCCGTTCGCGATCGCATGGTACGCTCCGGCGTATTACGATCCCGCTGGAGCGCGCTTCCGCAACGTCTATACCCTGAGGTATCGAAACGCGGAGGAAGTCGGGCGCAACGCCCTCGAGGATCGTTTCATGAACCGTGCGCTCAGCTGCGAGTGGCAACGCCGTATCGAGGCGTCATCATTCGGCGCTCAAGCGCTGACAAGCCTTGCCGCGGAGCTGGAGGATCTGGCTGCCTCGTCACTACCGGCGCTGCCCGATGATCTCGAGGGCCTCACGGCGGGACTGCGGTTGTGCCTGACACCCGGGATGGCAACGCCCGATCCGAGAGAGGAGCGGCTTCGCGCATGTCTCATCACCTTCTTCCCGCGTCTCAACGCCCTGGAGTTGGCAGCTCACGCCGACACCGACGAGACGAACGGCAAAAGGGAGACGGGCGTAGCCTGGTTCCAGCCGGCGTGGCAGCATGAGGAGGCGACACAGGATGGTCCATGGTTGGCGCGGGTCTGGAAGCTCAAGCGATCCGAGGCTCTACAGCTTCTGGATGACCTTGCAGCAGGCCGGCGAGCGGCAGGAGCGTGGCTGATCCCTCTTGCGAATCTCGCTGCCTCGGCCAATGACACCACAGTGGCTGCAAGGGCGCAGCCCTTTATGACCCCGTTCCCGGAGCCGATTGCAGGAGCGACATCCTCCTCTGCGTGGGTGTCATGGGCCAATCGGCTGGGCTGTCGCTATGACGCTCGGTCCGGATCGCTGACCATCAGGCCGTCCCTCG
The DNA here is from genome assembly GCA_013360745.1 of Chthonomonadales bacterium. GTDB lineage: Bacteria > Armatimonadota > Chthonomonadetes > Chthonomonadales > CAJBBX01 > JABWBA01. Next base: position 6,613 of record JABWBA010000085.1, on the reverse strand, counting down.
GCGAAGCGGTCGGTGAGATCACCGGACCTGTCTTTGATCCCCGATACTGGGCATCCCTGAATGTGTTGCGGACGTCCGTACGGGCGCTGATCGAATATCGGCTCGACCGAGTTCTGCCGACCACTTCGACGCCGGGATGGATCGAACCAGAGCGCCGCGACGAGATCGGCCTGCCGCTCAGCGGCTTGCGCAGTCTGACCCTGGGAGTGCTGCCTTCCGGGGAGCGGCCCGATGGGGTCTCGGTAACGCTCGGCGCCAATCCGATTCCCGTAGAAATGGCGCAGATTGGCGGTATGATCGTCCTGACGTTTGAGAGCCCGATCACCATGCGATCGGGCGACACCCTGATGGTCGTGCTCACGAGGCCATCGATCACTCGCCAATAGCGCGAGCTTCGCGAGATCGGCACCTGAACCAGAGGACCTCTTTGTCCCGACGGCTAACCTCGCATGATCCTCGCAATGTCGTTGTAGGTTACGGCGAGTATCAGCAACACCAGGATCCCCAACCCGACTGCATGGGCGCTGTAGACCTCGCGCGGCGAGAGCTTGCGCCGACGAACACCTTCCACGAGGATCAAGAGCAGCTGGCCGCCATCGAGAACCGGTATCGGAAGTAAGTTCAGAATGCAGAGGCTGATGCTGAACTGGGCCGCGAGGAGCATCATCGGACCCAATCCGAGACGCTGAACCTGAGTGGCCATCTGTCCCATCGCGATGGGGCCGCCGACGTTTTCCTTCGCTTCCCGATGATCGCTTAGGACCTCGAGCATCTTCATCACGAACGCCGCTGTCGTCAGGGTGCCGACCCGAACGGACTCCACGATCCCGACACGCTTGAGCTCGATGTTCGCCGCGATGCCGATCAAACCCCATGTGACCTTTGTACCGTCCTTCTCCCGGAATACCCGCGGTTTCGGCGTCACCGTTGCAGTGAAGGTGGTCGAACCTCTGCGGACCGTGATCTCGGTCGGTACGCCGGCTCTGGAGTGAATCGCATCGACCAGCTGCTTACCGGAGCGGATCGGTGTCCCGTCAAGCGAGACGATGTAATCGCCGACTCGCACGCCGACGCGATCCGCTTCGCCGCCGGAGATCACTTCAGCGACCTGATTCGTTGTCTGGCTATCGGCGGTCGGGAGTCCCGCGGTGACGCCCATGAGGCAGAAGATGAAGTACCCGAACAGCAGGCTGGCAACCGGGCCCGCGACGATCACAAACGCACGCTGGTACAGCGGTTTCGAGCTGAATAGTCCGTGATCCGCGCGTCGGGCGTCCGCGTTGAGAACGAGCTCCATCAGCTGTCGCTCAGACTCCGTGATCTCCGGAGAGCCCTTCAGGAACGTAAGCTCCGTACGACCCGCAGACGTAAGTTGGCGCTCCTCACCGATCGCGCGGACGATCAAGGAACGGACCTCGCCTCCAATGTCGGACGGATCGAGTTTCACCAGTGCATCGCGGGAGATGCGTCGAAGGGTACGGTCCATATCCGAACCCGCACCCCGAGAGGCGTCCACAAGCGAACGAAGCACGGGTACCCCGGCTGCCACCTCTTCCGGTTCCATTCCCGCGATCTTGACGAAGCCGCCGAAGGGGACTGCTCTTAGATGGAACTCGGTATCGCCCCATCGGCCCAGTCGAGCGATGACCTTGCCGAAGAACAGGGAGAAGTCCTCCACGCGCATCCGGCATAGCCGGGCGGCGAAAAAGTGACCGGCCTCGTGCGCGAGCACCAGCAGGCTTATCGTGATGATCAGAAAAACAAAACCCAGCAGTAGGTCGGTCATGCAGCGCTCCCCGCGGTTCCGTTATCGCAATCCTGTGGGCCATCGACCAGCGAACGCGCCATGGATCGGGCCCAGCGATCCGCGGTCAGGATTTCGGCGTAACGAGCTGGGCCGGGTACATGGGCATTCATGACGGCGTGGACTACCTCCATAATACCGAAGAAGCGAAGTCTGCGTTCCAGGAACATGGCGACCGCCTCTTCGTTGGCCCCGTTCATGACCGCAGGCATCGTGCCGCCTGCCGCCAGCGCTTCGCGTGCGATCGAGATCGCAGGAAATCTCTCGTCGTCGGGCTGCTCGAACGTCAATGGGCTCCAGTCGGCGAGCTCCAGTCTCGGCAAGCCCGTATCGAGCCGTTCGGGATACAGCAGCGCGTACTGGATCGGCAGCCGCATGTCGGGCAGGCCCATCTGGGCCAGTACCGAGCCGTCGACGAACCGGATCAAGGAATGCACGATGCTCTGCGGGTGGATCAGCGTGTGCACGCGATCCGGCGGCATATTGAATAGCCTGCACGCTTCGATGATCTCCAGCCCTTTGTTCATCAGCGTCGCCGAGTTGACGGTGACCAGACCGCCCATGTTCCATGTCGGATGTCGCAACGCCTCGTCCGGCGTGGCCTCGCGCATTTGCTCCACCGTCGCACGGAGGAAGGGGCCGCCCGACGCCGTAAGGATCAACTCAGCAACGCTGCCGGGAGGAGCGCCCTGTAGGCACTGAAAGATGGCGGAGTGCTCACTGTCGATCGGGACGATGCTGGTCCCATGTTCGCGTGCGAGCTGCATCGTATGCTCACCAGCCGCGACGAGGACCTCTTTGCTGGCCAGCGCTATGGTCTTACCGGATGCGATCGCGGCATGAGTCGCCTCGATCCCGACGGCTCCGGCCACCGCGACGACCACCGTGTCGACATCCGGTAGCGTCGCCACCGAGGTTAATCCGTCCCGTCCGGAGTAGACAACGGAGCCGGGTGGAACCGCTTCCCCGGACAATCGGGCGGCCGTCTCCTCATCCGCGACGCACAGGTGTCGCACATCCCAGCGCCGGGCTTGTTCGGCGAGCAGGGCGATGTTGCGATGTGCGGCTAGAGCGACGATCTCAATCCGACCGCCCAGGCGCTGAACCACGTCCAGAGTCTGGGTTCCGATGGAACCCGTGGAGCCGAGTATCGCGATACGTCTCGCTTGTTGAGGCATCAGCGGAGAATGGCGATCCGTGCGTCACCACGCAGCCTGAGGATGATATGGGCGGCGCCAGGGCCGATCTCAGCCTCGGAGGGGCGCTGATCGTTCACGCGAATCCGATCAACGGAGGGGACGCCGTGAATCAGGACATGATAGGGACGATCGGGCCAGCCCTCGACCTTATACGCAGCAAGGCCGTTCCCCGGCGACAGTTCCGTGAGCTTCGCCGGCGCAAGGATGGTGATCTTCGGATCGCGTAGAATGCGATAATCAAAGACCTCTGGGCCGCCCAGCAGCTGAATCGCGTTCGCCTGAACCGTGCCGGGATTGATGGCGACCGGGTTGCGCGTCTGGGATTTTAGCGTCACCGAATCGGGGAGCAGCGCCTGTAGATCACGATCGCCTGCAGGCCAGCTCTGCTGGATGCCGGAGGCTGTGATGCCGTCGGCCAGCCGCTTCCATGGGCCTTTGGGATCGTACCCGGCGAGGCGATATAGGGCGTCAGAGTAGACCAGCCCACACCACTGCACCGGAAGTCCGATCCAGTTCGGCGCAACCCAGCCGGTCGCACCCAGAACAGGGATGGTCGCGTACAGGCCGATGGGGCCAGCGGTCGGGCGTACAAGGTAGACGAAGGGGACCCCGGTCCATGCCCAGTGAATCGCCTTGTTGAGGAATGCTTTTTCGCCGGTGATCTCATAGCCGAGCAGGTAGGCTTTCACGAGCCAGGCTGACGCTAGAATGTCCGGCGTATGGAGCGGCACCTCCCAGGTCTGGGCGCCCCTCGGGGCGCTGTTCGTGTATCGGTCGAGCCCACGGAGGCGCTCGATACCCGCCTTTATCAGATCGCCGTCGCCGGCATATACGGCGTCCATCAGGATGCCCGCCACGATCGGTGCAGTCAATCCGTTCGCGTGTCGTTCGTAATGCGTCCTGCCGTAGTCGGTGCTGGAGGCCTGGTACGGCACGGTCCCATCCCTGGCGAATCGCTTCAGCGCCTGAGCGGCGGATTGCCGGCTCCGAAGCATACTCTTTGCGACGTCGCCGAACAGGAGAGCCGTAGCGGGGTAGGTCACGTGCGAGACGGAGGCCTGGTTGCGGCTGGCTGGATCAGTCAGGTTGAGGACATCCTCTACCTCTGCGTTCAGGCGGTCGCTCAGGGCGCGATCGGAACAGGTCCTGGCCAACCATTCCATCCAGAGGGCTGCATCAGCCGCGACCGTGGGCGGGAAGCTCGCCACGCCCGGCCAGTAGGCATGACGGAATCGGGCGCCATCGCGGATCTTCGAATCGAGCCAACCGTGAGCGGCCCAACGCGCATACTGCGTTCGCGTCAGGCCCGTCTCGGGCACGGGCGGCAGGCCGATCTCCTGGACGCATCTCTGCACTGCCGGAAGGACGCTGGCGCCCGAGCCTCCGATGATCGTCGCATGGGCGATCAAGCGGACGCCCGATTTCATGGGATAGCCGGTGTAGGGGAACAGGCTCCCTTCGGAGCGGTTCAGGCCATCGGAGCCCGGGATGATCAGGGCCTGGGCATTCGCATGGGAGCCGAACGACCGATCCGGCGAGTCGAAAGCGGCTGCCAGCCAGGGTTCCTTTCGCCATATGATGCCGATATAGCGATGGTTTGCCTGGACGACCATGAGCGGCAGCGTGAGCTTCGCTTGATCCGGCGCCAGGCGCTTGGACTGCTCGCCGATCAGGTCGGCCTCGGAACTGCTCGTGTCGGGCGGATCGAGGTACTCAACGCCCGCGAAGAGGGCACGTTCCCGTTTATGGCCATACGATCCATGCCCCGGAAAGATCGCGAGCATGGGAAAGAAAAAGACGGTGCGACGGCGGCTGCAGGAGAGCTGGCTGACGACGTCGATGCCGCCATCCCGCGCAGCCGGCCGAAACGTCTGGCTGTAGGTCCAGAGGCCTCCATCCGGGTCGACGCCGCGAACCGCAACGTGGAGCGCCGCGCCCTGCGTGGTTACCTTCGTCCGTCCGATCCGCGCAAGATCGAACCAGCGCATCTTGCCCTCGGCCTCGTATGCGGTCGGAAGCCGAGACCATCCTGCGGCCATCAGACTGCCTCCGACGGTCAGCCCATACGCCGCTCCGCTTGTGGTGGAATGGCGAAGGACGAGAGCGCCGGATCGTACCGTCTTGACGTTGGATGAGGGCGCGGGCGGCGGAGGGGTCCATTTGGGCACGGGCAACAACCGGCGCTCGGCAAGTTCCAGCCATGCGATCGTACACGAGCCGTCGACACCGGGAGGGTCGATCCTCAGGCGGGTTCCCTCTTCAAGCGGCGGGAGCGGTAGTGCGAGCTCCTCCCATTTCCGTGCGAGGACCGCCACTCGAGCCGATTGCGCCTCGGTCGTCTCGTGTCGGAAGTAGAAGACCTGCAATGTGCCCGGGCGATCCGACTTCACCCGAAGGCGGAGCCAGAGCGGCGTTCCCGGTGTAGTTTTATAGGCCGGTCCATGGATGTAGGGATCGCCGCCGCTGATCTGGATGCGCATCCCTTCGGGCGTTGCCTCGATGCGTGACACATCATGGGTTGGCTGCCACGCGGCTACGGCTGCTGCGTTCGTGAGGTCGACTCGGACCGGGCCGCGTTGACCGAGCGCGGGCTGCAGGGTTGCGAACAGGAGGGCAACCGCGGCAGCGAGTAGCCGGTTGATCATGGAGCACCGGTTGGCGGGATGCCCGTAGTTCGGTAGGATACACATAACCCTCTCCTCATGTCGCGGACAACCGAGCGTGATCGACAGCGAGAACCTGCCTCCTGCTCGCCGTGGGCGGTCGAGCAGGAGGCGCGTGCGGCAACGTTCGCTAAGCAGGGCGGCGCTATGCCAGGGTGCCTGTGGGATCCGGTCGCCACGAGGCGAGCGTCTTCATGTAGTTGGCTCGCTCAAACGCGGCCGGCTCGGCCACGTACCGCTGGCTCATGCTGCCCTGCATCTGCTGGATCGAATCGTAATCCTTTTCGACCATCCACGCTTCAAGCTCGCCGACCAGTTCGCCGATCCGCTTTGCGCCGCGCTGGAGGAACTCCGAAGCGATCTGAACGACCCGGGCGCCGGCCATCATCGCCTTGAGCACATCCTCGCCCGTGTGCACGCCCGAGGTAATGGCGAAGTCCGTCTGGACGCGCCCGTAGAGGATCGCGACCCATCGAAGCGGCAGTCGCAGCTCCTGGGATTCGCTCAGAACAAGCCGAGGAACGACCTTCAGTTGTTCCAGGTCCAGATCCGGCTGATAGAACCGATTGAAGAGCACGATCGAGTCTGCTCCGGCCGCCTCCAGCTGCCGCGCCATATGTGCGAACGCCGTGAAGAACGGGGCTACCTTGATGGCCACCGGTATGGTGATGCTGCTCTTCACCTCCCGGAGCACATCCACGTACATTCGTTCGACTTCAGTCGACGACATCTCAGGGTCGGTAGCTACATAGTAGATGTTGAGTTCGATGGCGTCGGCGCCTGCCTGCTGCATTAGCTGGGCGTACCGGGTCCAGCCGCCAGCGGAGACGCCGTTCAGGCTGGCCACGATCGGAATATCGGTTGCCTGTTTGGCGCCCGCAATGATCTCAAGGTGGTCATCGGGGCCGACGCCATGGTAGGTCTGCAGGTCGGGAAAATAGCCGAGC
>JABWBA010000019.1 GCA_013360745.1 Chthonomonadales bacterium | reverse complement strand
CTACGCCTCGCCCGGGGCCATACGGGCCGCGGTCTGGCTGGGCCTGCTCCTGCCGTACATCGGACTGCCGGTCGGGCTCATCTTCCTGATGCTCGACGATGAACGCCGCGCCGAGGTCGGCCGGGCCTGCGTGCTCTGGAGCTGCATCTCGCTGGTCCTGCACCTCATGGTGATGGCGGTGATCGGGATCGGGACGCGCGAGCTCCTGTTCGCGCTGCTTCAGGGAGTGCGCGGCGCAGCGACGAGGGGCGGCGGCATGGGCGGTTTCGACAGCCCGTGATCAGCACGGCGTCCACCGTCGGCTTCGGCCGCTAGGAGAATAGATCGCCCCCCGGCTCGAACATCCGCCCGCACTTCGGGCAGTATTCTTCCTCGATGCCGGCGATGGTCCGGCATATCGGGCATTGATGGAGTTTGATCGGGAACCGACCGCACCGGGCGCAGTGCCGGGCGTCGGGAAACGTCAGCGCCCCGCAGTGCTGACAGCTCGTCGGCTCGTCGGGGCGTTTCACCGGTCCAGACGGCGCATGAGGAGGCCGCTCCAGAGCTTGGGCTCAAAGTAGGTCGACTTCGGCGGCATTCGATCGCCCTCAGCGGCAACCGCGCGCAGATCGCGGGCCGAAGGGGCTCCGAGAAGGAACGATACGGCGCCCGCACCGGAGCCGGGAGCCTGCAGGGCTTCGTCCAGGTGTCTCGTATAGGAGACCGATCCTCCGAGGGCCGCCATTGGATCGAGGATCAGCGTCTGCAGGATCGATACATCGAGTTCGCGCCATGCGCGACCCCGGTCCGCCGCTCGGGCCGTCATGGTCTCGGCGTCCTTCAGGCTGCAGTGAGCGACACCGTTCGCACCTGCGACGAGGAAAGATCCGTCCACGCTTCGCATCGATGCCAATCGGCCCGGCACGTCCTCCGACGCTACGGGCGCGCGGTGGAAGTATCGGTCCAGATCGGCCTCGAGGGTTTCGATGGCGAGAGCTCCCAGTCCGGTCACCATCCGATGCGTCGGCAGCACGACGATCCCCGGATCCTCAAACGGCAGCAGGGTCACGAGGAGGCGATCCGCGCCGAGGATGGGTCGACCGGCAGAGGCGAGCTCATCGCGATAGGTCAGCGCGGTCTCATATCGATGGTGGCCGTCGGCGATCCAGACGGGGCGGTCCTGAAACGATGTCGCAAACGCCCGAACGACAGGACCGTCGGCCAGCGCCCAGACCTGATGGAGATCGCCTTCCACCGTGGCCGTCAGGAGCGGGGGCGTCCCCGCGATCGCGTCGCGCAGGCCCCGCATCCCCGTGAGCCCCGGGTCTTCGTACAGGAGCATGATCGGCTCGGTGTTTGCCCGGGTCGTGCGCATCAGCTCAAGTCGATCCTCCAGAGCCCGCCCGCGTGTGAACTCATGCGGCAGCACGATTCCATCGCTGTAGGGCGCCAGCCGCAGGGCCGCAACGACACCCCACCGTTCGAGCCGGCGCCCGTCCAGCGGCGCGGTGAACTCCTGACGATAGAGATAGAGGGCGGACTCCCGGTCTTCAACCAGAACGCCTGCATCGAGGAGCCGCTGCATCTCGCGGGCTGCGCGCTCGTGTCGATCCGTCGGCCCGTCCCCCGCCTCCGGTCGATTGAGGATGATCCGCACGATATTGCACGGGCTCGAGGCGTACAGCGCGGACTGTTCCTCGCTGCTGATCACGTCATACGGCGGGGCCACGACTCGCGATAGATCATCGAGCCTTGCAGGATCGAAGCGGATGCCATAAAAGGGTGCGATATCGGCCAATGTCTCCTCCCGGTGACGCCCAAGAGCCCGTTCTAAGGCATCGTACCCTACGCTTCGGGACAACCCCGGAGTCCGCCGTCGCGGCCTGGCAGACGGAAGCCGACGTCCCGGCCGGGTTCCAGGTGCGCCGCCGGCCGATGATCCGTGCCGTGTGCGGTGGTAGAATTGCCGAGACCGGGACGGCGCCGATACACAGGTCGGGATGAGATCACAGTATGGTCAAAGCGATTCAACAACTGCGTGATGCGGGCATCCATCCCACGGCACAGCGCGTGGCCGTCGCAGAACGCCTCCGCACCATGGAGGGGCATCCGACTGCGGATGAGGTACTGCACGCCGTACGACAGACGTACCCGACGATCTCCCGAGCCACGGTCTACAACGCGCTGGCTCTGTTCGCGGATCATGGCGTCGTCCACAAGCGGACGCTGCGAGAGGGCACAACGGTCTACGACCTCCGCTCAGAGCCCCATCACCATATGATCGACGAAGAGACGGGGGTCATCCACGATGTGCCCTGGGACGCCCTGCATGTTGTCGGTGTCGATGAACTGACGGACTTCGACGTATTGGAGTACCAGGTGGTGATACGGGGGCGCCTCCATCGGTCGTAGGCTCTATTCGTACGGATCGGCAGCGGCGCCGGCCGGATTCGTGATCGCCGGCCGCCGCGTGTGGTAGACTAAGTCCATGTTTAGATAGCGTCTAAATACGACGCTGTCGACATGGGAAGGAGAAACCACCATGGCCCGAAAGAAGCTCACCACAGCGGGTGGGATTCCGATCGCCGACAACCAGAACGCACTGACGGCCGGACCACGGGGACCGCTGCTGGCTCAGGACTGGCAACTCTTTGAGAAGCACGCCCATTTCAATCGCGAGCGCATTCCCGAGCGTGTGGTCCACGCCAAAGGGTCGGGCGCCTACGGGACCCTCACGATCACCAACGACATCACGGCCTATACGAAGGCCTCGGTCTTCGCGGAGGTCGGCAAGCCAACGGAATGCTTCGTCCGCTTTTCCACCGTCGCGGGCGAACGGGGCGCGGCGGATGCCGAGCGGGACGTGCGGGGATTCGCGATGCGGTTCTACACCGACGAGGGGAACTGGGATCTCGTCGGCAACAACACGCCCGTGTTCTTCCTGCGGGATCCCTACAAGTTCCCCGACTTTATCCACACGCAGAAACGAGATCCGCAGACGAACCTGAGGAACCCGACGGCGATGTGGGATTTCTGGTCCTTGTCGTCCGAGTCCCTGCATCAGGTCACGATCCTCTTCTCCGACCGGGGTCTGCCTCGAACGTATCGGCACATGAACGGATACGGCAGCCACACGTTCAGCCTCGTCAACCGGGACAACCAGCGTTTCTGGGTCAAGTTCCATTTCAAGACGCTGCAGGGCATCCAGTGCATGACCGACGATGAAGCGGAAGCGCTGATCGGGCTTGACAGGGAGACGCACCAGCGAGATCTGTTCGATGCCATCGCGAGGGGCGACCACCCCCGCTGGCGCATGATGGTGCAGGTCATGCCTGAGGCCGACGCCGCGCGCACCCCCTACAATCCGTTCGACCTGACCAAGGTCTGGCCGCATCGGGATTATCCGCTGATCGATGTCGGGATCATGGAACTGAACCGTAATCCGGAGAACTACTTCGCCGAGGTGGAGCAGGCTGCGTTCTCACCCGCCAGCATGCCTCCCGGGATCGGACCGAGCCCGGATAAGATGCTCCAGCTTCGCATCGTCTCGTACGCGGACGCGCATCGCTACCGGCTCGGCGTCAACTACGAGAGCCTGCCGGTCAATCGGCCCCGATGCGATGTCGCGCATTACTATCGGGACGGCGCCATGCGCTTCGACGGGAACGACGGCGGCAGCGTGAACTACGAGCCCAACAGCTTCGGCGGCCCTCAGGAAGACCCGAGTGTCCACGAGCCGCCCCTCCGCCTGGACGGCGACGCCGATCGCTACGACCATCGCGAGCGCAACGACGACTACACGCAGGCGGGCAATCTCTACCGGATCCTGCCAGCCGACGAACGCGCCCGCCTCCATCATGCCATCGCGGGGGCCATGCGGGGCGTACCGCGCGAGATCGTCGAGCGGCAGCTGACGCACTTTGACAGGGCCGATCCGGGCTACGGCGCCGGTGTTCGGGAGGCGCTGCGGGGCTAAGCCGACCGCTCCTCACCGGTCCGGCCGGTGGTTGGGTCTGGCTCCCCGATGCCGGGCCAGCCAACCGCCGGCCGGGCGCTCGGGATCCTGCAGCCCGCCGAGCGGGCTGCGCCGCACCATCCTGCAGCCCGCCGAGCGCGATCCGGGCGCGTGTGATATAATGCGCCATAGATCGAGGCCCCAGCGAGAGCACCATGGCTGCCGATTTCCACCTCCCCGAAAACCCGGATTACACGCTGCGCGACAGTGCGCGGGATTCGGTTCGCTTTGCGCATCGCTGCCTTGAACCCGCGGATGGAGGGCGGTGGCGCGCCATCAGCAGCTTCGTGGATACCGAGGGACGCCCGCAGGCGTGGCATGACTTCGGTACGCTCGAAGGGCCGGGCTGGGCCGCCAACGCGCTGGGGGGCGCGCACCTGCTCTATATCTGGGGCGGCTATGATCATTGCCATATCCTCCAGCAGGTGGCGCTCGGACTCCTCGACCATGTGCTGGAGGATGGCTATCTGCAATCCGACGGCTTTATCTGGGGCTACCGGGACACCGCAACCCGGGCTCGGCGCTTGAACTTCAAGCACAACGACGACTGGTTCTGTCCGGGTTCCATGGCCCGAATCGCCCTGCAGATGCTCTGGTTCGCCGACTGCCTGCCCGTCGCGGACGGACGCCGCCAGCGCCTTCTGGAGAGCGCGGCAGCCACGGCTGCCTGGCTGGACGCCAACGTCGCGCTCGTGGATGGATGGTATCCCCGACGATGTACGCCGTCGGGCCAACCCTATCCCTTCGCCGCGGAAGGCGGAGACGATCCGATCTTCACGCGCAGCGGGGACGGCCTCCACATCCCCTGGCTCATCGCGGAGCTGACCGCTCGGGATCTCTGGACCCGCGATACCGCGCCCGCCCGCTCCGCCCTCGATCAGGCGATGGCCCGGGGCGGCATCTACGGCAGCGTAAACCACGACACATACGATCTCGACGAGAACGTCGCGCACGCCATCGCCTTTCGGACCTTCCGCGCCGCGGGAGCCGTCTTCGACACCGACCGCTATCGGGCCTTCGCCTACACGGCGCTGGAGGGGTTGGACCGCTTCAAAATGTGCGAGGATCGGAACGGCGTCGCCACCCGGGGCCTTCTCTACATGGAGGATTCCTGGGACACCGCCTATCTATGGGAGAACGCCGAGGCCGCCATCGCCTATCTCGACGCCTACGACGACAGCGGCGAGGGCCAGTACCTGTGCTGGGGCGTGACCATCCTGCGGGCGATCGCGCGACACCACTACGGCACGCTGGGATTCCTTACGGAAGGTGTGGATTGGAACAACCACGTCGGCCGTGAGCACCATATCGACGGGTCGGAGTTCGGAGCCATCCGCTACACCGAACCGCTGCTCAACAACCTCCATCACATCGAGCCGATCATCCGCTGCCTCGTGATGCGCGAGATCTGCGATTAGACTCCTGCACGCCGACATTCTCATCGTCGGCGGCAGCCTCGGCGGTGCAGCCGCGGCGCTCTCCGCCGCCCGCTGCGGAGCCGATGTCCTTCTGGCCATCGAAGGGGATTGGGTGGGCGGCCAGCTCACCGCTCAGGGCGTCTGCACGCCGGACGAGAACCGGTGGATCGAGATGGGCGGCGCGACGGCGTCCTACCAGTCGCTGCGGCGGGACATCCGCGCGCACTACGCAAGGAACCATCGGCTATCCCCCGCTGCGAGCGCCGACCCGCTGCTGAACCCGGGCCGATGCTGGGTCAGCCGAATCTCGGTCGAGCCCCGGGTGGCGGAGGGTTTGCTCCGGGAACGCCTGAACGCGTACGCGAACCTAACCGTCATGCGGGGCGTGCGGGCCGTGGGCGCGGAGATCGTCTCGGATCGGATCGAGACGGTACGGCTGATGCACGGATCCGGAGAGACGATGACGGTACGGCCCCGCATGGTCCTCGATGCCACCGACCTCGGCGACCTGCTGCCGATCACCGGCGCGGAGTATCGGCTTGGAGCGGAGGGGATCGAGGAGACCGGCGAGCCGGATGCGCCCCCCGTGCCGAGGCCGGATTGGATCCAGCCCTGCACCGTCCCCTTTGCCGTCGAGCTGCGGCCGTTCGGCGAGGACCATACGATCAGACCGCCCGAGGATTACGCCGATCTCAAGGAGCTCCAGCGCTATCACGTGCTCGATGGAGCGATGCGCAGCATGTTCGGCGAGTTCGGCTGGTGGTCCTACCGGCGAGTGATCGCCTCGGAGAACTTCGACGATCCAGCCTTCCCGAGGGACATCGCGATGATCAACACCGGCGCCAATGACTACAGGGGCGGCGCGCTCCCTTCGGATTCGAGCGCTGCCGCTGCGGCGCACCTGGCCCGGGCGCGCCGCGTGTCGCTCGGCTATCTCTACTGGCTTCAGACCGAATGCCCAAGGGAGGACCGCGCGGGGACGGTCGGATATCCGGAACTGCGGCTTAGGGGCGATTGGTTCGATACGTCGGATGGACTGCCGCCGGAGCCCTATATCCGCGAGTCACGGCGGTTGGTCGCCCTCAAGACTGTCCGAGAGCAGGACATCGTACATCGGGACGGGCAGGGTCGCCAGCACCAACCGGGACCGAGAGCCCGTCCTGAGGCCGACTCCGTCGGGATCGGCCATTACTGGCTCGATGTGCACGAGGGGGGATCCGAGGAACCCGGTCGGTTTCTCGAGACCCAGCCCTACCAGATCCCAGCGGGGGCTCTGGCTCCGATCCGACTCCGCAACCTCATCGCCGCCTGCAAGAACCTCGGCGTTACCCATCTCGCCTCCGGGGCCTTTCGACTGCATCCCGTGGAGTGGGCCGTGGGCGAAGCCGCCGGAGCGCTGGGAGCCCTCGCAGCGTCGCTGGATCTCGACGTGCAGGATGTGGTGACTCGCGAGCCGCTGCTCCGTCGGCTCCAGGAACGGCTGCTGGCCGACGGCGCACCAATCTATTGGTGGGGCGATCTCAGCCCGGGATCGGCTGTCTGGAAGGCCGCGCAATGGCTCGGGATTCGGGGAATATGGCCGGAGGAGACCGCCATCGAGTTCCGGGCGGACGAGCCCGCTTCGGCGGAGATGGGCTCCGTCGAACCGGACTGTCGCACCCGAGGCGAACTGGCGCTGCGGCTGGTCGGTGAGGCAGCGAGCCGGACCGGATCATAGAGGGATATGTATTGATGCGCGTTGTCAGACGCTCCTGCATCGTCCATCGCGCATTGTCCTCGTTCGCCCTGCTGGCCGCGATCGTAAGCCAGGCGGTCGGCGGAGTCCAGTCGGCTTCGCCGATCCGCCTTACTTCGGCGGGGGTTCACCTAGAGGTCGCACGGGATACGGGAGGGATCCTCTCCTTTTCGGACAGCGGTGCGGGGGCGTCGGCGTCGTGCACCGCAACAACCCCGGAGTCGTTTCGGCTGATCCTGCGGAACCGGGAAGGCGCGCTCCGCACGATCGCGGGTGCGGAGCAGGCCCCGCCCCGATGGTCCATAGGGGCCGCCCGAGCGACGGCAGCGTGGACGACGGGCCTTCGGGACACCACCGGACAGGGGTATCCGATCGACGTTCGCGTGACCTATGCGCTCGTCGGCTCGGAGATGCGTGTCTGGCTGTCGCTGGTGAATCGCTCCGATTGGACGATCCTCGAAGTGCACTACCCGGCGGTTGGCGGTCTGGCCCGCCTGAAGGGTGAGGTCGTGGGATCCTCCGGCGCGGTCCGACGCCCACTGACCCTGCCGTTCGGGGACTTTTCGCACCCCTATCCGGGCGGCCTGCCCATGGCGTACGTCGACATCGGCGGGCCTGCAGGGCTCTACTTCGGGGCCCACGAGACGACGGCGAGGATCAAGCTCCTGCGGGTGGCCGAGCTGGACGGCGATCTGGTCGCCAGGGTGGTGCATCTCCCCTACGTCAGGGCCAGCTCGAGCTTCTCGGGCTGCGCCGCCGTGTTCCGGTACCATACGGGCGGACTTCCCGGCGCCGGGCGCATCTATCGCGACTGGTTCATCCGGACGTTCGGGATCGAGGACCCGCACCGCGATTGGATTCGGCGGGAGACGTTCTTCCAGATGACGATGCTGATGCTGCCGGAGGGGAACATCAACTATCGGTTCAAGGATGTGCCCCGACTGGCGGCGGCCGCCCGCCGCTACGGCCTCCGTTCGATCCAGCTTGCCGGATGGCAGAAGGGGGGCCACGACGGAGGATACCCCTGCTACGAGCCCGATCCGCGACTGGGCTCGTATGAAGACCTCCGACGAGCGATCCGCGCGTGCCATGCCATGGGAGTCCGCGTCTACTTCTTCGTCAATCTCCAGCCAGCCATGCTCGATCACGAATGGTTCCGACGGGAGCTGGGCCGATACGAGGCGCAGACGTCCTCTGGGGATGCGACCTGGATCGCGGGATGGGGCATGGGCACGCTCGCGTCCCGAATGGGGCTCACGGCGCCGCTGATGTCGTTCCTGGATCCGGCGCACGAACGGTACACCCGACGTCTGCTGACCTGGTTCCAGCGACTGGCCTCGATCGGAGCCGACGGCGTCCATGTGGACAAGATGTTCCCGGCCTTGCTGGACCTCAATCCCGCAGCCCCGCTGCCCCCAGACACGGCGACATGGGAGAGCGCGATCCGGTTTCTGACGACGATGAGCCGCACGTGCCGGGCCATCAACCCCGCGTGGCGGATCTCCAACGAGTGCAACTGGGATCGGACGCTGCAGGTGGGGACGGCGACCTGGTGGGCGAGCAACATGACCGCGGTCAAGGCCGTCTTCCCCGAGACGCTCGAGACGGCCGCTGTATACCAGCCGTATGACTTCGCGGCCGTCAACAACGCAATGCGCGAAGGGCATGCGCTCATGGTCGCGCCGTATCACTTCCAGCGTTCCATGGATGAACCGAGCTGGCGGCGTCTGAGCGTCTACATCCAGAAGGTCAAGGCGATCCGAGATCGTTTCAACGCGCAGCTGGTCTTCGGCGAGCCGGATTCCCCGGGTGCGGCGCGCGTCGTCGAGCTCCCATCCTCGTGCGCGATGAAGGTCTATCGGGATCGAGGTCCGGGCCGCCGGATCGCGATCATCACGAACTCGGACGAAGGTCCGGCTGGCTTTACGCTTGCCGGATGGCATGGCAGCGGCATCCGTACGGCACGGGTCCATGTGCCGGGCGCCAGGCCGTACGGCGTTATGCTGCCGGCGCAGATCACAGCTCCGGCCGAAGGGCTCGTCTTCGTCGAAGAGGTCCGGCTTGCGGGCGCCGAGATCACGCCGCGCGCCGCACGTAACCCGATCGCGCCGCGGTCTCCAGCCGCCCGGCTCCCGTTCGGGAACACCGATTTTGAGAACGGCACGCTCGACGGCTGGATCGCAGACCCGAACTGGACCGTCGATGACAACTCCGCCGGCGGATGGTATGTCGGTTGGCAGGGCAGACGATTCGCCTGGAGCGGCAAAGGTGGGGAGGAGCGGACCGGACGGCTCCGCTCGCCGGTGTTCACGCTCGATGCCGACGGCGTTGCGCTGAGGGTCGCCGGTTGGTCGGATATCCTCGGCCGCACGTCCAACCGCTGGAACTACGTCACGCTGAAGACGGAAGAAGGCGAGGAGATCAGTCGCGCTTATACGCCCAATACGACGACGTTCACGCGGCTCGTCCTCGATGCCGACGGGTATCGGGGGCGCCGGGTCTATATTGAAGCCGTCGATGACGCTCCCGAATCGACCTTCTCGATGATCTGCATCGACGATGTGCAGCTCTGGCGAACACCGCCCGAGGAGCGACGACCCGTCCGCTCCGTGCCCGGAACCATCGTCCTCGACTCCGGACGGCTGCGGCTCGAGTTCGGCCGTGCCAACGGCACTCTGGTGCGCGTGTTCGACAAACAAGCCAGGCTCGATATGATCCGGGAGCCGCGCCTCTCGGACAACTGGCGATTCAGCCTGCCGATCCGCGATGCTGTGGGCGTCGGATCGCGGGATTCCTGGGTGAACCACGAGGGCAACTATATTCGGGGACGGCTGCAGCGCTTGACCTCGCATCGGGCCGTACCAGGGGGTCTGGAGCTGTCGTGGCTCGGCCCTCTGACGTCCGAGGATGGGCGGCGTTGGGACGTGGACGTCGTGATGCGAGCCCTCCGCAGCGGGGACGGCGTCCGGTTCGAAACCAGCGTGCGCAATCGGACGCGGCATCCCGTCGGCGAAGTGTACGCGCCGATCTTCGGCGGCCTTCAAGGGCTCGGTGAGTCGGCGCACCTCAGGCAGATGACGGAACTGGTGACGCCGCGGCCGGAGGGATACGCCGCATCGAGACCCTTCCAGCAGTTCCTATCGATGTCGTGGCTGGGCGTGTTCGGACCGGAACAGTACTTCACCTATCCCGCGACGCTCTACGCTCCGTGGGCGATGCTCCGTTCGGAACGGCTGAAGCGAGGGTTCTATATCGGGGCCCACGATCCCGTCGCCCGGTTCAAAATCCTGCATCTTGAGATGAGCCCCGGGATATCCGGCCCCCGGCCTTCGGGCAACTGGCCGAAACCGTCGGAGCTCGACGGAAGGCCGGCGGGCGTTCGGCTCTCGTGGGTGCACGTGCCCTACCATCCGGCGGGCCAGACGTTTACGTGTGCGCCGGTGGAGCTCCACGCCTCCTCCGACCGAGCCGACCAGGGAGCCGAGCGGTACGGCGCCTTTCTGGCCTCGCTGGGACGGGCCGCGGAGCAGCGCGCCGAACTGCCGGTTCGGACGCTCGGCCGCGTGGCGTTCGATGCGATCGCCGGCGAGGCGCGCGGGAGGGCGCACACGGACCAGTCGGTCTGGAGGTTGACCGACTGGGAGGAGGGGATCGGCGATGACGGCGTGCCGACCATCGAGCCTGCGGCCGCTCTGGGCGGATGGGGGGGCTTGCGCCGCGCTGCAGCGGCGTGTCGGGATGCTGGCATCGAGCTCATCGCCGACGTTCGAATCAACCCGGTCTCGACGAAGAGCCCGCTATGGCGCAGCTTCCTCCATCGGTTCCGGTATGAGGATCGATGGGGGGTTCCTCAAACCGTTCTTGGATGGGGCTCCGGCAGGACGCCGGCGGAGACGCTGGCGGCGGGCGAACGGCGCCTCTTTGTCAATATCGGCCACCCGGAGATGCGCCGCTGGCTGTCGGCGCGTATCGCGGATCTGGCCGCAGCGGGCCTGTCGGGCGTCCGTCTGGAGGGTTGTTTCCCGAACCTTCTCGACTTCAATCCCCGCCTGACTACGACGCCGGATCGAGCCCAGTGGGAGGCGCCGCTGCGCACCGTTCGGGCGATCGAGACGGAGGCGCGCCGGGTTGCGCCGACCTTCCGACTGCTCGTGGACGAACAGCGGGATCTGCTCAGCCTCGACCGCGCGAATCGCTAGCGCGTGCGCCGCTCCCGGGCCGCCTCGATCCAACACCGCTGGTAGTAGTGAGCCCGACTAATCGATGGAATCGGAAGGGAGAGAGAAACGCCCCTCGCGGTGCTACACTGCGTGATTACACGGGGCAACGGTGATGACAGAACTCGTTCAGGGTCCGTCTACAATCGCATCCGATGGCATTCATTCCCTTCCGCCGCGGGAGACGATGGTCGAAGCGGCGCGGAGCCTGAGGGACACCTACGCGCGAACGCCGGGCCTCCGTCTGGTCCGCAGGGAGTTCGGCTACTACTGTCTGGACCGATGGTATGAGCAAGGGCTCGATCGGACGGTCGACTTTGCCGAGTTCTTCGACTACGATCCTCCCGGACGGACGGGCCTGGGCGGCCTGGGCTGGTGCGAAGCCCCGTTCTCACCGGGGTATGAGGAGGTCGTCATCGAAGATCGGGGCGACCACGAGGTGGTTCAGGATGTCGCCGGCCGCCACGTCCTCTACTTCAAAGGTCGACGGGACGGCTTTATGCCGGAATATCTGCATCATCCCGTATCGGACCTGCGCTCCTGGCACGAGAATGTACGGTGGCGGCTGGATCCCGCCTCGCCCGAACGGTATGCGGATATGGCCGCGTGGCTGCCCCGGGTTCAGGAACAGGCCGCGCGCGGGATGATGATCAGCCAGCATGTCATCGGCGGCTTCATGTACCTCCGGAGCCTGATCGGGCCGGCGGATCTACTCTACGCTTTTCTGGACCAGCCCGAGCTCATCCACAGCTGCATGGAGGCATGGTTCGAACTGGCCGACGCGGTGATCGCCCGCCATCAGGAGCGGCTGACGCTGGACGAGCTCTACATCGCCGAGGATATCTGCTACAACCACGGCCTGTTGATCTCACCCTCGATGATGCGGGCGTTCCTCTTTCCCTACTATCAGCAGCTGATCGCCAACATACGGTCCCGTCAGCTGGACCGGAGCCGGCATCTCTATATCCATATAGACACGGATGGCGATCCGCGACCAGCCATCCCCGTCTATCTGGAGATCGGTATGGACGCGATGTCGCCGTTCGAGGTGGCGGCGGGCTCCGACGTCGTCGAGCTCGGCCGCCAGTATCCCGGACTGGCGATGTTCGGCGGCATCGACAAACGGGTGTTGGCAACGACGACAGAAGAGATCGACGCCATGGTCGAGAGGATCCTGCCGACGATGCGGTCGAGAGGCGGGTATATTCCGACCTGCGATCACGGCGTGCCCGAGGAGGTCTCTCTGGACAACTACCTCCACTACCGCAAGCGGTGTGTGGAGCTGGGCGGGTAGGCCGCCTACTTCCGCCGAAACCGGATGTAGACCGGCGATTCGGTCACGCTCAGGGTCAGGCGGCCGTCGGCGTTCGTATAGGCGACGGTCTCAGCCGCACCGGCCTTGAGCGGCATCCGCTCGACGCCTAGGATCGTCCCGGGCGGCGCGGGTATGGACCGTTCGATGGTGCGCCCCGCCCCCGTGGGCGACCAGACCACGCGCACGCCCTCGGCAGGGTCGCTCCCTTTCTGGAAGTCGTAGACATAGACGTTCCCCGGCTCTTCGGTGCGAACGGCGTCAAAACGATGGTCCCCCAGCGTTCGATAGAGATGGGCGAGGGCGTGGAAGGCGGGTTTGGGCTCGAAGCGTCGGGTGATGCCGCTCGACCCGTGCAGGCGGGGCTCATCGTTATCGTCAAAGAAGAAGATATAGGCCCGCTCGAGGCCGATCCCGGCGAAGACGAGGAACGCCCGCACCAGCCACTGGGCCTGCTGTGTCTCGGTCGACCCCTCCCATCGGGCGAAGTCGCCCGTCGATGGCCGGGGCTTCGTGGTCGCGTCCCAGCCGAACTCGGTGAGCCAGACCGCCTTGCCGGGGGCGTGGGCGTCGCGCCATTCCATCATCGCCCGAATCTCCTTCAGGAACGGGATCGACGGGTCTTCGGGAAAACTGCGACGCCATGTCGGCCAGCCTTCGACCTCGGGGTAGCAATGGAAGCTGAGGACATCGTAGAGGCCTTCGAGGCCCTCGAAGCACTCGATGCTCTTGGCGTAGCGGTGGCTCTTGCCGAGCGTCACCGCGCAGGTGGCGATCTTCATCTTCGGATCGCCCTGCCGAACGCCACGGGCCATGTTCTCGAACACAGCCCGGTAGATCCCGTCCTCGTACGTTCCCGGCTCGTTCCCGATCTCGATCGATTCGGCGAGCCGCTGGGTCCCGGAGGGGCCGAAGAACCGCGCGAAGCTCAGGCCATAGGCGAAGGCGTCCCTGGGAATATCCAGCCACTGCTTCGCCTCGACGGTGTCGAACATAACGCAGGGATTAACCGTAAAGCCTTCCCGAACCCACGCTCCGTAGACCGCCTCCCAATCGACGCGGTTGCGAGCGAAGGGAAATCGCGGGGCGAAGTTGGTCTCGCTGCCGATATCCCAGGCCAGCGGATGGTAATCCCGGGCCAATCGACAGACCTGTTTGTAGAGCTCGGGCTTGAACTGGACCGTGTGGCCGTTGATGCCCATGATCTCCCGAAGGAGCGGGCGCACGGGCGGGGCTCCAGCGCCACGCAGCGCGACGGACGCCGCCATGAACAGGAGCGGGACGATCAGAAACCTCGGGCAGATGGTTCGCATGGTCTCTCCTTCAGCGCGCTGGTTGCATGCGGCGCCGGAACCGACCGGTCCTGAGGCGGATCGGGACGAGCTGCGGTCCATCGACAGCCGGCGCGCGGCAGGGCCGCAGCGGAGCGGAGGCGGCGTCTATGGGATCGGGACATCGAGCGCGGGCTCCGAGAGGAGAGGGCGAATCGCCTCGAGGAATCCGTCGGCCATATGGGCTGCCGTGTAATGCCGACCGATGCCGATGGGGCCGTCGCGTCCCATCCGAACCGTCTCGTCGGGCTGATCCATGAGCCGCGCGATCGCCCGGGCCAGATCCTCCGGATCCTGAGCGCGGTAGAGCGTGCCGCCGCGGGTCAGCTCGATCATCTCGGGGAACACGCCGGTATTCGGCAGGACGACGGGAACACCGGCCGACTGGGCCTCGAGAGCGACCACGCCCCGGGATTCGGCGATCCGGCTGGCCACACAGACCACGGAGCTGGTCCGGAACAACTGCACTTTGCCGCGGAAATCGACCTCGCCCAGATAGCGGACCTGGCGGGAGCGGCCCGCATCTTCGAGGCGCCGGACCAGGCGCTCCCAGTATCGGGGATCCATGATCTTGCCGGCTACCGCGAGCTCCACCTCCCTCCCCTCGTCGAGCAGCATGAGGAGGGCGTCGACAAGGATATCCAGCCCTTTCGCCTCCGTGATGACCGAGAGGTAGCCGATCGTAAATGGGTAGGGGCGTGTACGGGCCGATAATCGGTAGGGCGCTGGATCGATCCCGACCCGCACATGCGTGATGCGATCGGGGGGTGTGTCCAGAAACGCCGCCATGGAGGCGGCATAGGCGATGCCGGGCGATAGGAACAGGTCCACCGAACGGGCGTTACGGCGAACGAGGTCGATGGCGCGGGTCCGGTGCGGTTCGGGTGCGGCGGCGACGAAGTCGTCCTCGCCCTGGAGGCCGCAGACGATCGGAACGTTGAGATTCCGCTTGAGGATGGGGGCGATGCCGGTGAGCAGTGAGTTGGTGATGGAGACAAGGTCGGGCTTCGGGCCTCGCTGCACGTAGGCCATGACCTCCATCAGGGACCGTCGCTGCCGCCCCTCTGCGCCCTGCAGAACTGAGACGATCATCGGTCCGAGGTCCGCGGCCCGCGTGGATACCGCAAACCGGGTGGCGAGATTGAGGACCGATTCCCGGTTCAGCGCGCCGCGCACGAGCCCGGGCATGCTGCGCCAGAAGGGGAGAACTTGCTCGAGATAGGCATTGACACCGCCCATCTGGACGGGCGCGGTCGGTAACGGCTCCACGCCGTCGAAACGGAGCGGCGTGTAGAGGGGCACGATCTCCACATCGTGCCCTCTACGGATCAGTTCACGGGCAAGTCCGACGTCCCGGGCGCACGCCCCGCAGTACATTCCGCCTGCGCCGGCCGCCAGATGAAGAATGCGCATGGCGCCATGAACTCGCGGACGCTTCGGAACGCTAGCGAATGCCCCAGGAGCCGTCGGGAAGCTGGTAGGGAATGCCCCAGACCTGGCGTCGATTCTGGTAGGGACCCCGGTCGGTGATCAGATAGGACCGGATCGGCTTGCCGTCGAGCTGCAAGCCGCCGAGCTGGGTTCCGGCTCCGTTGAGCTCGGGCTTGACATGCATGAGCTTCGCATGGCCATCCGCAAAGCTGACGTTGATCGTCGATGTATGACGCGCCTGTACGGGCATGTCGTACGTGGTGTAGTTCGCGGTGCCGCCCTGGAGGGCGATCGTCGCGTCGGCATACGCGCCGGTCTCCGCGGGAAACTCGACATCCGCCATGCGGCGCACCGGCCGACCGGTGAAGCCGTTGACCGGGTTCACCAGATAGTTCGGGTCGCCGACATCGATCAGCCGCATGTTGGGCTGGTAGCTGAGGTAGCGGACCGGCGGGGCCGCGCTGCACGGCGCAGGGAAACCCATGAGGGCCGTGGCGCTGACGAAATCGAGCTGCTGCGCATCGCTGGGGCAGACGACGATCTGGGAGTTCTTCTGATAGGGCTGCAGGGCCTGGAACGAGGTCAGGATGCACGGAGCCGCGCCTTCGAAGCCCATGTAGAACGTGATCGGATAGGTCTCGTCGTAGTCCTGAACGTACAGCATCAGGCCGGTGCCGAGCTGCTTGTGATTGCTCAGGCAGGAGACCGCCCGCGCCTTCTCGCGCGCCTGGGCGAAGACCGGAAAGAGGATGGCCGCCAGTATCGCGATGATGGCGATGACTACGAGAAGCTCGATAAGGGTGAAACCGCGTCGGTGGTACATAGCGCCTCCCGGATAGCTCCCGGCGTGCCACGACACGCAGCGGGGCGGATCAACCCATCATACCCTCCGTACCCGCGGTTCCGCATTTTCGGACCTGCGAGCCGCGTGGCGGCGTGAACTCGATCCGGCCCGTTCGATCCGAACCGGCTGCGATCCAGCCAGTCGGTCCTGGAGCGCGCTGGCTGTCGGAGGGAGGGCTACGGAGCGGCAATGCTCCCTGTCCGGCGCGCCGGCGATTTGGCGAAGCCGAGCGTCCGCAGCCCGTTGAACACCACCAGCAGGCTCGCGCCCATGTCGGCGAACACCGCCATCCACAGCGTCGCCAGGCCTGCCACCGCGAGGGCGAAAAAGACGGCTTTGATGCCGATGGCGAGGGCGATGTTCTGCTTCAGGACGCGGGAGGCGAAACGACAGAGGAGAAGATAATCGGGAAGCCCGCGCAGGTCGTCCTGCATCAGCGCGACATCGGCCGTTTCGAGCGCGGTGTCCGTGCCTGCGGCCCCCATGGCGATGCCGATGGTCGCCCGCGCAAGGGCCGGAGCGTCGTTGATGCCGTCCCCTACCATGCCTACCGCGCCGTATCGGGCGAGAAGGTCGCTGACGGCCGCCAGTTTGTCCTCGGGGAGCAGATCGCCCCGGACATCGTCGATGCCGACTCGCTCGGCGATGGCTCTGGCCGTCGTGTGGTTGTCGCCGGTGAGCATCACGGTCTGGACCCCGAGGCGGTGCAGCCGATCCACGGCTTCGACGCTCGTCGTTCGCACCGTGTCGGCTACGCCCATCACGGCGATCGCCGCATTCGCGTCGGTCAGTACGACCGTCGTCTTGCCCTGCTGTTCCAGCTTCTCCAGAAGCGCCTCGACGTGTGGGCCGCAGACGCCGTTGTCCTCCGTCAATCGGTGATTGCCGACATAGTACAACCGTCCATCCACGGATCCCCGGACACCCCGGCCGGTGATCGACTCGAACCCGTCCACCGGCAGGAGCTGGCCCGACCGGACGATCGCCTCCATTCGTTCCGGTTCAGCGGACCCGGGGTTGGTATGGTTCGCGCCGGTCCAGCGAGCGACGATGGCCGACGCGATGGGATGCTCGGAATGGGCGTCCAGGCTGGCGGCGATCTGCAGGGCGAGGTCAGGATCGGCGCCGTTGAGCGTCATCACGTCGGTAACCTCGGGCCTGCCGTGGGTCAATGTGCCCGTCTTGTCGAGGGCGATGACCTTGAGGTTCCGCCCAGCTTCGAGGTACGCGCCGCCCTTGATCAAGATGCCGCAGCGCGCTGCAGCCGCTAACCCGCTGACGATGGTCACCGGTGTCGAGATCACGAGGGCGCACGGACAGGCAATCACGAGCAGCACCAGCGCTCGATAGATCCACGGAAGCGCCGGCTGCCCCAGGAGCAGCGGCGGAACGGCAGCTGCCGTGATGGCGAGGGCCACCATGGCCGGGGTGTAAAAGACGGCGAACCGATCGATGAATCGCTGGGTAGGGGCACGTTGGCCCTGCGCGTCCTGCACGGTGCGGATGATCCGAGCCAGCGTCGTATTGCCCTTGTTCGCGGTAACCTCGAACTCGAAGGAGCCCCGCTCGTTGACGGTACCGGCGAACACCGTATCGCCTGGTCGTTTCTCCACCGGCAGGCTTTCGCCGGTTATCGGCGCCTGATTCACATAGGACTGGCCGGATGTGACGACCCCGTCGAGCGGCACCCGTTCGCCCGGACGCACCCACACAATGGCGCCGACCGGCACCTCCCCGGCGGGCTCCTCACGCCAGGCGCCGTTCGCATCGCGGCGGCGGACGGTCTCCGGGGTCATCTCCATCAGCGATCGAACCGCGTTGCGCGCCCGTTCGAGGGAGTGGCCCTCGATCATCTCGGCCACGCCGAAGAGAAAGGTCACCATCGCCGCTTCAGGCCACTGACCGATGGCCATGGCGCCCGCGATCGCGAACATCATCAGGAAGTTGATGTTCAGGGTCGCCGTCCGGATGGCGTTCCACCCTTTGCGGATCGTATCGCGCCCCCCGAGGAGCATGGACAGAAGGGCCAGGGCGAGGACGCCGGCGGAGCGCTCACTGGCGCCGATCCAGACGACGGCCTCGGAGGCGGCCGCGGCGACGCCCGATAGGGCCATCAGGATGATGCCCGTGCGACGTCCGGGGTGATCGATCTCGCCGCCCCGCTCACTCTCCGCATCCGCGAGCATGCGGGGCTCCATGCCGAGCGACCGGAGCGCCGCGAGCAGGCTCTTGTCATCGTCGAGACGGTGGGTGATGGTCAGCCGCCGCTGAAGAAGGTCGAAGGAGAGCTCATCGACCCCGTCCATGGCGCGCAGCCGATTGCGGATCAGCTGCTCCTCGGTGGGGCAGTCCATCCTGGCGATATAGAACGTCGATTGCTTCATCGGTTCGCTGGCGGAAGCCCCTCGGGCCGGCTCAGTGTACCTCTGACCGGCGGACCAGCAGGTCCAGCCCGACGCCTGCCGCAGCCGGTGCGGCGGGCGGGCGAATCGGGCCTGCGGTGCGCTCGATGCTGCCTTTTCGGTACACTCTCGCTCATTCGTAATCGTTCGTTGAGAGGCGGATCGATGCTTGAGGCGCTGGGCAATCTGAACCCGATGGTGCAGGCGCTGGTCGCGACGCTGTTCACCTGGGGCGTGACGGCCGTCGGCGCGGGCCTGGTCTTCTTCACGAAGCAGGTCCAGCCCAAGGTCATGGACTCGATGCTCGGCTTCGCCGCGGGCGTGATGATCGCGGCGAGCTTCTGGTCGCTTCTCGCCCCCGCCATCGAGATGGCCGAGCAGATGGGCCACGTGGCCTGGCTCACCGCGGTTACCGGTTTTCTGGGCGGCGGTCTCTTCATGCGGCTCACCGATCGATTTCTGCCGCATGTCCATCCGGGCCTCGCCTCCGACCGCTCCGAGGGGATCCAGACCTCGTGGCAGCGGAGCACCCTGCTCGTCATCGCCATCACGCTCCACAACATCCCGGAGGGGCTGGCGGTGGGCGTCGCTTTCGGCGCGGTGGCGGCAAAGCTGCCCGCAGCGACGGTGGGCAGCGCTGTGGCGCTCGCGGTCGGCATCGGGCTGCAGAACTTCCCGGAAGGGGCGGCCGTATCGCTGCCCCTTCGGCGCGAAGGGATGGGACGGTGGCGGAGTTTTCTGCTGGGCCAGGCCTCAGGCATGGTGGAGCCTCTCGCCGGAGTTGCCGGCGCCGCGTTCGTCCTCCACATGCTTCACATCCTCCCCTTCGCGCTCGCGTTCGCAGCGGGGGCGATGATCTTCGTCGTGGTGGAGGAGCTCATTCCCGAGTCCCAGCGCCACGAAGCGCACATCGACACCGTGACCATCGCCACGATGATCGGCTTCGGGTTGATGATGGTCCTCGACGTCGCCCTGGGATGACGCACCCTCAATCCTCCTGTCTGCGGCCTTCAAACTGCAGGTAGAGGGCCGGCAGGACCAGCAGCGATAGGAGCGTGCTCGATAGGATGCCGCCAACGACAACGGTGGCCAGAGGACGCTGAACTTCGGAACCGGGGCCTGTCGCGAGGGCCATCGGGACAAAGCCCAGCGCGGCAACCATCGCCGTCATCAGCACTGGCCGAAGACGAACCGCTGCCCCATCGCGGACGGCGATGGCCACCTTCGTACCTTCCTGTCTCAAGGCGTTGATGGCCGAGACCATGACGACGCCGTTGAGCACCGCGACGCCGGACAGTGCGATGAATCCGACTCCGGCCGAGATGGAGAACGGCAGGCCCCGCAGCCAGAGCGAGAAGATGCCGCCCGTCACGGCGAGCGGAACGCCCGTAAAGATCAGGAGGGCCTGCCGAATCGACCCGAACGTCATGAACAATAGAACGAAGATGAGGCCGAGGGCCGTCGGGACCACGATGAGCAGACGGGCTTCGGCGCGCTGGAGGTTCTCGAACTGCCCGCCCCAATCGAGGTAGACCCCTTCGGGGAGCGTCACCTTCTGTTTGATCGCCTCCCGGGCGGCTGCGACGAATCCCGCCAGATCGCGGCCCCGGACGTTCATCTGCACCACGACGCGGCGGCGGCCCTGTTCGCGGCTGATCTGCGCGGGCGACGGCACGACCTGAACCGACGCCAGGCTGCCGAGGGTGACGGCCCCGCCCGTCGGCGTTGCGATCGGGAGGGCGCGGATCGCATCGGGTTCGCGGCGCAGGCCGTCGGGCAGCTGCACTACGAGATCGAACCGGCGGTCGCCTTCGATGATCTGCCCGAGGGGCTTGCCGCCCATCGCCGTCTCGACCCAATCCTGGATGTCGGATACGTTGACCCCGACGCGCGCGATAGCTCGCCGATCGGGCCGTATCTCGAGCACCGGGATATCGTCGACCTGTTCGACGCTCACATCCTCGGCGCCGGGTACGCCCCGCATCACGCCCGCGATCTCGTCGGCCAGCCGCTTCAGCGTGGCCATATCCTCGCCGAAGACCTTGATGCCGACGTCCGCCTTGACGCCGGCGACGAGCTCCGCGAAGCGGAGCTGGATCGGCTGAGAGAACGAATAGCCCTGCCCGGGAACGGCGCTGAGCTTCGCCTCCATCTCGCGCACCAGGCTCTCCTGCGTGACGCCCTTGCGCCACTGGCTCCGAGGCTTGAGCATGATGAAGGAGTCGGTCATGCTCATCGGCATCGGATCGGTGGCGACCTCGGGGGTGCCGCTCCGGGAGAATACCGTGGTGACCTCGGGAATGGTCCGGAGCGCCCGTTCGGCCGCCGTTACGAGTCGGATCGTCTCCCCGGTACTTGCGGACCGGATTCGAACCGGCTGTACGAGCATCGAGCCCTCGTTCAGCTGCGGGATGAACTCGGAACCGAGCCGGGTGAGGAGCAGCAGCGCGACCGCGACCATGGCGGCGGAGACGCCGAACGTGATCATCCTGAAGCGGAGCGCGCCGTTCAGGGTCGCCCGATAGGCCTTCGATGCCGATTCCATGACGACGTTGCGCGGCTCCCGGGTATTCGGCGAAAGAACGAGACTCGCCAGCGCCGGTACGACGGTCAGAGAGAGGATCAGGGCGCCGATGAGCGCAAAAACGACGGTGAACGCCATCGGTCGGAACATCTTCCCTTCGGTCCCTTCGAGCGAGAGGATCGGCAGGTAGACGACCGTGATGATGCCGACCGCGAACGCCACGGGCCGGGCCACTTCCTGAGCTGCAATCGCGACATAGCCCCGGACCTCCGCCCGGGTGAGGGTTCGTCCGGCGTGCTCACGGGCGAGCGCGAGACGTCGGACGGCGTTTTCGACCATCACCACGGCACCATCCACGATCAGGCCGAAGTCGATGGCCCCGAGGCTCATCAAGTTGCCCGATATGCCGAACCGCTGCATCCCGAGTACGGCAAAGAGCATCGACAGGGGGATCGCAAGGGCCACGATGAGCGCCGCCCGCAGGTTGCCCAGAAGGAACAGCAGGACCGCGACGACGAGAACGCCGCCCTCGAGCAGACTCTTGCGCACGGTCGCGACCGTGTTGTTGACCAGTTCCGCACGATCGTAGACCGGGGTCAGGCGAACGTCGGTGGGCAGCTGCTCCTGAACCCGGGTCAAGCGCTCTCGGACGTCGGTGGCGACCTGGCGGCTGTTGGCGCCCTTGAGCATCTGCGTGATCGCGATGACGGCTTCATGCCCATCCCTGGTCGCGAGACCGGTGCGGGGCCGACTGCCGAGCCTCACGTTGGCGATGTCCTTGACGTAGATGGGCGTGCCGTGCTCGACATCGACGACGATGTGCCGGATATCGTCCAGCGAGGTGGCGAGTCCGACGCCCCGGACGATCGTCTGTTCGCCCGCCTTTTCGATGAATCCGCCGCCGGCGTTGGCGTTGTTCGATTCCAGAGCCGTCTCGAGCTGATGCAGCGAGACCCCTCGGGCCAGCATCTTTGCCGGATCCGCTTCGACGACGTACTGCTTCTCTTCGCCGCCAGCCGCGTTGATCTCGACGATGCCCGGTGTGGTGCGCATCTGGGGCCGGATCACCCAGTCCTGGAGAGTCCGGAGCTCCATGGGACTCCGCTTGTCGCTCTCGACGGCGTACTGGAAGATGTCGCCGAGGCCTGTGGAGACGGGGCCCATGCTGGGCGTCGAGATGCCCGTCGGCAGCTGATCAGCGATCGACCCGAGCCGCTCGTTGACGAGCTGGCGGGCGAAATAGGTGTCGACATGGTCTTTGAAGGTGACCGTCACCTGGGACAGCCCGTACATCGAAAGGGACCGAACGTGCTCGACATCGGGCAGGCCGCCGAGCGCCGTTTCGATCGGAAAAGTGACCAGGTTCTCCACTTCGGAGGGACCCATGCCCGGGGTGGTCGTGTTGATCACCACCTGATTCGTCGTAATATCGGGCACGGCGTCCAGGGGCAGAGTGCGCCAGGCGACCACGCCCATTCCGATCAGCAGGACGACGCAGAGAAGCACGAGAAACCGTTGGGTCAGGCTGAAGTTCAGCAGGCGATCCAGCATCAGTGCTCATGCCCTTTCAACTCCGATTTCTGGAGCTCGCTTCGGAGCACGAAGACGCCGGCTACGGCGATCCGATCCCCCTCCTTCAGGCCGCTCAGCGCCTCCGTATGGTCCGCCGAGGTTCGACCGGTCCGGATCTCCCTCCGAACGAAGTCCGTTCCCTCCTCGACGAACACGTAGCTGGTGTCGCCTGTCGTAATCACCGCACTGTTGGGCACGCTCAGCCTCGCCCCCGCGTCACCGGTGATGATCTGGAGGTTGGCGAACATCTCGGCCCGCAGCACGCCGTCGGGATTCTCGACCACGGCCCGCACCGCCAGCGAACGGGTCTTGGGGTCGAGCGATCCGGCGATGCTCTGAACCACGCCGGTGAAGCTCCGGGCCGGCAGGGCAGGCACGGCGATGCGGACCTTCTGGCCGATCCGAACCGGTCCGATCATCGCCTCCGGCACGTTGCCAACGGCCAGCAGCGTCTTCATGTTCTCGACGACGAAGAGGGTCGATGCATTGCCCACGGCCTCGCCCAGGGTGACCTGAACGCCGGTGATGACGCCTGCGATCGGCGATCGGATCGCCAGGAGCCCTCCGGTCCCCGGCACGTGCGCGTCCCCTTCGAGGGCGGCCAGCGTCGATCGTGCCGCGGCCAGCGCCGCTATCGCGCCCCGATGGGCGGTTCGGGCGGCGTCATAGGCCCGCTGGGAGCGGTGGACATCCTGCGATGCGCGCGCCAGGGAGCTCTCGGCCGTCCGGACCTCGGCCTGAGCCTCGCGGCGGTCGGCTTCGGCCGCCTGCACCGCCTGCCGGTTCAGCAGGTTGGCTTCCGAGACCCGTTTCTCGCGGGCCACCGCCTTCTCCGCCAGGACCTCCCGTCCGCGGGCGCGTTCGAGCTGGGCATCGTCGTGGCGCACTTCGAGCTGGGCCTGCTCCAGTTCTCCCCGGGAGATCAGCTCCTCGCGAAAGAGCCGTTCGGCGCGCTTGAGAGCGAGCGCATGGGCCTGCGCCTCCGATTCCGCCCGCTGGCGTTCGGTTCGGGCTTCGATGAGCTCGGCCTGCGCCGCTTGGAGCGGGGCCTGGGAGAACGCCCCGGCATCGGCGAGTTCCTTCTGCCGCGTCAGGGCCGTCTCGGCGCTGTTGAGCCGCACCCGTGCGTGTTCGAGCTCCGTCTCAGAGACCTTCACTCCGGCTTTCGCCTGCTCGATGTCGGCCAGAGCCTCCTGTGTCGCAGCTTCCGACTTGCGCACGTCGGCCTCGGCTGCGTCTACATCGGCATGGGCCTTGGCCAGCTCGGCGCTGTCGAGTATGGCCAGCGTCTGTCCGGCTTTGACTGGACTGCCGAGTCGGGCCATCAAGCGCGTGATCCGGCCCGGCGCCGTTGCCGTGATGCGGACGGTTCGGGATGGGTTCGTCTCCAACGTCCCCGGCACATCGACGAAGGCGGGCATGCTTACCTTGCGGACTGTGTCGACCTTGATGCCGGCGATGCGTCGGGCTTCCTCGGACAGCTGGATCGGACCTTCCTCGCCCTCGTGGCCTGCGTGGTCGGCGTGCTCATCGGCGTGCTCCGACGAGGGAGTCTGCCCCTGCAGGGCCCGCCCCCGGATTACGGGGCCGAGGCCGATCCCGATCGCGATGCCGGCAAGGGCGCAGAGCAGCGCGATCACCATGCTCCTGGACTTCATCGTGTCGTTCCTTTCGCGGGCGACGGCGCCTGGTCGTGATCGTCAGCCGGGGACATCAGTCCCCGCGCGCGGCTGAGTTCGGCTCGGGCATCGGCCAGCGCGGCAAGGGCGGCGATGTACTCGGTCTGCACCGACCGATAGGTGCGCTGGGCTTCGAGGACGGTGAGGATATCGGCCTTGCCTTCGACCAGCCCGGTCCTGGCCCCGTTGAGGAGTCGATCCGCCTGGCCAAGGAGGGTCTCCCGGTACTGTCCGACGGTCTCCTCGGCCGCGTGGACGCGGGCTTGGGCCTCGAAGATCTCCATTTCCACCCGGGCTTGCGCCGCCAGCAGCTCGGCCTCCCTGGCGCGGGCCGCTGCGGAGGCCTCTCGGACACGGCCGGACCGTCCGCCCCAATCCAGGAAGGGGAGTGCGATGCCAAGCCCGAAACCGGTCTCGGAGACCCCGCCCTGCAGTCGCGTCGCGCGAAACTGAACCGTGAGGTCCGGTCGAGTCTCCGCGACGGCCAGTCGTGCGCCCTGGCGCGCGGCGTCTCGTTGCGCCACGGCTTCCGCCACTTCCGGCCGGGTCCGGGAACCGGCGTTCGCATCGTGTGCATCGGAAGGCGCACGAACAAGGTCCTCTAGCTTCGAGAGAGCGCCGATGGGTTCCGACGGAGACAGCCCCATCAGGATGTTGAGGGTTCCGCGGGCCGCGTCGGCTTCTGCGGAGGCGATCGCCAGATCCGCCCGAGCTCGGGCGACTTCGATCGAAGCATGGGTTCGATCGATGCCCGGGCGTGACCCTTCCTCGATCAATCGGGCCACGCGATGGTCGAGATCACGGGCGATCTGCAGGATGGCCTGCGCGACCGCAAGGGCCTCCCGTCGAGCGGCGAGGCTATGGTAGGCCTTGCGCGTCTCGGCGGTCAGAACTAATCGTTCCGTATCGAGCCGTGCGGCGGCGGCTCTTGCCTCAGCGCGTGCGGCGGCCGTGCGCGCCGCTCTCGTCCCGCTGATTTCCAGAGGCTGGGCGATGAGCAGTTCTTCGTCGGAACCGTACCGCGTGAGACCGGGCGCGAGCGTGATCTCGGGCGACGCCAGGGCGCGCGCAGCGGATACGCCCTGTCGGGCCGCGTCGGCCGAGCTGTGCGCAGCCGAGATCCTCGGATTGCGGGACAGCGCCTGCGCAATCGCTTGTTCGATAGTTAACTCGGGCCCGTCGTCGGCGCCCACCGGGCGCACGAGGACGAGCAGGCCGAGAAATAAGACAGTACGACGCATGGATTCCTCCTGACGTTCTCGTAGCGCTGCTGCCCATGGCCCGCAGGCGGGCAGTCAGCGAACTGGGGCGGGGAACGTCAGAAGGTGGGCGGGGCGCGGAGGCGAACGCAGCCGTAGACGGGAGGGGGATGGATCCGGTGGGCGGGGGTTAACGGCCAGATGCGTTCGATGGTGACCGCAGGCGGCGCCCACGGGAGCGGCAGCAGCGCAGCCGCCGCTGATGAGGGTATATCCAGCGACCGGGTTCGATTGGCCTCGGGGGACGAGGCTCGATAGCTGCAATCGCAGGCGGTCTCGCAGCGGCCCTGTACCTGTATCGACGAGGTATTGGCAGCGCATTTGGAATCGCGCAGCTCGGCCGTGCTGAGACAGCAGCAGACGCTGGTGTCGAGGCTGCAGAGGGCTCCCTCGCAGAACCACGCGCCGGGCGCCGCTCCCGCGAACACGGTGAGGAACGCCATGGCCAGGAGTACGAGCGGTATGGACGGTCGCCGTATCATCGATTCCGCAATCTATAGGCGCCGCATTGGCGCTGGGCTCATCTCAATGCCATACGATGCCAAACGGCGGGCGCGTTCCGAGGAGGTCGGGCCGGTCACGATGTCAGCTTGATGAACTCATCGATGTGCGCCCGGATCTCATCCAGCCCGGCGCGCCAGAAATCGACGTTCTGAACGTCCGCGCCGAATCGTCGGCCAAGATCCGCTGCGTCGGCCATCCCTGTGGACGAGAGGAAGTCGTCGTACTGTGCGCGGATTCGGTCCGGATCTCGCTTGTAGGCGGCATAGATGCCCAGCCCGAACAGGAGGCCGAACGTGTAGGGATAGTTGTAGAAGGTCGGCCCGTAGTAGTGTCCTTTGACCACCCACATGAAGGGATGAAGCGGGTCGACCTCGCTCCCGTAGGCTTCTCGCTGGGCCTGGAGCATGAGCTCGTTGAGCTCCGTGACGGTGAGGTCCCGTTCGGCGCGCCCCTGGAAGACGGCCTTCTCAAAGAGGAAACGGCTGTGGATGTCGACGACGACCATCAGGTCCCGCTCCAGCGTCGTATCCAGCAGGGCGAGCCGCTCCGCGGGCTCCGCCTGGCTCAGGGCCGCGTCGAACGCGAGGGTTTCGCAGAAGATGCTCGCCGTCTCGGCGAGCGTGCTCGGGGTCATGCGCTGCATGGGGGTTCGATGGGCCAGATTGAGGTTGTGATAGGCGTGGCCGAGCTCGTGGGCGAGGGTGGAAACGCTCCCGAACGAGCCGTCGTAGTTCATCATCACCCGCGATTCGCCGGCTCGCATCGGAGCGCAGTACGCCCCTCCCTCCTTGCCGCTGCGGGGTTCGGCGTCGATCCACCCCTCCGAGAAGGCCCGGGCCGCGAACTCCCGGAGCCGATCCGAATAGAGGCCGAAGTTCCGAATCACAAACCGCGTCGCGTCCTCCCACGTCCAGGTGCGGACCGATGCGGCCACCGGCGCGGTGAGATCGTACCAGCCGGGTTTCTCGATGCCCAGCGCCCGGGCCTTCGCCGCGATGTACCGTCGGAAATCGGGAAAGCTCTCGACGCAGGCCTGCTGCATGGCAGCGAGCGTCGGCGCATCGATGCTGTTGTGCGCGAGCGTCGGCTCGACGTCGTCCGCGTAGCGACGCCGTGCGCGGAGCGTGCGCTGCCAGCCCTTGACGCCGTTCAAGGCGGCGGCGATGGGCCGGGCGATCGTCTCCCACGCCGCGATCTCCGCCTCGTAGGCTCGGCGACGGACTTCCCGATCGGGATGGGACGCGAGAGAACGGACGGAGCTCATCGGCATCGCCTTGCGCTCGCCGTCCATCTCGACCGTCGTCTCCAGCAACGCCGTCATCCCTCCGTGCAGGCGGACCCAGCCGATGATGGCCGCCGGAGCCAGCTCGGCGGCGAGGGACTCCTCGGCCTCGGACATCTGATGGACAGCCTCTTGCTGGGCGCGCCGCAGGAGGAACTCATGGTCCCGGGCGATCTCCGATTCGGCGAGGAGCGCCTCGAGATCGAGGGAGCCGATCCACGCAACGTACCGAACGCGAAGCTGCTCCAGGCGCACCGTCTGCGCGGAGAGCTCCGATCGTCGGGCTTGAGCCGCTTCATTCCGAGCGTCCGTCGTGACATGGCAATGGAGATAGGTTCCGACGACCCGCAGCCGGTCGATCAGTCCGTTCATGGCGCTCGTGATCGCGTCGAATGCCGCCCTGAGGACCCCATCGACCGTGGGCGCGGTCCCGCCCCGCACGTCGTGAGCGTCGAACAGGGCATGGAGCTGCGCGATGTCCGACCCGATGGAGTCGAACGCCGACACGAACTCGGGCGAGTCGAGGGCAGGAAAGACGTCGGTGAGGTTCCAGCGGGGCGAGGCGATTGCGCTCAAAATCGATCTCCTGGACCGTCGTTCAGGCCTAGCGTCCGGCTCCGGAGAAGCAGTAGATGGCTCCGTCGGACGAACCGATGACAAGGCGATTCCCGGATATGGCCGGTGAGGCTCGGATTTCACCCCCCGTCACAAATCGCCATATCTGTTTGCCATCGGTGAGGGCCAGTGCGTACAGGGTACCCTCGTCGGAGCCGACATAGACTGTCGAACCCGAGATCACCGGCGAGGAGTTGACCTGACCTTTGGTGAGAAACGTC
Organism: Chthonomonadales bacterium; assembly: GCA_013360745.1. GTDB lineage: Bacteria > Armatimonadota > Chthonomonadetes > Chthonomonadales > CAJBBX01 > JABWBA01. The sequence continues at coordinate 18,144 of JABWBA010000019.1, read as the reverse complement.
CATACCGGTTTGCCATCGGACACGCGGAGGCGGATCACCCGCCCGCTGCGCGAGCCGAACAGGGCCGCGTCGCCCTGCACCGCCGCGCCGGCGTAGACCGCCGCGCCGCTCTCTTTTTCCTGCATTTTCCACAGGACGCGGCCGTCCGAAGCGCGGAGCTTCATATAGAGGCCCGACATCGAGGCCACGAGGATCGCGTTTCCTGACACGGCTGGCGGAGCTCCGAAGTTCTCGTCGACGCGGGCAGCGGCGATCTGTCGGCCCGTGGCGATGCTGATCAGGCGCACCTTGCCGTCGCATCCGGCGATGATCACCCGGGATCCCACGACACACGGCGTGGCGTGCACCTGGGCGTCCGCTTTGAAGGTCCACAACCGCTTGCCGTCCTTGCGTCGAAAGCAATAGAGCCGATTATCGTAACTGCCGACGAGCGCCACGCCAGGGGCCACCGCGGCCGACGCCAAAATCCGGTCCTCCGTCTCGTGTTTCCATCGGAGCTTGCCGGTGGCCGCATCGATGGCATAGAACCGGCCGCCTTCATCGCCGATCAAGACCAGGCCGTCGACGACCGAGGGTGACGCGCTGAACGCGTCGGTCGATCGGAAGGTCCAGCGACGCTTGCCGTCGGCGAGCCTCAGGGCGTGGAGCTGTCCGTTCATCGTGCCAACGTAGACCATGCCGCCGACGATCGCGGCCGTCCCTTCGATCGGTCCGCCGGCTTCCGCCGTCCATACCCTCCTCAGCGGCGGGCGAACGAGATCGGCCGCCACACCCCGATTGTCCGGTCGGCCCCGCATCATCGGCCAGTCGACGCACAGGGCTCCGTTCTCGCCGATGATGATGAGGGCCGCAATCCAGACCAGCCGTCTCCCGTGTCGCGTCATGTGTTCCGATCTCCCTGTTTCGTCCTGACCCGATGCATCGCGTCGGCGTACTGGAGATTCATACCCCGGTCGCAGCCCCGAACGTGCCCGTCAAACCAGGCGATGGGGTTCGGTGGTACGCTATGGGGCGGACCGCTGCAGGGGCCGATGTATTCCCGGACAGCGGTTGTATTCACGAGCCGCATGGCTCGACGGAGCAGAGTGTACGATGCGATTTCGGGAGCCAATGGACGGTCAACCCTTCGGTGATCCCAATGCCCGACCATCGGACGAAACGCCTCCCGGCTACCGGCTGAGGCGGATCGGCCCCGGGGAGTGGGTTGCAGAACCGGCCCAGTGGCTCAGGGCCGCCTTCCTGATCGGAGCCATTGGTCTCGCTGTCGGCGCCCTTATCGGCGCCTTTGCGGCGCGATCGTACTACCATCGGTCAGCAACCGGGCTCCTCCTGACGGTCAACGGCAGACCGCTGCGGCAGGACGAGCTCCGGGCCATGCTGGAGCATCGATACGGGATCCGGGAGGTGATCCGGTTCGCCGGCGCGGAATTGCTCCAGCAGTTCGCTGCTGCGCGAGGTTGCTGGCCCACCGACGAGGAGCTGCGCGTCCGATTCGAGAAGGCGCGAACCGACCCGAACTTCCAGGAGGTCCTTGCGCTCCGGGGCCTGACGGACGACGCCTACATGGAAGAGCTTCGCCTCGATATGGCACAGACGAAGCTGCTCACGAAGGGTATTACGGTTACGGATGCGGAGGTGCGGGCGTTCTACGATCGTAACGCGGACCCCGCGAACCAGGCCGCCCGGTACTTCCAGCCGAATCGGGTGCAGGTCAATGCGATCGGCACGGACACCCGGGAAGCGGCGGAGCAGGCACGAAAGGACCTCGCGGCCGGCGCGAGCTGGGAGCTCGTCGCCGCGCGCTACAGCGAGGATCCGAGCGGGAGCATCGGCGGACTGATGCCTCCCTTCGCCCGGGGGGAATCGGTCTTTGCCACCAACCCGGAGACCGAGAGAACGATCTTCACCATGCGCCCCGGGGAGCGTATCGGACCCGTGGCGGCGGCGCGGAAATGGTGGGTGATTCGGTGCGTCGCGAAATGGGGCCAGAGGACGACGCCATGGTCCGAAGCGAAAGAGGACGCCCGCACGGGCGCCATGCTCGTCAGGGGTATCCAGAAGAACCGCGCCCGGCTGGACCACGAGCTGGAGCGATTCGTCAAGACCTCTTCGATCCGCGTCTTTGAGGACGCCTACGGCGGGGCGCAGGAGCCGATTCTGTCGCGTCCGGTCCGCTGGTAAGGTCGTCCTAAGCTTCGGCCACCCAGACGCGATATCCCTGAGACGACAGGCGATCGGCGAACGGAGGTCCGAGGATTTGCACCGCGGTGGAGAGGGCATCGGCCTCCTCGGCTGACGGGCAGGACACCGCGGCCAGCCGCAATCCTGCAGAAGGCCGCCCGGATCGGGGGTCCATAATGTGCCCCATTTCCCGCCCATCGGCGAGGACCTGACGACCGTGCGGCGCCGAGACGCCCAGCGCTTGATCGGTGAGATCGACGACGGCCAGCGCGTCGTCCGGTGACCGGGGATCGCGAACGGCTACTCTCCACGGCAGCCCTCCGGGGTCGCGGCCGAGCGCGAGGACCGAACTGGTCCCGCCATGCAGCAGCGCTGAGGAGACGCCGCATTCGCGGAGGATGGCCGCGGCCTCATCGAGTGCATGGCCCTTGGCGATCGCGCCCAGATCGAGCTCGACCCCAGGACGGGTCCACTGCACGGTGGACGCATCCGCGTTCAGGGTCAGGGCGTCCATGCCGTACCGCGGACTGTCTTCTCCCGTTACGGGCGGCTCGCCGCGAAACCCCCAGCGCCGCATGAGGCCGCCAACGGCAACATCGAACGCGCCGTCCGTTCTTGTCCAGAGCGCACGACAGCGGAGGAGGAGCGCCAGCGTACGGGGATCCACGCGGACCGGGCGCTGCGCCGCCTGTTCGTTGATCTCTGTAATGTCGCTGCCCGGGTCGAACGCACTCAGGCGTCGATGGATCTCGAGGATCTCCTGAGCCGCGGCTTCCAGCGCCGCCCGGATGCGGCCGGGATCGGCGCCATGGCCGACCATCTCGAAGCGCGTGCCCATGGCATGGCAGGCCACGACGGTGAGCTCGTCGTTGGACGCTCGCATCGGCGTACGAAAGCCCGGGAGGCGATGAGGCGGGTGGGGGATGGGGCCGGCGCCAGGGCCGGCCCCTGTGGTATCTAGCCCCAGTACTTGCGCGTCGCGGGGTCGAAGTGCATGGTCTTACCCCTGCGATAGGCCATCTCACCAAGGGAGATCACGACCTGGACGCGGAGCGCGAGGTCGATGTTGCAGTTCGGGACGCCCCCTTCGCGGATGCAGTCCAGCAGGTTCTTCTCATGGACTTCGATGGCCTCGCCCGGCCCATCGACGGGCTCCTCGCCCGCCTCGATCTCCTCAGCCCAGACCCGCTCGGGCCGGATCTGCACGCCGGAGCCGCCGAAGTAGAGGGTGGCCTTGTTGCCCCGGATCATGTCCTGCCAGCCCTGCTCGTTGATGGTCGAACCGAGGAGCATCAGGGTGCACTCCTCCGGATAGTCGACCTGGATGGTGGTGAAGTCGGGCACCTCTCGGTCGACCTTGCCGGTCACCGGGTTGATCTTCTGCACGTAGAGGCCGCCCATTGAGGAGACTCGGCTGGGGAATCCTCCGTTGCCGGTTTGGGGCAGGTTCATGGCGATGGCGAGAGGGTGCAGGCGATGCGGGAAGAGATCGCCCATGATGCCGTTGCCGTAGGCCCAGTACTTCCTCCATCGGAAGAACCGGTCGGGATCCCACTGTCGGGGCTCTTTGCCCATGGCAAAGACCTCCCAGTTGACGTATCCATCACCCGTCGAATGAGGTCCGGCGTCCTTATCGATGGCGTAGTAGTTCCATTCGCCGTCCTTGCCGTTTCGGCAGTAGCTCCCCTGCGCCTGAACGACATGGCCGATGCGGCCTTCCTTGACGACTCGACCGGCGACGTGCCATTTCTGATCGCTGCAGCCCTGCGATCCAACCTGCACCAGCTTCTTGGTCCGCTTGGCCGTATCCCAGAGCTTGTAGGCCTCCTCGACGGTACGGCACATCGGCTTTTCGATGTAGACATGCTTGCCGGCTTCCATCGCCGCAAGGGCGATCGGTGCGTGCCAGTTGTCGGAGGTGGCGATCCAGACGACGTCGATGTCCTTGCGCTCCAGCAGCTTCCGATAGTCCTCGTAGGCGGCCGAGTCGGGCAGCTCGCAGAACCCCTGGGCCGCTTTGACCCGGCGGCGGTAGATATCGCAGACGGCGACATGTTCGACGTTGAACGCCGAGGCGTTCTCCTTCAGAAGGCGGACGTGGGTCATGCCCTGCCCGCCGACGCCGACGAAGCCGATGCGGATTCGGTCGTTGGCTCCCTGGACCCTCGAGGGCGCTGCGCCGAAGACGGCGCTCTTCGCGGCTCCGGCGGAGGCCACGGTGACGGCGGTTGCAGCAGCAGCGGTGCGGAGGATCTCCCTGCGCGTCGCGCCCTTAGCCTGTTCGTTGCTCATGTGCGGCGTTGCTCCTTTATATGCTCGACGGCGTGCGTCGGGCGACTTCCTTCCCGTTGTCGGTTCCTCTTTCGGGCCGAGCGCGGCCTAGAGTGTGAGGGCTTCCTTCGGGATCTCTATACGGCTCCGGGTCATGCAGGCGTCGTGCGCGAGGCGAGCCACCACGTTGGCCTGGAAGCCTACTTCGGCGTTGGCGGCCGGTTTCTTCCCGGTTCGTACGGCGTCGAGGAAGGCCGACAGCGATTGGTACAGCGCTGATTTGCTGACATCGGCCCCGACCTTGCCCGGCTCCTTGCCCTGGCTGATGAGCTTGGTGGCGTCGGCGACCAGAGCGATGCCCGTCTCATCGCCGAGCTTATCCTTGCGCGCATAGACTTCCCAGCCGAGGAGGGGCGAATCGGTCTCTTTGAACATCCATCCCCGCTGGTCCCGGATGAGCATCGCAAAGGCCGGCCCCATGAGAAGCTCATAGGAACCATCGAACGAGTTGGCCAGCGTGGCGTCGAAGGCGAGATTGGCGCCGGATGGATACTCCAGAATGCACTGAACCGTATCCGGAACCTCCATGCCGTCCTTCGGATTCGGGTTGCCGAAGCCGGTGACGGCCGTCGGGAGCTCGCGGAGGTACCAGCTGACCACATCGAACTCGTGGATGCCGACTTCGCCGGGGAGGCCGCTGGACGTCGCCTTGAACATGCGCCAGCTCAGTTCGTGCTCCCGCTCCGGCGTCGGGGCCGCCGCCCGCCAGCTCATCTTCCGGCGCCATTGCGCCCTGGCCGCGACGGGCTTGCCCATGTCCGTGAGGAAGCTGAACGCATGGGTGTGCATCTTGTTGCCGCGGTATTGGAGGCCAGCCATGAAGATCGTCTTCGCGGCGGCGCCTGCCCGAGCAATGGCCCGCGCGTCCTCGATATCGCTGGCCAGCGGCGCCTCACAGTAGACATGCTTGCCCGCCTGAAGGGCGTCGAGGACGATCTGCCTGTGCAGATGCGACGGGGTGTCCACGATGACCGCCTGGACGCTCGGCATGGCGAGCGCTTCTTTGTAGTCCGACTTGAACGCGGCGTTCGGGACGATCGTCTGCGCGCGTTTGACGTAGGCTTCGGATGTGTAGGAATCGCAGATCGCCGCGACGGGCGCGTTGGGGAGCTTCGCGAGCGCGGCGAGCGTCTCCCGACCCCGAAGCCCCAGCCCGATGACAGCGCAGCTCACAGGAGGTCCCGCCGGCGTCTCGTTTTCCTGGAAGAGCGGTGCGGCATGGAGCTCTTCGACAAGCATCCCTACCCCAAGCCCGGCCAAGGCCGCACCCGCGAGGAACCCTCGTCGGTCCATCTCATACGTGTCTGACATGCTTGCCTCTCCACGCATGGGCTTGACGTCCATGCGCATGGATACTTCTTCGATTGTACCCCGCCCCGCATCGCTCCTCTCGCTCGCATGCGGTAGGATCGATCCAGGGATCCGCCCGCACCGGATCGTCGATGGAGGTGGCGTTTCTTTGATCGATCCTGCCGATATTCCCCGCGACCCCGGGCTGTATCGCCTCTGGATGTCGCTGGAATCCCCCGTCGATCTCCGGATCGGAGCGCTCGGTGACGCCCGTTTCGAGGCGGGAGTCTATGTCTATACGGGCAGCGCCGCCCGGGGCATTCGCGCGCGGGTGTCGCGACATCTGGCGCGGCGCGGACCGAAGCGATGGCACCTTGATTATCTGCTGCCCCACGTCCGCATCGTCCACGTCGAGGCCCATGTTCGGCCGGGCTTCACGGAATGCGAACTCAACCGATCGGGACTTGAGATCCCCTGTGCCGCTCCGGCTCTCCGCGGGTTCGGATCGAGCGATTGCCGCTGCCCGGCGCATCTGCTCCGGCTCCCGCCGGAGACGGTTATGCCGGAGACGGGGTGCGGCTCGCAAGTCCGGTCATCCCGAGGATCCGATCCAGGATCTGATGGGCGAGCTCGTCCTTGGTCATGAGGGGGAGGTCCTCGTGTCGGCCGTCCGGCCAGACGAGAACGACCCGGTTGGTCGGCACATCGAAACCGGCGTCCTCGGCGGTGATGTCATTGGCGACGATGAGATCGAGCCCTTTGGCGCGAAGCTTCTCCAGGGCCCTCGTGCGGAGATCCTCGCTTTCGGCCGCGAAGCCGACGACCAGTCGGGAGTCCTTCTGCGCTGCCAGTTCGGCGATGACGTCGGGGTTCGATCGGAGCGGGATCATGAGGTCCGCGCCGGAGGAATCCCTCCGGATCTTCGTCTGCGATACGGTCACAGGCGTGAAGTCGGCGGGCGCAGCGGCGCCGATGAACACATCGCACGCCGGAAACCTCTCGAGGCACGCGGCACGGTAGCTGGCGGTGGTGTCGAACCGGACGACCTCGACGCCCGGCGGCGGCTCGACGCTCCTATGACCCGCAACGAGGACGACAGCCCCGCCCCTCCGCGCAGCCGCCCGCGCCAGCGCAACGCCCATCCGTCCGGACGAGCGATTGGTGATCAGTCGGACGGGGTCGATGGGTTCGGAACCGGCGCCGGCGGAGATGAGAAACCGGAGGCCGGTCAGGTCGCAGGAGCGGCGGATCCGGGCGTGGACCGCCGCGACGATGGCATCGGGGTCGGCGAGCCGTCCCTTGCCGTCGGATCCGCAGGCGAGCCGCCCCTCTGCGGGCTCGACGATCTCGACGCCCCTCTGGCGCAGCGTTGAGAGGTTGGCGACGGTGGCCGGATGATCGAACATGACCGTATTCATGGCGGGGGCGGCGATGACGGGCGCATCGGTCGCAAGGAGCATCGTCGTCAGAACGTCGTCGGCGATCCCGTTCGCCATCTTCGCGAGCAGATTGGCCGTAGCCGGCGCGACGAGGAAGAGGTCCGCCCCCTGCGCCAGGCTGATGTGGGCCATACGGCCATCGTAGGGTTCGTCGAACACGTCGGTCAGGACGGGGTTGCCGGTAAGGCCCCGGAAGGTCGCCGCGCCGATGAACTCCCGTGCGTGCGATGTGAGGACGACGTGGACCTCCGCACCCCCCTGCACCAGCCTGCTGACGATCTCGGCAGCCTTGTAGGCGGCTATGCTGCCCGACACGCCGAGTACGATCCTTCGGCCGTCTAGGGGCAGATCGCGCATGGGACTCCTCCTCCCGCGTTCATCAATGTCGGATCCGGGACCAGTAGGCATCGTACTGGAACTTCGGGCTGTGATCGGGCACATGGCAGGCGCGGCAGGCCTCCGGGCCCGATCGCGCTGGCAGCGGATCGCCGCCGGTCGCGGCGTGGCCAGCCGCCGGACCATGGCAGCTCTCGCAGCCGACATGCGCCAGATGGTTCCGCCCCTCGGCGTAGCCGCCGGTGGATTGCAGGCCGGTCACATGGCAGGGAACGCACTCCGGATCCCGATCGGCGCCTTCGGCGCGGAGCGTGTCCATGGCGACGGCATGTCGGGATGAGCGCCAGACGTCGTAGGCGCCCGCGTGGCAGCTCCGGCAGGCTTGGCTGCCCGCGTACTCCTGTCCGGAAGGGTGGGGCGTCCGCGGAATGGCCTCGAGGAGTCGCTCGTCGATCAGACGCTGCTGATAGGCCGTCCGGAGCTTCCGGATCCGCCCGTCGGAGCCCCAGCGTTCCTCTAGCGGCATATGTCGAACGGCGGAGGGAGACCGGCCCTTGCCGAAGCTGGCGACGCCGACGTACTTGCCTTTGGAACCCGCGCACAGGAGGACAGTCGTTCCGATCCGAAGCGGCGGCGCCGGGGCATCGCCCCCATGGGCGTACAGGACCATCCGAATCCACGGATGCCGGCGCGCCGCGGATACCGCCTCGTCGCGGGGCCCGTGATAGAGGAGGATCGGCAGGTTCGTCTTCATCATCGCCGGCTTGATCGCATCCAGGGCCCGATCCGGATCGTCGATGCGGAACTCGTCGGAGACGAAGCCGGCGCTCCGGGCCTCCGACGGGGACAGGACGGCGGCGATCGCGGCGCTCTGCGCCTTCCCCTGGACCGTACGACGGACCACGACATAGGGAAGAAACAGGGGATTGCCCGAGGCGTCCCTCACATTCGCCGCCAGGAACGGGGTGCGCGTCCGGGCCTGAAGCTGTGCGAGGGCCGGGAGGCCAAGGGCCAGGTCCTTCTCTCCGATCCCGATGGCGTCGCAGGCCATCGCGTCGAACATCCGGGCCAGGGTGTCGGCTTTGATCTCATCCTGCCTGCCCGAAGCGGGGGTCAGGTCTCCCGTGTCGATCAGCAGGAGCGGCCCCGACCTGCGCAGCCTCTGGACCAGAGCGCCGCGGCGATCCATTCCGCCGATCATCGGTTTGGAGCATCCGCACGGCGAGATGTAGCCCAGCGTCTCACCGGCGTAGACGATCCTGAGCTCGCCGGCGGAGGAGGATACGGCCCTGGTGACGATGGCCGGCGCCATGCTGAGGACCAGCAGCAGAGACAACGGCGCTGCCGCCGCGAGCAGCCACCGCAGGAGCGGGCTCATCAGCCGGATCTGGACGCCTCGACCCGGCCGAGGATCGGGATCATGATGTTCTTCTGGACCGGATCGTCGGTCTCGACGATGAGGAGCCGCTGGATGATGCCCGACGACCACCCGGATGTATAGGTCAGGGTGATTCGGTAGACGGGGCCGTCGCTGAGCCGCTTGACGGTCACGCGCAGATTCGGATCGGTCGCCCGAGCGTTGAGGACCTTGAACTCTCCGTCCGTCCGGGTCAGGGTGACCATCCGAACGAGAGGCCGGGCCGGGGTCGACGGGACGACGCCGAGGGCGATGCTGCGGGGCGCGGCGATGATCCCTTTGCGGCATCGCACGGTGAGGTGGATCTCCGGCTCGACCGTCGAGCTGGTCCGGAGCACGACTCGGCATATCGTCTCCCCGGGGGGCATTGTTTCCAGCGCACGGAGCGTCAGCTGGTAGCGGTTCCGCCTCTGGGCGGCGGGCATCGGGGTCAGGATCGCCTGCATGCCGGGCACCATGCTCTGGGCGGCGGTAATCGTATCTTTGGAGCCCTCTCGGATCGAGATGGTCAGCGTCTTCTCGGTCACACCCTGGCTCTTGAGCGGCAGGATGACTTTCTCCGACGGTAGCACCTCGGCCAGGGAGATGACGTTGGCGATCATATAGAGGCCGGCGGTAGGCCGCCTGGGATCGTTGGTTCGCACGGACAGGGTCTTCGTGACTTCCCCGAGCATCTCGATCGTATTGAGCATGGCCGTGACCGTGCCGGTCTTGCCGGGCGCGATGATCGAATCGTAGGTTGGGACCGTGCAACTGCAGTTCGGAATGACCTTCAGCGTCAGCGTCGCGTTGCCGGTGTTCTTAATGGTGAATACGAACCGGGCCGGTTGGCCGCGGGTCACGGAGCCGACGTTGACTTCATCACGGACGGCCACGTAGCGGGGCGCCGGGGTCTTGGCCGGAGACCGTGGGGCCGGCCGGCGGGATTGGGCGAAGGCCGGGGCGCCCGACGGACCCGTGCCGATTACAGCCGCCGCAAGGATGGCGAGGGGTGCGGTGCGTCTAATCATGACAGCGGTGTCTCCCATGCGGTCTCGAACATCGCGATGGCATTCTCCAGGCGGACATCCCAGTGGAGCTCGGTGGTGGAACCCATGAGATATCCCCGCCCGCCTGTGTCCCGGATCGCCTTGCGGCACACCTCGCGCACTTCGTCGGGAGTGCCGTAGGTCAGCAGCACGCTGACGTCGATGCCGCCGGTCAGGACGAGATCGGGATAGGCCGCGCGTACGCATTCGGGTGTCATGCCGGCGAGCACCTCCAGCGGGTTCAGGGCATCGATGCCGGTCGCGATCAGATCGTCCAGCACGGACATGAGATTGCCATCAGAATGGAATACGCAAAGGGCGCCCCGTTCATGCCAGGCGTCCTGAAGACGCTGCAAACGGGGCATGAACATGCGCCTGAGCCACGCCGGCGAGAACATGGGTCCGTTCTTATAGGCGATGTCGTCGGCGGTGAGGGCCAGCGGGATGAGGTCGGGGTCGGCGATGCACGCCACGCGCCGGATTTCCGCAACGGTGCGCGCCTCCAGCCATTCCTCGACCAGATCCGGTTCATCGGTCATGAGATAGGCGAAGAGCTCGTGGCCGGCGGTGTGGTACATGTGCGTCAGACCGGGCAGGCTCTCGATGATGAGGACGGCGGGATCTCCGTCCGGATCTCCTTCGGCGAAGCAGGCCTGCCGCTCGCGAATATGGTGGTGGAAGCCCCGCCGATACTCCTCCCCGTACTCAGTCGTTTCGGCGTTCCGAATATCGATGCGTACCCAGTCCTTCAGGGTCTCGAGGTCATGGAACGGTCGCTGGACGATCCAGCCGGTCCATCGTTCGTGCTGGTACACCCATCCGTCGCCCCGGTCCTCGATGCCGGGCGCCTCGTTGGGGCCGCCCGCCATCCGCGTCATATCGAGCGCCCGGCCGATGGCGAGGCCGGTGAGGCGCAGCCCGTTGCCCGGTTCGAACGAGCTCCCGGAGTAATGCTCGATGATCGCGTCGTTCTGGAAGATATCGTAGAGGGGCACGCGGTCTACGTCCTCAAAGCGCATCGCCCGCAGGACGCGCTCACGCTTGGTTAATCGGGCCATTCGCTGCTCCGGTTGTCTGTCGATACGAGACGTTGTACCTCGAGGAATGGAATCGCGACCAGTCCGGCTGCGTCAGCCCTTGATGCCGGTGACCGCGATGCCCTGGATGAACTGCTTCTGGGTGAAGAAGAAGAGGACGATGACGGGAGCGACGACGATGGCCGAGGCCGCCATGAGCAGGTGCCACTGGGTGCCGCCGTGCTGACTCTGATAGAACTGCAGGCCGAGGGAGAGGGTAAAGGTCCGCTGGTCCATCAGGTAGATCAGCGGGCCGAGAAAGTCCTTCCATGTGTACATGAAATGGAACAGGGCGACGACGGCCAGCGCCGGTTTGGCCAGAGGGAGCACGATCTCACGGAAGATGCCCCACTCGGAGCATCCGTCGATCCGCGCGGCTTCGGAGAGCTCACGCGGAATGGTGCGGAAGAACTGGCGCAGGAGGAAGATATTGAAGGCGCCTCCGAACCAGGCCGGGACCCAGAGCGGCTTGAAGGTGCCGATCCATCCGAGGGCGCGCCAGAAGCCGTAGATGGGAACCATGAGTACCGGGAACGGCACCATCATGGTCGCCAGGGTCAGCGCGAAGATGAGGTCCCGACCGGGCCAGCGAAGCCGCGCGAACGCATAGGCGACGATCGAGTTGGAGACGACAACGCCAGATACCGACAGGACGCTCAGCAGCAGGGTGTTGCGGCCGTAGATCAGGAACGGGATGTATCCGACCTTATCCGCGCCGTAGACGAACGCATCGCGGAAGTTATGCCACTGGATGTGAGACGGAATGAGCGTCGGCGGCTGGCGCATGGTCTCCTCGATGGGCTTCAGGGCCGTGGAGACGAGCCAGAGGAGCGGAAAGAGAAACACGCCGGACAGCACGACGAGCGTCAGATGGACGAGCCACTGGCGCTGCTGACGGCGATGCTCGGAGGAATCAGCCATTCGGGTGGGCTTTCATTCGGGCGCGCGCGACCATCATCAGCCTCCCTGGTAGTGCACGTGGCGTTCCGATAGTCGGAGCGCGAGCATCGTCAGGCAGAGGATGATCAAGAACATGATCCATCCCATTGCGCAGGCATAGCCCATCTTGTGATAGATGAAGGCGTTATCGAACAGGTACATGGTGTAGAAATAGGTCGATCGGGCCGGTGAACCGCCCGGAAACATGACATAGGGCTCGGCGAAGACCTGCAGCGCTCCGATGATGCTCATGATGCCGTTGAACAGGATGACCGGCGAGACGAACGGCACGGTTACATTCCGGGTGCGAGCCCACCAACCGGCCCCGTCCAGCTCGGCAGCCTCGTACATTTCGGTCGGCACGTCCTGCAGCCCCGCCAGATAGATCACCATGGCGTTGCCGGCGCCCCAGAGGGCCATCAGGGCAAGTGCGGGTTTGGACCAGGCCGTGTCGCTGAGCCAGTTCGGTGTCGGCAGTCGGATCACGCCATGGAGCCGCTGCATCCAATCCGGCGGGCCGAACGCCAGCCAGGCGGAAGCCGCGGCGATGACGACGGCGGCGGCGACGGCGACGTTGCCGGCGACCGTCCGCCCTCGGGAGAGGAGCGTCCCAGCGACGACCACCCCGACCAGCGTCGGCAGGGCGAGGATCAGGGCAGCGGGGGCGTATTCGAGGGCGAAGTTCAGGATGCCGTGCTCGCCGTTGAACACCCAGAGCCACAGCACCGCCAGAGGGATCGTTGGCACCAGCGAGGGGAGGAAGAAGATCGTGCGGTAGACCGTCATGCCGCGCACCCGCGTATTCAGCAGCAGGGCCAGGGAGAGCGCGGTGAGCATCCCGAGCGGGATGGCCATGGCCGCGTAGACGGCGGTGTTCCGCAGGCTGGTCCAGAACACTTCGTCGCCGGCGAGGTTGCGGAAGTTCAGAAAGCCGATCCAGACCGGAGGCCGGAGGACCGAGTAATCGCAGAAACTGTAGTAGAGCGACGCTCCCAGCGGATAGGCGAGAAAGAGCGCGAACCCCACGAACCAGGGCGACGCGAACAGATAGGCGGTCCGCGCCTCGCGTTTCATCGGGCGCTCTGCCGCTTGCGGGCGATCGCCAGCCACTGGTCGAGCTTGGGCTGCATCCGCGCCTGCACCGCGTCCAACGCCTGCGCGGGTGTCTTCTTCAGAAGTGCGATCTCGTCAAACGCGTTGCTGAGCTCGGAGCCGTATTCCGGCCAGAGGGGCAGCTTGGGCGGCGATATCGCGTTGGGGCCGCGCGCCAGATCCGAGAAGAGGCGAACGTAGGGGTTCGGGTGGGTCCTCCAGAACCTCTCGCTGACGTTGATGAGTGGCGAGTGCTTCCGCTGGCCCATGCACAGCAGCTCCATGCCTTCCTGCGACTGGACATAGGCGATGAACTCGAAGGCCTCTCGAGGATGCGCGGCTCCCCTCGGTATGACGAGGATATCGAGGTCCACGAACGTTTGTCGGGCCAGGTCCGGACGGTCGGCGGGATGGGGAAAGGGAGCGGCGGCCCATTGGAGCTTCGGCGCGTACATGCTGATGAAGTTGTGCATCCAGACCCCCTGGAGTTCCATGGCGACCTCGCCGGCGAGAAACGCGTTCTGGGGCGATGAGAAGTTGCCGAAGCCGCTCCGGAAGGTCTGCAGATCGGAGGCGCCGTACTTCTGACTGTACGATCGAATCCATTCGAACGCCCGGATGTTCTCCGGCGCGTTCGCGGTGATCCGGGATCCGCCGTCCCAGAGCTTACCGCCGAACACGCAGCCCCAGCCCCAGTTCCACCATCCCGGCTCCGACGGCATGAACCCGGCCTTTACGATCCGTCCCTGGGCGTCGCGGCGAGTGATTCTCTCCGCGTAGTCATCGAGCTCTTCGATGGTCTTCGGAGGTTGATCCGGATCGAGGCCGGCGTCGGCCAGCATGCGGCGGTTGTAGTGCAGGGCGGTCGAGGCTGGCGCGGTCGGCAGGGCGTAGACCCGGCCCTGATAGACGCAGATGTCCCAGTAGCACGGGATGTAGTTGGACCGCGCGATGCCCGCCTTCCGGCAGAAATCATCGAGCGGCATGATCGCGCCGTCGTCGGCGTACTGGGCCACGTTGGGACCGTACAGGCCGGCGACGTCGGGCGGGTTGCCGCCCGCGGTGGCCATCAGCGTCTTGTTCTCGATCCCGCTGACGGTGAGGAGCTTGACGTAGATTCGGCGCTGTTTCCTGTTGAAGGCGTCGACGACGGCGCGCATCGCGTCGCCTTCGAAGCTCGTCCACTTCTCCCAGTAGGTGATCTCGATTCGGCCCGGTCGAGCGGGCCTCCGGACGACGACCTCGCCGTACCAGGCCGTGAGCGCGATACCGATGATCGCGAGCGGACCGATCAACGATCGGAGCATTCGTATCGGCCCATCCGTGGCATGGCCCACGAGTTCGACGCCCGCTGGCCCGTCTCCTTCCCGACGCCCGAGAGCCGGATGCGCCCGGGCGCGGGCCCCCGGCCGATTTTAATGGGCTTGAAGGAGCTCCAGCATGGCGCGATCGAGTTTGTGGCCGTGCCAATCCGCATAGGACACGTCGGAGCGGCCGCTGTCGATGATCCCGAAGGAGCCCCGAAGATTCCAGAGCGCCCAGCCCCACCCCGCTTCCTTCCAGTTCGCGAGGCAGTCGCGCATCCAGGCGAGAACGACCCCATGGGGAGTCCGGTTGTGCGCCCCGAACTCGCCGACCATGACCCCTACGCCCTTCTCCTCGAGCGCCTTCCACGGGCGGATGAAGAAGCGGCGATGGTAGTCCTGATCCCAGACCCGGTTCCCCTCTTTGTGAGGATAGGTGGGTTCCGGCCATTGATCGCTCCCGTTGACCCAGCTCGCCTGCCAGTGGGAGATGGGCATGGGCTGGTAGCCCCGGGTGGCGGCGGCCACCTCCAGGCCGACCAGTTCCATGGGCGGCGTATTGCCCCATTGACGTCCGTCGCAGACGATAAGACGTCCGGGATCGTGTTCGCGGATCGCTTCCGCCATCAGTCCGACGACCTTGCGATGGGCGTCCGGGGCGATGACGGCGGGCTCGTTGAACAGGTTGAAGCTCAGGCGTCGGTTCGGGACCCCCTTGTAGCGCTTCGCAAAGGCTCCCCAGTGTCGGGCGCAGACACGCTGGGCTTCGTCATCGACCCAAACGCTCTTCTCCTCGGCCGGCTGCGCGACCGTATAGCCCGGCGCCCGATGGAAGTTGATCTGAACATGGACACCGTGCTTGTCGCCAAATGCCACCGCCTGATCGATCTCCTTGAGGACGGGCTCGCGCAGGCGCGTCCAGTCGCCCCCCTCGATCCAGCAACGGTAGTCGAGCGGGAGACGCGCGAAGTTCATCCCCATCTCCTCGATCCACGCGAAGTCCTCCTCGGGAAACGGCGTCTGATTGGCGACCTGGAACTTGGAGAGGAGGTTGAACCCGCGCCACCGGGGCAGGTGGTCGGGCTTCGCGTCGGGCAGGGAGCGCGGCTCCGCGCCGGCGATGCCCTCGATGCTGAGCGCCATTGCGCCTGCGACCGTCATGCCGATCATCTCCCTCCTCGTCATCGCCCACCTCGCGTCCGGATCGTCGATATCCCATCGATTCGTCCTCCCGGCGCCCGGATCCTGCATCCGTGCGATGCCGGATCGATCTCCGTGATCCTGCGTCCAGCGGGAGCGGAGAGGTTCGTTTGATCGTATATGCTGATGGTACGGTCCCGTTCGCATCTTCCGACCCGATCAGGGATCGTCCTACCCTCAAGCCTATTCGAAGGAGATCGCAGTATGCGTAGGTCCCTGTGGATTGGAGCCGGACTGCTTCTGTCCGTCCCGATCGCTGTACTGGCCAAACCGGAAATACAGGCCGGGGCCCATAAGGCTCTGAAGATCAAACCGACCTCACGCGTCGGACAAGCTCAGTGCGTCCTCTGCCATGTAGCTCCGAACAACTACAAGTTCAATCGGTTTGGACACGACCTCCACGAGGCCGCCGAGAAGCTGAAGGTGAAGGCGTTCACCCCCGAGCTGATCAAGCTGGTCGGCCGCATCGACTCAGACAAGGACGGCTATACCAACGCCAGAGAACTCGCGGCCGACACGCTGCCGGGAGATCCGAAGAGCAAACCCCGCAAGTAATCGAACCCGGGATCGGAGCTCAGCCTCCACGGGCCGGGCTCCGATCCTCTTTCTCGCAAAGCCCGAGGCCCTCGATCGAGCGTATCGGTTGATCGCAGGAGTGATCTCCGAGAAGGAGATCGGGCCGTTCCGGGCGAACAGACGGACACAGGCGCTCGATGCGCTTGAGGAGGTCCGGTGTGAAGTCCAAGACCGCAAGGATCGTCGCCGCGCTGTACGTTGTCTGTCTCGCGGCGCCAGCGCCGTCAGCCCCGGCTCAGGAGGGGGATGAGAGGGCCAGGATCGAGGCGGCCCTGCCCGCTCGCGCTCAGGTGCGCCCGAGGAAGCCCCGCAAACTCCTGATCTTCGATCTCAACGTCGGCTATCCGGGCCATCCATCCATCAAAACGGCCAACCTCGCCTTCGAGCTGATGGGCAAGAAGACGGGCGCTTTCGATGTGGTCGTGAGCCGGGACCCGGCCGTGTTTGAGGCCGAGAGCCTCCGACAGTTCGACGCGGTGTTCTTCAACAACACGGTCGGCAATCAGTTCACCGATCCCGCACTTCGCCGCAACCTTGCGGAGTTCGTCGTTGCCGGAGGCGGGCTCATGGGCGTCCACGGCGCCACGGTCGGCTTCACCCGGTGGCCCGGGGCCATCGAGGATTGGCAGGAGTTCGGCCTGATGATCGGGGGCAGAGGGGCCGCCCACGCCGATGCGGAAGAGAAGGTCTATCTCCGGAACGAGGATCCGGATCACCCGCTGGCGCAGGTGTTCGGCGGCACGGGCTTCGAACATGCCGACGAGTTCTTCCGGGTCGGCGATCCCTATGCGCGCGGCAGGCAGCGAGTGCTGCTGAGCATCGACAACGAGAAGACCGCCCGGCTGCAGGGGAAGGACCGGGTCCAGCGGTTTCGAGAGGACGACGACTACGCGCTGTCGTGGATCAAGCAGTACGGGCGTGGACGTGTGTTCTATTCGACCATGGGCCATCAGCCGCGGGATTTCTGGGATCCGCGCCTGCTCCGCTACTATCTCGCGGCTGCGCAGTACGTGCTGGGTGACCTCGACGCGCCTGCAACGCCGAGCGCTCTCCTGACTCCGGCGATGCGGGCGCAGGAGCGGCTGGGTTTGCGGCTCGGGCTCGAGGCCTACACCTTCCATCGGATCAGTCTCGTCGAGATGATGGACCGGGCGTCGGAGCTCGGCCTGGCCTATATCGGCGGCCTCAGCTTCCAGCGGGTCGCGCCGGATATCCCCAAGAATCTCGATCCCTCGTTGACCGATAGCGAGATCGAATACGTGCGGATGAAGCTCGCGTCCGCCGGCCTCCGGATGCTTACCTACTTCATCCAGGATATCCCGGGGGACGAGGACGGATGCCGCAGGGTCTTTGACTTTGCCCGCCGACTGGGCGTCGAGACGCTGATGACCGAGCCCAAACTCGAGGCGCTGGACATGGTGGAGCGGTACGCGGATCGGTACGATATCAAGGTCGCGCTGCATAATCACGATCGGAACGCCTCGCCCAACTACTGGAGTCCCGAAGCCATCCTGAAGGTCTGCAAGGGGAGGAGTAAGCGGATCGGCGCCTGTGCGGACATCGGCTACTGGATACGGGACGGCATCGATCCGGTCGCGGGCGTCCGCAAGCTCGGCAGTCGTCTCATCACGCTGCAGCTGCACGACCTCAACGAACGGTCTCCGAAGGGCCGGGACGTCCCCTGGGGCTCCGGCAAGGGTGAGACCGAGAAGCTGATCCGTACGATCCAGCGGCTGCGACATCTCCCGACCATGGTCGGCCTCGAGTATTCGGACAAGTTCGAGGATAACACACCCGAGGTCCGGGCGTGCATTGCGTTCTTCAACGACCTGAGCATCCGAATGGCGGGGCGGCGTTGAGCGGCGCACGATCGGCTCCGAGCCGCCGCGAGCTGATCGGTCGCGCGGCGGCGTCGGCCGGGGCATGGGCGATGCC
>JABWBA010000084.1 GCA_013360745.1 Chthonomonadales bacterium | reverse complement strand
ACTCACCTGTTCCTCAACCGGCACCCGGGCGGCTTCGACCAGCCCGAACGTCTCCCGCTGCTGTTCCTGCCCGAGGCCGCCCGGATGGCCCGGGAGGACTGCGACCGCGAAATGCCCGGGCGCCAGCTGCGTCTGCTGCACGAGAAGGCGCAGATCGCGCGGCTGCAATACCTGGAATCCTCGAACCAGCGGATTCTCTTCACGGTGCGCGGGCACGTGATCCAGTCCGGCTCCTTCAATGGCCAGCCGCTGGCCGACAGTCTCCCGTTCCAGCTCGATCTCGAGCTCGTCCCCAACCCCAACCTCGGCCTCCAGGCCTCGTTCCCGCTGGTGGTCCGCCGTCTCCATCGCCATGAAAATCCTCCTCGCTAGCCTCCTTGGCGCCGCCCGTCTCGCGGCGGCCGACCCGCTCCTTGTCACCAATCTCTGGCTGAACGACCAGGCCGTCGTCGAGCTGCCGATCGGCCAGCACCGGGTCACGACCGTCTCGTTCCCGCATCCGATCGAATCGCTCGACGGCGCAAACGTCACCGCCGACGGACGGGCGGCGGGGGCGTTCCAGATCGCTCATTCCCAATCGTCGCTCGCCCTGCGCGCCCTCAGCCCCGGCGCGACCGCCAACCTCAATATCCGTCTCGCCGGACGAACGCACGCGTTCCTGCTCACCGAAAGCAAAAGCCCCGTCCTTGCCGTGACGTTTCTGCCCGCGCCCAGCCCGGCGACGGTGGCCGGCCGCCCGGACGAAACGCCGGAGGCGGACGCACCCCGGCTCACCCCGGAGCAGTGGATCGGATTGCTGGATCGCGCCCGCAACTACGCCGCACTCCGCCAGCATCATCCCGCCCTCGTGTCCGACGTCACCATCGCGCGTCCGCGCTCCATCACCGACTATCCCGCGTTCACCGCCCGGCTGGACGAAGTGCTTCGATTCGATCGCGCGGATGCGCTCGCCTTCCGGGTCACGCTCCGCAGCAAGACCGGACGGGAAGCGCGCTACCGCGCCGGTTCGTGGGCGGTGCGCGTCGGCAGTCGAGTTCTTCCCCAGGCGGTGGCGGACGCGAGCGGCGTCATCCCGGCCCGTGGCGAATCCACCGTGTGGTTTCTCATCCAGGGTTCGCCCGATGGCCGCCGCAATCTGATCTCGCCCCGCAACGACTTCGTCCTCCTCGTGAACCCTCTGTAACAATCTCCCACCCGCAACCTGAGCACGTCATGACATGAAGCACATTCGCGACAAACTTCTCAGCCTGACCTCGTCACCAACGGGCCGATTCCTCACGATTGTCGCCGCCGCCCTCGCCGCCATCGTCATGGTCCGCGGCTGCCAGACTCCGAAACCAGCCGCCGACGTTTCCCACCTGGTGGAAAAGGACAGCAACGGGGAACGCGTCCGCGAAACAGACCCGCGCCGGTTCCCAACCTCGCCGACGCGCACCAATGGAACCGCGCCCGGCCTGCCTCCCCTCCGCTTGGTCGAATCCAATGCCCCGGCGTCCACGGGAGAGATTACTCTCCCGCCCCGCCGACTGATTCCGTGCAAGCTGGTCAATACTGTTGATTCGTCCTCGCTCGATACCCCGGTCATCGGGCTGGTGACCCAGAACGTCTACTGGCGTGGACGCCTGATGATTCCCAAGGACACGGAAGTGCATGGACGGGCGCAGGCCCACCATCTCCGGGACCGCATCGGGAGCCAGGGCGCGTGGATCCTGATCTGGACCAATGGCGCCGAGGCCTCCATCACCGGCGTCGCGCTCGACATGGATCAGCAGGACGGCCAGTGGGGCCCGACGGATGGCAGCGCCGGCCTGCGCGGCAGCCGGGAACAGTCGGGCAAGGGCCTGGTCCGCGCCGGCCTCGCCGAAGTCGAGCGTCATCGTCGCCTCGTAGGTTGCGTTCTCGTCGCTGAGCGCCCTGCGGAGCGTGGCGGCCGTGGCGAGGGGCTGCAGCGCCGAGTTCGGCCTTGCGTTGTTGATCTGGAGGGTGGCGTCTCCTCCGTCCTTCAACTCGCCCTGGGCGGTTACGGTCAGGGTCGCCGTGTGCGCGCCGAAGGGCTGCGCCAGCTCGATCAGCCTTTTCGCGCCTGCCGGGTCCTGTGTGCGGAGGCTCAGCCGCAAGAGACGCCGCTTGCGGGCATACTCCAGCGCCGCCTCCCAGTCGGTGGCTGTGGCGCCCAACGGAATCCCGCCCAGCTTCGGGGGGGCCGGAACGGGCGGCGTGTCGTTGGTGGCGAACCACGCCGCTATGCAGGGCGCTCCGGTCGGAGCGATGAGGATGTCACTCGATAGGGACAGTGTGCTGAGGGCTTTGACCTGCCGGCGCCGTGCGCCTTCGGAGCCGCTTACGCACCCGTCCTTGTCGTAGCAGTCGCCGTTGGCCAGGCGCGCCGCCAGCCTGCCGTCGCGTACGCCCTTCAGCACGGCGTCGCGGAGGGGATCGACCTTGCGCATGAGGCGCAATCGCGGACTGCTCAGGGCGCGCTCATGGAGCGAACTGGCGGTCACCGCGCCAGCGTGGTCCACAGACGGCGTTGCGCCGGGCAGCAGTTCGTCGCAGAGCAGGTCCAGCCCGATGCTCTCGTTGGCCTTGAAGATCAGCTCCTTTTCTTCGAGGAACTTCATCAGGCTCTGCTGCCCGTTGACGTCCCCGAGCCGTCCGTCCTCCGGAACCAGATACGATTCGTCGAGGGTCAGCGTCTGCCGCCCCTGGAGGAAGACCCGTGTGAAGGCCCTGTATGCGCGGACCTGGGCCTGCTTCCTCAAGTTTGGGAGGAGCTTCTCGAGTTGCTGTAGCGTTGGCTTGTCACGGGGCTCGACCTTCTTCGCCTCGGCTTCGATCGTTTCGGCCGCCTTAAGTCGGCGCTCCACGCGAGCGGACTCCTGCAGCGATTCGTCTGTCGGCGCAAGCGCGACGATCGCATTGCGGAAGGGCCTCGATACGGAACATTCTGGATTGGAGTTGTCGGTGAAGGCGCAGACGGCCTCGGCGAGCTTCTCGGAATCGCAGAGCGCCAGCTTGAGGTCGGCATTCTCGGGCACGGCGCGGGGGCTTGCCGGGAAAGCCGAAAGCTTGAATGTGGGACCGGCGAAGTGCCTTTGAACGCGGGTCAGCACCGCTGCTCGGGCATCGGCAAGGGGTATGGTATCGGCGACCTCCTCGATGCGCTTGTTGACGTTGGGCTCGACTCGGAACTGGAAGCGCCGTCCGCCGTCACCCGGGTAGATGTACCACCCCACGGAGATCAGGCGGTCGAGGGCCTCGCCAGGCTCGTGGCCGACATCCTCGGGTCGGAGCGTCGCCAGGGCGATCTCCCGATGATCCATGGCGGCGTTGGCGTTCATGGGCAGGCTCTCGATCAGAAGGGCGCGAGCCACGCGCCGGTGGCAGTCGCCTCCATGTTCGTTATCCAGGCCCGAAGCATGGCGGACGCAGTCGGCCTGGACGGCAGCGCTGAACTGATCGCGGTTCAGGCGCTGGAGGAGGTCGCTCTGGACACGGTCGGCGTCCACCGGCACATCGCCTGCCGTGATCAGCGGTATGTCGCTACCCTCCTCGTGGATCTGGCGAAGCACCCGAGCGAAGAGCCGGAGCGTTCCGCGGCTCTTGTTGAAGGCCGGCAAGGCGCCCAGGCGGTCCTGCGCGGTCTCGACGAGCCTCGGATGGAAGGGGTAGCACTCGCGCATCCTTTTGGCATAGGCATCCGTTGTGACGTCGCCGGGCAGCAGATCGGGGGATAGCGCCGCGATCCTCTTGTAGGCCTCGATGTACTCCCGGGCGGCTTCGGCGGCGGCGTCCGGATCCACTTCCTCGAAGAGACGTCGGGCGATCACGCGAGCCGTCTCTTGCCCGATCGGGTCATAGTCGGACGACCTGCGGCCCAGTTCCTCGTCCAGCTTCCTGGCCGCTTCGAGCTCCCGTCCCAGCGCATCGGCCTCGGCAGCGTAGGCGGCCTGCCCCGCGGGATCGGTGGTGACGAGCATGGTGCGGGGTCGGGCGACAACCTCCGCCGACAAGAGCCCGATGAACGACATCAGGTTCTTGGAGGCGTTCCCGGGGAGCTTCACCATGTACTTGACGATCTCGTCGAGGAGGATCAGAACCGGCTCGCCGCAGTCGAGCATCTTGCGGACGAGGTCCCCGGAAGGTGAGGCTTCGGCGTCGTCGCACTGCTGGAACTCGGCGAGGAGCTGTTTGCCGCCGATCTGGTAGGCCAGCTCGCCCCAGAGACTGCGCGGGCTAGCGTCCGGGTGGCTTCTCGCGACCGGCACGCCGAGTTTCTCACCATCGATGCCCGCTACTCGCACCGACGCCGGCCGATCCGAAGCGTCCAGCAGTTCGCCGCCGAGGCTCGGATCGCCGATGTTGTTGGCAAGGTGCCACAGCGCTATGAGCGTATGGGTTTTGCCGCCGCCGAACCCGGTGCTGAGGCGCGGGCACGCCCCGGGCTCCGACGGGTTGTTGAGCCGCCCAAACACATCCCCGGTGATCTTCCGGAGTCCCGGCGTCGGGTGCGTGTTGCGGAAGAACCTGATTGGATCCTGATAGACATCGCGCGCACGCCCCTCGATCACATGACCGAAGTCGGCGGCAAAGAGAGTGTCCTCGAGATCGCCCTTGAGCACTTCATCGCGCAGCCGACAGGTCTGCAGTATGGCCTTCACAGCGGATAACCTCCTTGTCCCGTCGGGGTCTTGTCCGTGGTACCGGCGAGTGTTCGGTATGCGGTCGCCGTGTTCCTGCCAGGGCCGGTTGGATTCCGGCTCCGGCGAGCGCTGGATCACCCGATCATGGCGGACAGCCTTTCCGTCACCTCGCACTGCAGGTCGGCCCGGTTATCGTCGTAGGTGGTCAGCGTCCGGATGACCGCGTGGCGGGATAGGCGCTGAAGCGGGCGGCAATCGCGATCAGGGGCGCATCGAAGTCCGACACCTTGCAACGGTGAAGCTCACCGCGGCGCAGGGCATTCTCACAGAACAGAACGAGCTGGGCATCGTCGCGCTTGCCGCGCAGGGTGGTCCTAACGGGGGCCTGCAACAGGCGGGCGGGGTCGGGCAGGGCGGGTCCGCGAGTGTCGCGGCAGGGCAGAATGCACTGCAGGGCGGCTCCTGGGCGCGATCGGCGGGCGCTTATTGTGTCGGGCCGGGTGACGGGAGTCCATCCCTTTTCGTCGCCGTACAGCATCCATCCGTCGGTGGCCCGTCGAAGCGTAGGGATATCGAGCGATTCCCGCGAATCAGCAGGTAAGTTCTTCATGCATAACCCTCCGTTTGGCGATTCGGAGGGCGCCCGGAACACGTGTCAGCCGGTAAGTTTGAGCGTGAATCTCGTGCTTACTGCGGTTAAAGAACTGCCGGACTAGGGCTCGAACCTAGAACCTGCTGATCCAGAGTCAGCCGCTCTGCCAATTGAGCTATCCGGCACTATAACCGTATGGTACCGCGAAGGTGGCCGGTTGTCAATGGACCCGGGCATGGAACGTCGGGTCCCTCTGGGAATCGGAACGTCCCTGAGGATCGGACCGACGCCGACGGCGGTCATGGCTCTCGCTTCTCGAGTTTCGCCCAGGTGTCCCTCAGGGTTACGGTGCGGTTCAGCGCCGGATGCTCCGGCGTCGAATCGCGATCGACACAGAAGTACCCGATCCGTTCGAACTGGTACCTGGTCCCGCACGGCGCAGCGGCAACCTCGGGCGGGACGAGGCCTTCGATTTCGACCATCGAATCCGGATTGAGATTATCCGTGAAGGTCCCATCCTCCGCAACGTCATCGGGATCCGCTGTTACAAACAGGGGTCCGTAGAGACGTATCGTCGCGGCCTTCGCAACCGCAGCGGCTAGCCAGTGGAGCGTTGCCTTCACTTTGCGCCCATCGGGCGCCGTCCCCCCGCGGGACTCCGGGTCGTAGGTACAGCGGAGTTCGACGACGTTCCCCTCCGCATCCTTGATGACCTCATTGCAGCGAACGATATACGCCGCGCGGAGTCGGACCTCCCGCCCGGGAGCCATACGGAAGTAGTTCGGCGGCGGGTCTTCGCGAAAATCCTCCTGCTCGATCCATAGTTCGCGCGCAAAGAGAGCCGTGCGGGAGCCGGCGGCCGGATCCTCCGGGTTGATGACAACCTCCATCTCCTCCGTCTGGTTCTCGGGATAGTTCGTCAGGACTACTTTCAACGGGCGAAGGACCGCCATCGTTCGGGGCGATGTTCGATTCAAATCGTCCCGGACACAATCGTCCAGCACGGCTGAGTCGACGACGCTGTTGCCCTTGGCGATGCCGATACGGCCGCAAAACTCGCGAATGGCGTCCGGGGTAACCCCCCGGCGTCTGAGGCCCGCCAGAGTCGGCAGTCGAGGATCGTCATAACCGCTGACATACCCGCCCTCAACCAGCTCGATGAACCGTCGTTTGCTCATCACCGTATGGGTCATATTCAGGCGACCAAACTCGATCTGTCGGGGCCGATAGATGCCGAGCTCGATCAGAAACCAATCGTAAAGCGGTCGATGGATCTCGTATTCCTGAGAACAGAGTGAGTGGGTCACTCCCTCAATCGAGTCCTCGAGGCCATGGGCCCAATCGTAGGTTGGATAGATGCACCAGGCGTCGCCCTGCCGATGGTGGGGCGCGTGGATGATCCGATACATCACCGGGTCGCGCAGCAGGAGATTCGGAGAGGCCATATCGATCCGGGCTCGAAGGGTCCGACTAGCATCGGGATATTCGCCCGCGCGCATCCGAGCGAAGAGATCGAGATTCTCCTCGACACTGCGATTGCGAAACGGGCTGTTGCGGCCCGGTTCCGTCAGGGTGCCGCGTGTCGACCGCACATCCTCGGCCGACAGATCGCACACGTAGGCCTTGCCCTTACGGATCAGATCGCACGCCCACTGGTACATTTGCTCGAAATAATCGGAAGCGTAGAACAGTCGGTCTTCCCAATCCGCGCCCAACCAGCGCACGTCCTCGATGACCGCATCGACGAACTCCTGCTCCTCTTTCAGCGGATTGGTATCGTCAAATCTCAGGTTGAACTTCCCGCCGAAGTCGCATGCGATGCCGTAGTCGATCCACACGGCCTTCGCATGACCGATATGGAGGTAGGCATTGGGTTCGGGAGGAAACCGAGTGTGTACTCGGTCGAAGCGCCCCGACGCGAGGTCTTCGCGGATCGCATCGCGGATGAAATCCGAAGCGCGCGGACGTCCCTCAACGTCGCTGTCTCTATGATCACGGTCTTCCATGCCCAACCCCTTTCGTATCCTCGAAAGCCGATGTCGCTCGGCGAGGAGTATACCGCTCCAAAGAGCGCGCCATGGACCAAGAAGGAATCGTCACCGACACTGCGGAATAGTTTGGGTGCGTCCGGTATGTACTCGCGCCCTATATCGTTGGGATCGATGGACTGCAGGACTAAGACTGGCGCAACGACAGAAGGATGCTGCCGCGATGCGCCGAAGAAAGAGGAGGATCGGAGGTGAAAAGCGGGCCGGAAATCCCACCCTGGGTCGCGATTGTCGTCATCGTGCTCGTAGTCGCCGTCGCTGGCGCCTTGATTTGGCGCGGTTCGGGTAAGAAGACAATGTCCACCGACCAGCAAGCGAAGATGCGCGAGATGATGAAGGAACGTGGCTTCACCCTAAAAGGCCAGGGCGCACCCCAGGCTACGACACGCCCGGGTATGACGAGTCAGACGGCAGCGCCCCAGAGCGGGTCTCGCTAGACTTATCCACTCCCATTACTCCAACGTTACACAAAGAGGAGAGCCTCACATGAACCGCCGTGGTTTCACACTGATCGAACTGCTCGTGGTCATCGCGATCATCGCGATCCTCGCAGCGATTCTGTTCCCTGTCTTCGCTCAGGCGCGGGAGAAGGCCCGTTCGATCTCCTGCCTCTCCAACACCAAGCAACTGGCCCTTGCCCAGCTCATGTACGTCCAGGATAGCGATGAGCGATTCTCCGGTTGGAACTGGGGCCAGCGATTCGTCATGGATTCGGCGTCGTACTGGGCAGTCGCCGCGCTACCCTACATCAAGAGCATCAAGCTGTACCAGTGTCCGAGCGACGGACTGGAGTGGCCAACCGTCAATGACTGGACCGGCCAGGGCCCCGACGCGGGCGCTCATGATCCCTTCGCGAGCTGGGCTGATCGATGGTGGTGGGAAAAGCCGAACAATCCGAACTACATCTCCTACGGCTTCAATGAGGCACTGGCCGCTGGCCGCAAGCTCGCCGCAGTCAAGAGCCCGGCCAACTACGCCATGCTGATGGATTCCTCTATTGGTCTGGTGAACATCTGGGAAGGCGGCGGAGCGAACATCGCGGCTCGTGCGGCCTTCTCCAATCAGGGTTGCTGTCTGATCTGGCAGGACGGCCATAATGCCGCATGGTTCAAGGCGAACTACAGCCAGACCGAACTCGAAAGCTCGACGCGCCACACCGGCGGCCAGAACATCGCCTATGTGGACGGCCACGCCAAGTGGCTGAAGTGGGAGAATATGACGGCCGACAACCTCTCACCCGCCCTCTAGCCCCATTCGCACCAAGGCCAGCGCCCGCTCCGGGAACGGGTGGGCGCTGGTCCCTCTAAGTTCCGTATCGCAGCCCCGAACCGCCGGTTCAGGGCTTCATCGAAGGACTTCAACACAGACGAGCTCCGTATTCGCCCGCACGAAGAGCCGTCCTCCTGAGTAGGCGGGCGTACACCAGGTCCGACCGCATGCCTTCGTCCTTGCGAGTATCGTGCATTCCTTATTGGAGGCGCGTACGAGCAGCAGATCGCCCCGTTCGGCGAGGATCAGCAGGTTGGCTCCAGCCACCAGGAAGGATGCGAAGCCGGCATCCAGCATGCCGCGGAAGAACCCGTCCTGAACCCAAGCACGGGCGCCGCTTCGCGCGTCGACACAGAACAAGCGTCCGCCCGGACCAATACAATAAACATACCCATCACGGGCAACCGGACTGGAGAAGTCCACTCCCAGAGAAGCGTCCCTCCAAGCTTGTTTCGCCTCCAGCCCTGCCGCCGACCGGGATACGCGTATGCCGATGAGGCCCGAGGTATGCGAACCGATCACTACCGTATCGCCCACGATCACGGGCGTCGTCACATGCCGGCCCAGGGTTGATCGGACCGGGAGACGCCAGAGCAGCCGTCCGTCTTCCGGCGATAGTCCCAACACAGCCTCCGCCATGAAACAGACCAGCTGACGGACTCCGGCGATCGCAGCCAGCACAGGCCCCGCATGGCCCGCGATATCATCCTGAGAACGCCAGAGAACCTCGCCCGTCGTCTTCTCAAAACAGACCACGGCGGCGTCGGGTGTACCGCCAACGGTGACGTACAACCGATTGCCTACAATCAACGGTGACGCGGTATAGCCATGCCGCTTCGCTCCCGGATTATCGCCGACCTCTACGGGCGGCGGAGCGCCGAAGTTCTGAACGAAACTAGTCCGCCAGACCACCGAACCGTCAGCCACCTTGAGGCACCTGAACTCGCCCCTGCAGGAACCGACATACACTCGTTCGCCGTCCACCGTGGGGGTACCTCGAGGACCGGGCGGTGAACCGCTGTCCGCGTATACCTCGTCGATAGGAACCGCCCAGAGCGCCTTGCCGTCGGAGGAGCGAACCGCACATAGGACCTCCTTGTCGTCGCGGTTGTCAAGATAATAGACGCAACCGCGACTGACAACCGCTGATCCGCTACCATGGCCAGCTGGCGCTTTCCAGGCTACTCGAGGCTCGGCTAGCAATGTCCTCAGAACCGCTTCAGTTCGTGGTATGTGTCCATCGCCCGTCGGACCGCGCCATCGGGGCCAATCCGAGGACGCTGGCGCAAGGACCGGGATCATCACCATTGCGAGGATCGCACTGTTCACCATTCCGTTATCTCCCTAAGCTGTACACGGAGCTTCTTCGACCTTGCGCGTTTCTCCTGTACAAAGGGCTGGCCGTGCGGCGGATTACCATGACTAACTGTTGAATCGAAGGGAAACGACACCTCCAGAGAGAATCGATCGTTATGCCACATCGCTACGATCTCCGTCGCATGCTCCGTGGAGCGACACTCATCGCTGCAGCCTATATGGCCTGTCTCATCACGGGATGCGGTCATAAGCCAGAAACCCCGAAGGTCCGCCTCGCCTTCTGGAGCATGTGGTCCGGGTCCGAAGAGCGGAGTTTTCTAAAGGTGCTGAGACGCTATGAGGAGACCCATCCTGGCATCGTTATCGATAACCTCGGAGCCATCCGAGATGACACCAAGACCGTACGCGCCATCGTGGCTGGCGTACCGCCGGACCTGTTCACTCTCGCCGACCCGTTGTATCTGGGTCCCCTCGCCGCAAACGGAGCTCTCTATGAACTCGACACGCTGTTTCGGGACTCGGGCCTGAGTGAAGCGGACTTCACACACGCATCGCTGAGCCAGTGTCGCATGAACGGTACGCTATACGCGATGCCGTATCTCGTCGACTGCTATGCGCTAATGTGGAATAAAGACGCCTTCCGCGCAGCCGGCCTGGACCCAGAACAGCCGCCGAAGAGCCTGGCGGAACTCGCGGACTATGCAGTCCGACTGACCAAACGCAGGGGTTCGGACATTACGCGTCTCGGCTTGCAGCCCCTGAGTGATCCGTACATCATCAATCAGGTGTTCGGCGGCCGCCTGTATGACCCGAAGGCCGGCAAGGTCACCCCCATGGATCAGGGCAATGTCGCCGCGATGAAGTGGTACCGGGATCTGGTCGAACGGATGGGCGGGTATCAACAGGTCAACGGGTTTGCGGCCGGGTTCGGTCAGGCGCAGGGTACCAACAATCCGTTCTTCGTCGGTCAGGTCGCGATGATGATCAACGGCGAATGGAATCCTTATTGGTGCAGCCGGTATGCACCGAAGCTGGATTATGGTGTTGCGCCGATCCCGCCCTTGCGCCCCGGCGACGACCGACCTCCATCGACATGGCTTGGCGGCAATATGATCTGTATACCGCGAGGCGCCGCGCATCCAAAGGAAGCATGGGATCTTCTCGTCTGGATGCAATCGGATGAAGCGCAGCTCTTGTTCGCGGACGCGATGAACAACGTACCCAACCAGAGACGGCTGCTCGATTCGCCCCGGCTGCGAACCGGGGCCGACTACCGACGGAAGTTCAGCGTCTTCCTCGATCTGGCTGACAGCCCGGGGGGCGGGCACTTCCCCGCCCTTCCCGTATCCGGCCTATACAGTAACGAACTGATCACCGCACGGGATCTGGTCCTCGCGGGAGCCAAGACGCCGGAACAGGCCTTGAAGGATGTGCAGCGGCGGGTACAGCGGGAGCTGGATCGGTACCGATCGGGAACGCGCGAAGCCGGCCAATAGCTCCGATCCAACGCCCTCTGCTCGGATTCATGAAGCAAATAATCTGGGGCTGGAGGCAACACCCCGCCAGCCCCAGATCAGACCGGGGTCCTCAGGATGGGCTCACGGAATCAGCGGGAGCCTTTGCCCCCCATCAAGTTAGGCTTGAGGCCACCGCCCTCATTGGGATCAGGGATTGCGCCCCCCTTGCCCCCAGCATTGGACTGCGGTGTCTCTTCGGCGCCTCCGCCGGACTTCATCATCTCCGCCTTACCCTGAAAGCCACCAAGCGAACCCATGTTCTTGCCCTGGGTAGATCGGACCGTCCGGGTGATCGAGAAGATCGCGGCGGCGATCGCAAGAACCACAACGACCACGACGATCGCCATGCGGTTCGGTTCAGAGCCCGGCGCGTTCTTACCACCTCTGGATGGAGCCATCTTCGGAGTCCCTCTCGGTATCTAGCTTACTTGTACGCTTCGCTCCAGTGCAGATAGTTCGGCCGGGATCCGTCCCAGTTGGCGCCAACCACGCGGCACATGCTCAGGCGATCCATCGTCTTCACATGGCCGTCCGCGAAACCGAAGTTGGTCTTGCCGCTATGGGCGCCGATGCTGAACTTGGCGTCGCCGGTGCCGCACCAGTTGACCGTGAAGTAGTTCGGGGCTGTTGGCCAGGTTGGCGATGCGATATCGGCCTGGTTCCATCTCCAGTACGAGAAGTATCGGGCGTAGCTGACCGTAGTCCACAGTTCGTACAGATTGGCTGTTTGAGCCGGGGCGCCGACAGCCGCTTGAGGCCGCGAGTCGTCTGCGTCGTAGTAGGCATGGACGCCAAACGCCTGGCCAGGCGCACTCGCCTGATAGTGTGTCCAGGAATAGCTGATGGGATAGCCGATGCCCGTGCCGTAGCGGTCGTTGCCGCAGTCGTCACGCTGGATGCTGTCGCTCGGGCATTTCCAGAGCCCGCCGTTCTTGAT
>JABWBA010000018.1 GCA_013360745.1 Chthonomonadales bacterium | reverse complement strand
AAAGCCGCGTCGACGCCAGCGCCGGTTGCCAGTGTGGCCGGGGACGGCGCGGCTGCTGCCGCGGCTCCGGCCCTGCGGCAGGGCGTGCCGCGATTCGGCACGTTCCGTGCGCAAAAATCGAAGTACTATGCGGACCAGGTGCTGGATCCGGTATCCGGTCGGCATTATGACGCTGATTCGGGCGAGACCACGGACAAACCCGTGGAGATGCGGGAGGATCCCGCTGCCGACGAACGAACCGATCTGCTGAGGCAGACAGGGATATATCTGGCCGGTCTGGCGTTTGTCATCGGCATCGGAGCTCTGGCGGTTCGAGTGATCCCGCAATGGTATCTGGCGGTGATTGCGGCCCTGAACATCGCTGGAGGCATGGCCATGCCGCCCCTGCGAGTCGTACCCTTCGGCGAGGACGATTCCAGCGATGTCGCCTGGGCGATACCGCTGATCCTCGTGCTCGGGCCGATTGTCGGCGGTATGGCCTACGGCGTCATCGCGATCATGCGACAGGATGCGAATCCCGCTGTAGTCGGGATCTTCATCACGTATCTGCTGATCCGATTCCCGATCCAGCTCGCCGCTGGCGCCGGAGTAGGGGAGTCCCTGCAATCACTGGTCCCGTTCGCTCCGCCGGCCGGCGGGCGATGGGCGGACCATCTGGCGTTACAATGGCTGCCGTTTGCAGGGATGGCAGGCTGGTATATGGCGTCGTTTATGCACCGCGCCGATGAGTGAACTGCGCGACCATACAGGACTGGCGTTGTCGCCCGAATCAGATGGCGCGAGGTGATTCGGTCTCGTCAGCAGTGGGTCGGATTACCGCGGTAGCGCCTAGCTCTCGAAGCTTCATCCGGATGGAGTTCGCTTTGATCTCCGGAACGTTCCGGACGACGGTGAGCGGCACATCCTCCATCCGGGCGCGAGCATCGCGCAGATTGCAGACCAGGATGTCCTGTAACGCCATGGCGACTTCGTCGGGTGTCCGTCCGGCCTGCGTCAAGATCACATCATAGTTCCTGAGGAGATCGCTCGGTTCCGAGGCGATCTTGACGGATTGATCACCATCAGACAGGCGCAGTGTGCGGTTGCAGCGATCGCATGTATAGGTCGGCGCCTTCACGGACACCTTATGCTCGGCGCCGCAGCTAGGACACGTTACCGTGCGGACGGGTGCGATCTTGCCGTTCTCGTAGTAGACGCGTCGGGAGCAATGTTCGCAGGTCCAATCGACGCTTGGCGCGGCTACGAACTCCGTGGCCCCGCCGCAATACGGACACTCGACCGGAATCGCGGTCGTCGATCTGGCCACGTACATGCGCCGTCCGGCGACGATCATGACGACGGCGCCCGCAATGCTGGTCAGCAGGAAGAGATTGGAGAGCGGAATGAGATTGAAGACCCGCAGGAGCCAGAAGAGGATCAGGGAAGCGAGGAGGATGACGAGGCCACGAATCATGGTCGTCGTTGCGGCGTCATACTCCTTCTCGAGGACGTCGGAACGGGATATGGGGCTGTTCGCCATGGTCGCCTCCGCTGCGGGTTGGTTGAGCCCCTGATCGGGCGCCCACCGCCGCACCGTACGTCAGTATATCAACGCCCTGCAATCGCTGTCAAGGCGTTCTGGAAGGCGAGGTCCGTATCGTCCAACCTCCGGCGAGCTCCGAGCCGCTCATGCCCCGGGTTTGGGAAGGATTTCCCGTTCGATCAGATAGGAGCGAAGTCGGGTTCGAAGGGCGATCTCGGCCTCATGCATGACGGCAGGGTTCGCCTGATAACGAAGGCGAAGGGTAAAGGACGCGGCGTCGAAAGCGACTACGCCCTCGGTAACGGGTGGCCCAACAAGGATGCCCGACAGGTCCTTGAGGATCTCCGGTCCCGCATCGGCGATGAGTTTGGTGACTGCATCGGGATCTGCCGAGGACGGTATTGTGAGATCAAGCATAGCAGAGACCGCCCCTCGGGAATGGTTCACTACTACGGATATATCGCCGTTGGAGATCGCCCAGAGCCGGCCCGAATCATCGCGAATGCGCGTAGTGCGGAGCGCCATCTCCTCGACAATGCCCGACGCCTGGCCAACGGTCACGTAATCGCCAACGGCGAACTGGTCCTCGGTGACGATAAAGACGCCCGTGATGATATCCCGCACAAGCTTCTGTGAGCCGAATCCAACGGCGACACCCGCGACGCCCGCAGTCGTAATGATGCCGGTGATGTCGACACCCAGGGCTCGGAGAACGGTGAGAGTTAGCACGAAAAAGAGCACATAACCAACGAAGCTTCGGGCGAGGGTCTGCAGCGTGCGAAGCCGTTTGGCGCGTTCCTCGCCCGCAGTGATCGATCGAGCGCTGGAATGAAGCCGTGCGAGCGTTGCATCGATCAGTCGAAAGAGCGTCTGTCGTGCGGCCCAGTAGATGGCAACGATGAGGAGGAGCTTCAGGCCCGTCGTGGCCACAGCCTCCGTCGCCGTGGCCCACAACCGCTCGATATCCTCTGTTCTCAGGTGGCCCATGTCGTTTGCAGTCCGAGGGCCAGCTCGGCCGCGAGAGTTGTATTGCTCAGCAGCATGGCGATCGTCATCGGGCCAACGCCGCCGGGCACCGGGGTGATGTAGGAGGCGACCGTCGAGACACCGGCGTATTCGACATCGCCGACATCGCCATCGCGACCGGTGATTCGACTATAGCCTGCGTCCACGACGACCGCGCCGGGCTCCACCATGTCTGCCCGGATCATCTCCGGTTGTCCGGCTGCCGCGACGAGGATCTCCGCGCTCCGGGTCCAATCCGCGAGGTCGCGGGTTCGCGTATGGCAGATCGTAACCGTCGCATGGCGGTTCAGCATCAGGAGCGCCATCGGCTTGCCGAGGATAATGCTCCGCCCGATGACGACGACACGACGCCCTTCCAGGGGGATCTGGTAGTGGTCCAGCAGGGCGATGATACCCGCCGGTGTGCAGGGGGCGAAGCCACGTCGGCCGGTCAGGAGCGCGCCGAGGTTCGACGTGCTCAGACCGTCCACATCCTTCTGGGGGACGAGACGATCGAGGACGGCCTGTTCGTCGAGATGCCGAGGGACGGGATGCTGGATCAGCACTCCGGTGACTGTCGGGTCGGAGCTGAGCGCATCGATCAGGTCCTCCGCCTCAGACTGGCTGGTATCGGGTGCGAGTCGATGAACGGAGGAGTCGATGCCGACCCAGCCGCAGGCCTTCCGTTTCATCGATACATAGGTCTCGGAGGCCGGATTGTCGCCGATCAGGACCGCCGCAAGGTGCGGTCGGAGGCCTCCCGCCGCGCATACCTCGCTCACGCGGTCCTTGGTCTGGTTTCGCAGCGCTCTGGCAACCGCCTTGCCATCGAGAAGTACGCTCATGAAGTCGCCTCGATCGGCGACTCCCTCGCGGTGGCGGCGAGCGCGGCCAGTACGCCGTTGACGAACCGGCCGCTCTCTTCCGTTCCGTACCGTTTGGCGATGATAACGGCCTCGTTGATGATCACACCGGTGGGCACCTCGGGACTGAACAGCAGTTCGTAGGCAGCCAGCCGGAGGACGTTCCGATCGGGAGCGGGTTGGCGATCCAGTGGCCAGTCCTCTGATAGCGCAGCGATTCGTTCATCGATCAGCTCGCGGTTCTGGACCGTTCCGACCACCATGGGGATCAACACGTCTGCGGTATCTCGTGCTGGCTGCAGTCGCTTATGCATCACGTTCCCGATATGCTCTGCTGCGCCATCGACGAGCGCGCTGATCGCAGCGGCGTCCTCACGGGGTAGAGCGCTCAGGCGGAGCGTCTGGCGCAGACGGCGCACGGGCGCGCGTACCGCAAAACGGGTCCTCAGTAGAGCGTCACCGACGGATAGCCGTTGAGGATGGCTGATCACGTCGTCCACAAGCTTTCCCACGCTATCGACACACTCCGTGACAGCGCGGATAACGTGGCGGCGAACCCGCGCATCCTCGCGGCGGCGCGTCTGCGATGGAAAGCGCTCCATCGTGGGCGGGAGAGGCGCGGTCTGTCGCTCGACTTGCCGGAGCGCCATGGTCAGTCCGGATCGGACGCCGGTTCCGAGCTGATCCAGCGCACCATACAGCGCTTCCCGTACGGGTCGGCGGCCGACGTCGACCTGATACAGGATGCGAAGCGCCAGTTCTCTCGCCGCCCTGCGGTGCTTATGCAAGGTCGATCACCGTCGCGAAGACCGAACGGACTCTTTGATACGCTGGATATGGCCCCGACCGAGCGCCTTGACCTCGCAACCGAGCTCGAAATACCGGCGGATCGCATCGTCGGTCAGGATGCCAAAGCAGTCGATGACCGCGATCGGGCCGCCCGCATCGGCCACTACTTGATCAGGGTCGAGCGCCAGGTACGGTGCATGGCGCACCGCGAGGATCAGGGCGGTGATCCCCCGGAGCGCCGATTTCAGGTCCGAAGTGACGCGCAGGTCGGCCAGGACATCCTGATTACGGAAGAAGCGCTTCAACGAATGGCCCGGCGCAGGATACGTTTCCTGACTCTCCAGCTCGTACCAGTGCTCCACATAGGGATCGTGGACGCGCATATCTGCGCCCATCTCGGTAAGTTTGCGCACGACGAGCTCGGACCCGCTGTAGCGCGTGTCTCCGACATCCTCGCGATAGCTGGCTCCACACAGGAGGATGGGCGCGGCCGTCACCGCCTTGCCCATGTTCCGCAAGGCGTCTCTGGTCAGCCCAGCCACATGGAGCCCACGGGTATCGTTGATGTTGATCGCGGCGGTTGTGATCTTGAAGATATCGTCCTCGAAGCCGAGGATATGGCGATAGGACCAGCGTCCGAGCCCTCCGTCCTTTGGCAGGCAATAGCCGCCGATCCCCGGTCCGGGGAAGATGATATTGCTATGCGTCGGGCGCATCTTGATCGCCTGGATGACCTTGATCAAGTCGACGCCGTTTCGCTCAGAGAAGAGACTCCATTCGTTGAGGAAGGCCAGGATCGTCGCTCGGTAGGAGTTCTCGATGATCTTGGTCGTCTCCGATTCCATGGGGCGGTCCATCACGGTCAACGGGTAGTCCCGGACGTTGAGGACTTCGCTCAGGAACTGGACCACCCGGTCTCGGGCCTCATCGGTACATCCCGAACACACTCGCCAGAAATCGCGAATCGAAGCCACGTACTCACGGCCTGGCATGACCCTCTCGAAACTGTGCGCCAGGAGCGGTACATCGGCCATGCCCCGTTTCTCAAAGGCCCGCTTGAGGATGGGGAATGCCACGTATTCGGTGGTCCCGGGAGCGACGGTCGTTTCAATGAGAACAAGGCACTGGGGCGGGATGGTGTCGCCGATCGTCCTCATGGTGGCTTCCAGCGCCGCCATTTCGACTTCGCCATCCTCCAGATTGCCGAGCGCGTTCTTGGTGTAATCGCACTGGACATCGACGACCACGCAGTCCGCGAGCTTCAGGCAATCGCTGTTGTACGTGGCGATCAGCGTTTTCTTGTCGAGAACACACCGTGAGATCATCGGCGCGACTTCAGGATCCTCGGCTGTAACCGGCGCCTCGCCTCGATTCAGGAGAGGGATCTTCCAGTAGCTGCGGGTGCTGGGACGCTGGCAGCCGATGACGAACTTGGAGGGCTTGCCCGTCGCGGGATCGACGGTGTCGGCGACGATGGCCGCCATCACCGCTCCTACGAAACCGACACCCATTACGACGACAACTTCCTGTCCCCGGTCACGGGCTTCCCTGGCCAGCGTCTCAAGGCGCGCGAACTCCGCAGCGTAATCGGCCTGTTCCGGTAGCGCAAAGACCTCGCCCGCAGGGCTTACAGAAATTTGGCTCATTCTAGCTCCTTTGGTATTCACTCGTATCGTTGAACGGGAATCGTACTGCCGGATGGGTATCTATGTCAACGGTACGATCGATGGTGGCCGCCGGGACGGTATACTGTTCGGGGCCTCTAGGCCAACCTTCATAAGCGGAGCAGACAGGCGTTATGGCAACGATGCGCCAGATCCGGACGCGTATCCGGGTGGCGGGGAATATCGCGCAGATCACAGGGGCCATGGAGATGGTCGCGGCCGCAAGGCTCAAGCGAGCCCAGGATCGGGTGACGGCGGCTCGGCCGTATGTCTCCAGCATGGGCGAGATCGTCGCACAGATCGTCAGGCGGAGCAGGGACCTGCCGGCGAATCCGCTAATGGAGCCGCCTTCGAACGGTTCCGTGGGTATTCTCGCGATCACCGGCGATCGTGGGCTCTGCGGCTCCTATAACTCCGGAGTCATCCGCAGGACGATGGATCTGGTCCGAGAGGTAGGCGCCGAGCATGCCAGACTCGTTGTCATCGGACGCAAAGGCGCTGCGTTCTTCGGACGAAGGGGCTTCGACGTGCTCAACGCCCCGATCGAAGACGCCGGGCGGCTCGGTTTTGCGGAAGCGCAAGCAACGGCGAACTACCTTATCGACGAGTTTTTGCAGCGTCGGTTCCAGCGGATCCTGATCGTATACACGCGGTTTATCAGTCCGATCGCTCAGGAGCCTACGGTAGAGCCGTTTCTGCCGATGGCGCCCGGAGCCGAGGCCGATGGCGCTGCCGGCAACGAGCAGAAGATCATCGCCGAGCCGCCGCTCGCGGTCCTTGCCTCCCGACTGATCCCTCGATACCTCACCACGCGCGTGTATCAGGCGATGCTGGAATCGGCGGCCAGCGAGCATGGAGCACGAATGACCTCCATGAGTTCGGCCACGGACAACGCTTCGAAGATGATCTCCACGTTGACGCTGGAGTTGAACCGGGCGCGCCAGGCGGCGATCACCAAGGAGATATCGGAGATCGTCAGCGGGGCCGAAGCGCTCAAATCCTGACGTCCCGGCCCGTTCGGGACGGTCGGCTCTCGGCTCCTGCGCCGTCCTGCGGCTGCATAGGGGCGGGTTGGCATCGGCGACCGATAATGACACCCCGCACGAAACAGAAACGGGCAAAGCGCATCGGCTTTGCCCGTTCGTAATTCGGAAGGATCGGCAGCGCTGGCTTACGCCTGTTTGCGCCGTCTCCAATAAGCGAGACCGCCCAGACCCATCAGCATCGGTAGCTGCAGGAACGCAGGCTCCGGTACGATGTCCATATTCGGCCCAAAGAAGTGATAGCCGGGATAGAACGATGTCGTAAAGGTTGGGTTGATCAGGGTTCCCGTCGGGGTCCGCTGGTATCGATTCCGTACATAGGAGATGCTCGGGTCCTGTACGATACTCGGCACGGACCACGTATAGAGATCGTCCTTGCCGGTCAACGCTGCGATGACATAACCCGTACCGGCCGAAAGGTGATAGGGTGTGACGAGCGACTTCCATGCCCAGTTGCCCTGTACCGGATCGCCGGGGTTCACGGTGGTGCTAACAAGGAGCGTACCCGAGGAGTTGAAAATACCGACCTGGTGCGCCTGCGTTATGCCGCTGCCTGAAGGGCCGTAGTTGAAGTAGCCGAGCCGCGCGATCTCGATCGGATTCAGAACATTGAACTCCCAGCCCATGCTGAAACCATTCAACGTCGGGCTCCAGTTATTGCCTACGGTCCCGATAGTCGTAAAATCGAGTGCGGGTCCAATGGACGCTGCGGTCTTCGGAAGAAGCGCGGTGAAGCCAACCGCAAGCGCGGCGAGACCGAAGCGAACCATCATCCTGCGCGGTCCATGAGTCCGGGTCATCAAGTGCGTACGTCTCCTTTCCGTGCGGCTGCCGATACAACAGAGCCAGCGATCATCCGAAGACAATCGATGACCCGTACGATCGCATCAGTGATAAGTGTAACACGTCGAGGGAGCCGCGTCAAGCGCTCCCCGCTGATATTCGGCTATTATGGGTGCAATATCGGTGAATGTCCTACAAGGTTGGCGTTACTACGAGTGGGATCAGCGTTAAGTGGACCGATGATCTTATCGTTGCCGCGTCGTATCGCGGCCCTTATGGTCCGGGGCGCCATGGACTTTGTCTATCCGGTTCGTTGTGTCCTGTGCGGAACGCTGGGCATGCCCGTCGCGTGCCCCGCCTGCGAATCCCTTTTCAGTCTGATGCCTGCCAGGGTGTGCAGGGCGTGCGGCGTTTCCATCGACGGAGCGCCGGAACTGATGCAGCGAGAACGGGCCTGCGCCCGTTGCATCCTCCAAACGCCCTACCACTTCTCGTGGGCCCGAGCCCGCGGAAGCTATGAAGGCGTTCTCCGCGAGGCGATCCACAGCTTGAAATACGATCATTGTCGCCCGATGGGCGCCGTTCTGGGGCGCTGGCTTCGTCACGGCCCTGGAGCGACCATCGACCCGCCGAGGCAGCCGGACATCGTGCTTCCCGTGCCGCTCCATCCGCGGCGTCTTCTGGAACGGGGATTCAACCAATCGCTCCTTCTGGCGCGAGCCTATGTCGGAGAGACCGAATGGCCTCTGCGTACGGATATCCTCCGCAGGAAGCGATGTACGCGCCCTCAGGCGCTCCTTACCGCCGAACAGCGTGCGGTCAACGTTCGCGGCGCGTTTGCCGTGCGCCAACCGGAGGCAATCGCCGGCAAGCGACTGCTTCTCATCGACGATGTGGTCACCACGATGCATACCGTGGACGAATGCGCGAGAGTGTTGAAGGAAGCGGGAGCCGCGGAGGTCTATGTGCTGGCCGTTGCCCGTTAGATGTGCGCTTTACCACGCAACCGCACGACGACGTCGAATCAGCATACAGAAGACCGGGGCTCCGACGATGGCGGTGATGACGCCAACGGGCATATCGTTGAACCATACCCGCACCACGGTGTCTGAAGCGACGAGGAGAATCGCACCGCCGAGCGCGGCGGCCGGCACGAGGCTGCGATGATCTGGTCCGACCAGATAACGCGCCATATGGGGCACGACAAGGCCGACGAAGCCGATGATGCCGCCGATCGATACAGCGGCAGCCGTTGCCAGAGCTCCGCAGGCCAGTATGGTCCGCTTCAACGGTTCGACCGCCACGCCGAGGTGATGGGCGCTCTCTTCACCCAGGGTCATCAGGTTCAGTTCTCGCGATAACGACCAGAGGAGCGCCCCGGCTGCCATCGCGAACGGCGCGAGCAACATCGCCCTCGACCAGTCTGCCGCCTGAAGGCTGCCGATCAGATAGAAGTAGATCCGTTGTAGGTCGTCGCCGCGACCGGCTATGGTCATCAAGAGCGGTATCAGTGACCACAGGAGAGTTCCGACGACGACGCCTGCAAGGAGAAACGTCTGTACGGAGACACGGCCGTTGACGCGAGCCAGCGCGTAGACCAGTGCGGATGCAGCGATGGCCGCAGTGAACGCACTGAGGATGCCGATCAAGCCACCCAATAACGCGGCGATACCGGCGACTTCAGCGACTGCGGCTCCGACTGCCGCCCCGGCGCTGGCCCCGACGGTGTAGGGGTCGGCGAGGGGATTCATGAGCAATCCCTGGAGCGCCACGCCTGCAAGGGCCAGTAGGGCTCCGATGAGCGCCGCGACTACGACCCTGGGCAGACGGATTTCCCAGACGATCGTCTGCGAGACATCCCAGATGGCCCGGGACCTGGCTGGTTCTGGATGGAGCAACGCCCGCAGAGCTCCGGACGGCGTCACTCCGGTCCCCGAAGGACCGGTGACAACCCCTAGGATCATCATCCCGGTGAGGATGAGAGCCAGCGTCGCATAGGCTCGGAGTGCGCGGCGCCGACCAGACGACGGGGCGCTAACCATCACCCGGGTTCGTGACCGAACGGGATGCCGTCAGCAGTTCCTCAATCTCCGCGCTTCGGAGCTTCCTCCATGTTCCCGGTGCGAGGCCCGCGAGGACGATCGGACCAAAACGGGTCCTGGTCAACGCCAGCACGCGTGATCCTACGGCCTCCATCATACGGCGGACCTGTCGATTGCGGCCCTCCCGCAGCACGATGTCCACGACGCTGATATTCCGCTCCGGATCACGCTCAATCAGTGTGACGTCCGCCGGCGCGGTGATGCCATCCTCCAGGGCTACGCCGGCTCGGAGGTCTGTCAACGCGAAATCATCCAGCGCTCCCCGTACGACAGCCCGATACGATCGTTCGATGCCGTGAGAAGGGTGGAGCATGGCCTGTGCAAACGCGCCATCGTTGGTCATAAGGAGGAGACCGGCGCTATCGGCATCCAGCCGACCGACGGGGTAGAGCCTTCCACGAACGCCCGATATCAGCTCCATGACGGTGTGCGCTGCGTGGCGGTCTCTCACTGTAGCAACATAGCCGATCGGCTTATTCACCACAAGGTACTGTCGTTCCACGTCTTTCGGAATCGGCTTGCCGTCGACCCGAATGTCGTCGGTTTCGTCATCCGCTCTCGCACCGAGCTGTGCAACGACTTCGCCGTTAACCGTTACCCTGCCCGCGCGTATCAAGCTCTCGCAAGCCCGCCGTGATGCGATGCCGGCGTCTGCGAGTATCTTGTGAACGCGCTGATCCATATAAGAACACCCCCATCGCCGCCAGGGTCAGCGCCGCGCGGAACCA
Source organism: Chthonomonadales bacterium (assembly GCA_013360745.1). GTDB lineage: Bacteria > Armatimonadota > Chthonomonadetes > Chthonomonadales > CAJBBX01 > JABWBA01. Next base: position 36,811 of record JABWBA010000018.1, on the reverse strand, counting down.
TGCGGTACGCTGGACTGTACGGGCAGGCAGCTCCCGCACCGATTCACCTGCCACGAGCGGCGCTGCGCCAATCAGTGTACCGTCATTCATGACGGATACTTCGCCGATCCGAATGCCGCGGGTAATCGGCGCCCGAAGAGTGTGCACCGCCATCCGGGTCTTGAAGCGCGGCGTTGTTCCGATCGGAGCGATGTATCGTACGCGGTGCAGCGGCCGGGCGGTCACAAAGCGCTCGACGCCGTCGATCACCCGTACGCGTCCTATGCCGATGCCGGAGGAGAGCGCTTCCAGCGGTCGGAAGTTGGTAAACCCGTAATCCATCAGGGCGGCCGTCTCGGCGTACATATCCGGACTGTTAAGCACGACGCTGATGAGCCGCCAACCGTCGCGGGTTGCCGATCCGACGAAGCAGCGGCCGGCCGCCGCGGTGTAACCGGTCTTGATGCCATCGGCCCCGCGATACCGCCCGAGGAACTTGGAGTGGTTGCGCAGATAGGTGTCCTTGTTTGCGGGATCGCGCTTGATGGTCCGGCTGCCGGTGCCGACCGCCTCAGCGAACTCCGGCAGGGTCATGGCGTAGCGGGCGATCAGCGCGAGATCGCGTGCCGTCGTGTAATGCTCCTTGACGTGGAGGCCATGCGGCGTTACGAAGTGCGTATTGGACGCCCCGATTTCGGCCGCCTTGCGGTTCATCATCTCCGCGAAGGCGGAGATCGATCCCGCGATGTGCTTGGCGACGGCGACACACGCGTCGTTAGCAGATCGGAGCATGAGCGCGTAAAGGATGTCGTCGGCCCGGACCCGCTCGCCCGGGCGCATATAGAGCGAACTGCCCTCGGTGTCGGCCGCGTCCTTATCGGCTTCGATCATGTCGTCCATGGGCACGTTCTCGATCAAGAGGATGGCGGTCATGATCTTGGTCGTGCTGGCTTGCGGTCGCTTGACATCGGCGTTCTTCTCAAAAAGAACCTGGCCGGTTTCTCCGTCCACAAGGATGCATGCCGATGCCTTAGGATCCGGCAGCGGAGCCCGACCGCTGAGCCTGTCGAAGCGGAGCCTATCGGAGCGGGGCCTGCCGAGGCTGGCGCTGCCGAAGGTGAGGAGTACGACGACGATGGACAGGACGTATCGGTGGGAGGGAGATCGCATCCGGATAGGCGCTTCGATGGTTGCGGTTCGTAGCTCGCGCTATTCTACCTCTTGCCGATTGGCTCCCGAACTGCAGGCCCGCTGTTCAGGCGGCAACCTCGACCGTCTCCATATCCTCGATCTTCACGATCAGCGCCGTCACGTTGTCGGAGCCGCCGCGAGCGCAGGCAAGGGTGATGAGCTGGCGACAGGCCTCAGAAGGGCCTGCCCCGTCGACGATGCTCTGGATCTCGTCGTCCTCGACGTGGCCCGTCAGACCGTCGCTGCACAGCAGCCAGATATCGCCCGTTCGGGTGTCGACGGCGAAGGAATCCACATCGATGGTCGGCTCCGTCCCGATGCAGCGGGTGATGATGTTGCGATAGGGAGAGGACTCTGCCTGTGCCCGGGTCATCACGCCGTTCTGAACCTGCTCTTCAACCCAGGTGTGGTCCGTGGTGATTTGCCGCAGCTCGCCGTCGCGCAGGAGATACGCGCGGGAATCGCCCAGATGCGTGACCAAGGCGTGACCCTGCACCAGCGAGAGCGCGGTGAAGGTGGTGCCCATGCCGGCACGCTCCGGAGCTTCAATCGCGGCCTCACGAACGGTATCGTTCGCCTGCCGCACGGCCTGGACCATCGCCACGTCCGGCGTATTGTCCATGTCCGAATAATAGGCCGCGATCGCGCTCTTCACCGCGAGTTCGGACGCGATCTGACCTGCGGCATGGCCTCCCATACCGTCTGCGACGCAATAGACCGAGCCACGCGCCGCGAGGGTCGGCGGGTCGATCGGTTCGTAGAACTCCGCCTTATCCTCGTTGTTATCCCGTACGCATCCCAGATCGGACTTCAACCCGACACGGGTCGTCAACCTCAGCCGGGGCGGTTCGCCGTTGAGACGACGCCAGCCGAGAACGAGCTCCTGGATGTCGAAGCGCGCTGTTGTCTCGTCGAGTTCCTCGATCACAGAGGGCTCGCCTCCGTTCGTCCATCATCAACCCCGTCAGCTGAGCTTGTCGAAGCTGAGCCAGACGACGCGGAGTCCGCTGGAGGCGGTTGGCGCTCTGCCGCGGCTTCGTCCCATTCGAGCTTCTGCGCGTCGTCGGTTGGCTCGGAAACGACGTTCCGCTCAAGGGTATAGAGGCCCTTCCCTATCTGGATTTCGTCGCCGTCCGCCAGAGTGCACGGTTGATGGGCCTGAAGACGGGCGCCGTTGACGAACGTGCCGTTGGTGCTGCCGACGTCGGTAAGCGTGATGGTTCCGTCGACGACTTCGACTCGAGCATGGGCGCCCGACACGAAGGGATCACCCGCGATCACATGGTCGTTCTGGGGTCTCCGTCCGATTGAGGTCGCCGTACGGCGCACCGCGATGTCCTCGGACTGGGCGCCGTTCGAGCGGAGTATCGCGATCGGAGCAGCGGCCGATTCCGCCGCTGCGGCGACGCGCTGCTCGATCGTTATGGCCATGGTCGGTTCGGATGGGAGCGCCCCACCGAGCGCTTCGAGGCGCAGCGTAACCTGACCAAAGCGAAGAACGCTGCCGCCTGCGACGGCCACCGGCGTCTGGGGCGAGACGGGGACGCCGTCGATCTGTGTGCCGTTCGTGCTGGCAAGGTCAGTTACCGTGAGCCCCGTGTCGCCGAGCGTGAGTAGTGCATGTCGGCGGGAAACAGTCCCATCCATCAGCAGGATCTCGGCGTTCTCCCGCCCAACGAGGTTCTCGCCGACGACGAGAGGGAACCGCCGGCCCGTTCGATCCTCGATCAGTCCGTATCCGCTCTCTGCGGCCTGCTCTTCGGTCGGGGCGCCCGGTGTCGACGCAAGCAGGAAGCCGCACTCGGAGCAGTAGATCTCACAGCCCCCATTTTGCGTGCGGCACACGGGACATTCGATCACGCTGCTCATCTGAGTACGGTCGGGATCGGTCGCGGGGACCCCGACGGTGATACGATCGTTCAGCGCCTGTGTGGTATCAGATAGCTCCATCGCCGGGGACCTACTCCTTTCGTTTACCCTGATCGAGTCCGTAGATCGTCCCGATCAGCGTCTTGTCGGCCTCGCCGCCGTGCCTGAGCGCGTCCATCGCCTGCGTGACTTCCTGCGCTTGATCCGATCGGCCGGCGCTCGCCAGGATCGCTCGAGTTCGTTCCAGCTCCTGAATCGCTCCGACGGCGGTGAGCTGCTGAGTCCGCATACCCATCATCGTCTTCTCCAGGTTCCGTGAGGCAAGATGGACCTCTAGCTCTCGCTGGACGACGGGATCCCGGTGCGTGTCGATCAGTCTGCGGTCCGCAGTGAACTCGATGACGGCATCCGCCGGCAGCGCCTCAGAGCGTCCTGTCACGACGTCGTCATAGGAGACCTCGACTTTCGCGAACCGATAGACGCCCGGGATATGCGAGTCGAACTCCCATTCGGAGAGCGATGCCACGGCGTTCCCTCGCTCGATATCGGCTAGCGCGTACTCGACGGATCGGGCGCCGAACGCCGGCGACGCGGTTCCGTAGATATACCGGCATCGAACACCGCGAGGGAACGTCATCCGAACGCGCACGTTCCGGGCGGTGATGGTCATCAACGATTCCAGCTCCTGCCGAAACACCTCCGGGATGAGACTCGGCTGGGTGATGTAGTAGTAGTTGCCGCCGCTTCGCCGCGCGATGCCCGCCATCAGCTCCTCGTTGTAGTCGCTGCCGAAGCCGAGAGCCGTCACGGAGATGCCCGCCTGACGTTGCTGCGCGACCTGTTGTACGATCGTCGAGAAGTCCTTGATGCCCGCCGTCGGCTCGCCGTCGGTGAGGAGGAGAACCCGATTGAGATAGCCGGCCGCGGCAACACCCGCGACCTGCATGCAGCCGGTGATCAGGCCGTCGTACAGGTTGGTCGTATTGCCGGACTTGATGCGGGCGATGTGCTCCTTGATCAGCGCCTTATTGACGACGCGGCGGGCTGGCATGACAACCTCGACCTGCTCCTCGAACGTGACGATCGAGAGGATGTCGGACGGCTCCAGGAGATCCACCACGTATCCGCAGGCCCGTTTCAGGTAGTCCAGCGGCTCGCCCTCCATCGAACCGGAGCGGTCGATGACCAGCGAGAGGTTCAACGGCATCCGCCGTCCGAGGGTGTTCCCCGATGCGCGGAGCATCAACAGCAGGTGTTCTCTGGAGGCGCCTGACGCCAGGGCGTAGCGGTTGCCCGGCGCGATCAGCGCCTCGAGCGCGGAACCGGATCCGGTCATGGCGGTCCGGTTGGGATCGACGCCTGCGCCGCCCGCGATGACCGTGCGGTTCGGATCCGCTCCGGCGCCCGGTCCGCTCAGTTGCTGTGTTCGGTCTTCCATGGTGTGCTACCTCGCTGTCTACTCGTATCGGTATGAACCAGAGCCGATTTGTATGATATCACCCTGTTCGAGTGTCTGTTCTGTGATCCGTACACCGTTCACATAGGTGCCGTTGGCCGACCCCTCATCGACGATCACGTGCGTGGCCCCGCGGAGCTCGACCCGGGCGTGTCGACGCGACACTCCGGAATCGCCCTCAAGCCGAATCTGGCGACCCGATTCGCGACCGATGCTGACGATCGGCTCAATGAGCCCGAAAGTCTGACCTGCGCAGGGGCCGTCGATGGCCGACAGGCGGCGCTGGGCGCCGATGCTGACGACCGTATCCATGCGTCCGCTGGTCTGTCCTGGCGGCTGAGTCTGTCGAAGCCCATGGGACAGCGGATGATGGGCGGCTGCAGGGCGCCAACCGCTTCCAGCAGACTCCGCTTCGGCATGCCCGCCGGCTTCGATAGGCCCGGCCGGCGGGATGGTGCAGCTGCAATGGCCCGAAGCGTCCTTCGGCGTTCCGCAGAACTCGCAGATCCGTCCGCTAGTCGGGATACCCGCTCCGACCGGGCGGCTGCGGGCCCGATCTCGGTTGGGAGGGGCGACCCGTGCCGCCGTCGCTTTCTCGCGAAACAGGATGCTCACCTGACCCAGCTGTATGAGGTCGCCATCCTTCAACTGCGCCTCGGAGATCCTCTGTCCGTTGAGAACGACGCCGATGGGCGACCCGCCGTCCAGCAGGGTGTGTCGATTGCCGTCCCGTCGGATCGCGGCATGCTGCGGCGCCAGCGCGGGATCGGTGAAGATGGGCACGTCGGCCCGTTCATCACGCCCCAGAATCGTCATCGGTTTGGAGATGATGTAGTCCTTGCCCTCGTTGCGGCCTACCAGCACGCGAACCCACGCCTGCTTGAGCAGTTCCTCGACGAGCCCGATGAAGAAACCGGTGAGCGCTCCGATGGCGGTGAATCCCACCGCCCTGCTCGGCCCTCCGATCTCGATGATCTGGGGGCCGCCCGAGGCCGCAGACATCGCGCCCTGGAGCGGGCTGGCGAACAGTGTGGCGACGAGGTCGAAGGAAAAGCCGCCGATGAAGCCGCCCAGCATCCCTCCGATGAGGCCGTGCAGCGCACGACGTTGGGAGAGCGTGCCCGCGCCCACAGCGAGGCCGGGCAGAGCGCCCAGTAACGTCCATCCCAGAGCCCTGGCGAGTACCGAATGCGCGAAATCGAGAAGCTGACCGCTTTGAGCCAGGTTGTAGGGATCCTTACCGAACAACGCAGCGGAGTAGACGGCGCCGCCGAGATAGATCCCCATGACCCCGCCAACGGCTCCGATCGCTGCGCCGGTGAGACAGCCCCGCAGGAGGACCGGGGCGCTCCCGAGGACGGCGCCCTCGATGGCGCCGATCCCGACTCCCAGCATCAACCCGACCAGCAGACCCAGCTTCAGCATTTCGCCGATGGGCGGAGAGAGAACCGCGTCGTGGGGGACCAGCGCCTCCTGCAGCAGAAAGCCGATAAAGCCCGCCGCTGCGCCGAATAGCGTGCCGACCACGATGCGCGAGCGCATGGGAATCTAGGCCTCGAACCGAAAGCGGGAGTTGCCGATCTGGATCTCGTCGCCGGAGCGGAGCGGGCGCTCTGCGGTGATCCGGACGCCGTTGACGAATACCCCGTTGGACGAGCCCCGATCCTCGATCACAAAGCCGTTCGCGTCTTGCCTCAGCGCCGCGTGCGTTCTGCTGATCGAGTTATCCTGTGGCAGGGCGATCCCGCAAGAAGCGTCCCTGCCGATCGTAACGGCGCCGCCGACAGCAAAGATCGAGCCCGAATAGACCCCGCCATTGCCGATGAGCCGTGGTGACGCTCCGGCTGCTCCGGCCGCGGCGCCTGCGGTTGTCGAGGCCGTGGTCGAGCAGGCGCACTCGCCGGCAGCGTTCCTTGGTTCACCGCAGAACTGGCACCGGCTGGTATCCGCTACCACGGGCGGCGGCGGGGCGTTGGGCGTCCACGGCGTTGGCGCAGGCGTTTCCGCCGGAGGGCCGCTCACCTCGATGCCCGCCTTCTGCAGGGTCGCCGCCATGCCACCGGAGGTCGACCATCGATAGAGCAGCCAGATGGCGCCCGCGCCGAGGATGAGGCCCAGTACCGTGCCGAGGAGGCCGGTTAGCCCTCCGGAACCCGCTCTGGGTGCCGGTGCGCCCGGAGTTGCCGGCGCCGCCGCAGCCGGCTCGGGCTTCGCGGGCGTTTGTTCGGGCGACGGCGATACCTGATCCACCGTTGAGGTCCTATTTGCGACCGCAACGTCGAGAACGACCGGCCCCGGCTTCCGAGCGCTGGCTAGCTCGACATCCTGGGTCTGCGTGTATTTGTTGCCGTAGATGACGGACAGCCGCAAGCGGCCCAACGGAACATCGCTGAAGGACAGGATTCCCTTCATCGTCGGGTCAAGGACGCCGACGCGGGGCGCGGCATCCCGGGGCCGCAGCTCCACTCGGGCCACGGTAACCGGCTTGTCCTTATAGGTGACACGCACTTGAAGCTCGCGCAGATGGTCGAAATCGATCTCCTTGAGATCGAGAACGCCTTTCTTCGGGGCACGCTCGCCGGTGAGCGGCCGGATGGCGGTCTCACCGGTGCTCATGTTATCGATGGCGATTCGGGGCCCCTCACCCAGCTGATCTAGCTCGTAGTCGACCTGGGTCACAGCTTCCCGGAACTCGCTCGGCAGCTGGTGCGGGTCCTTGGCGCCTTTACCGGGCAGCAGCCGGACCATGTACTCTCCCTGTCGGGGGACAGAGACGGTCAGTCTGGAGGTATGGGCGGAGCCGGTCTGCGCAGGGGATTGCACCGCAAGAATGGCGCAGGCCAACGCCGACAGACCGCCGAGCGCTGCGGGGAACCGTGCCCCGCTTCGAATGCGACGGCCATAGGATCCAATCATCGCGATAGCTCCTTCATCGCTCCGGGCAGCCGGTCGCAGATCGCGGAGGCGGACACGCCGTGGCAGCCGAGCGCTTCGCGAGCGAGATCACCGGCGCGCCCATGAATATGGGCCCCGAGACAGGCCGCGTCATAGGGGGCAAGACCCTGCGCCATCAAACTGCCCACCACGCCCGTCAAGACATCGCCGCTCCCGCCCGTGGCCATGCCCGGGTTTCCGGTCGTGATGATCGTCGCATGCTCCGGCTCGACAAGTCCGTTGGCCACCACGGTCCCGGCGCCTTTGAGGAGACCCACGCCGCCGTACTCGGAGGCAAGACGACGGGCGGCGCCGATCCGATCGGCCTGGATGAGGGCTGTGTCGACGCCGAGCATGCGGCCGCACTCGCCCGGATGGGGGGTGAAGACCGTCGCGGCGTCGCGCCCCCGGGTGAGCGACGGTCTGCCGGCGATGGCGTTCAGTCCGTCGGCGTCGAGGACGATCGGGAGCGGGCATTCGGCGACGAACCGCCGGACGAAGGCGTGTGCGCTTCCGCCAGAACCGAGGCCCGGGCCGAGGCACACCACCGTAGCGCGTTCGAGCCATGGGCGTATCGCTTCCGCTGCGGCCTCGGAAAGACAGCCGTCCATCTCCGGCAGGCCGACGGTCATGTAATCGGGATCATGGCCCGCCACGACCGACTGGACCCCGAGCGGCACGCCGACCGTGACCAGTCCGGCGCCTGAGCCTATCGCCGCCCGCCCCGTCAACGCCGCTGCGCCGGACATCCCCGCCGAGCCTCCAAGGACAAGAACGTGGCCGAAGTCGCCCTTATGGGCGTTGGAGCGTCGAGGCGTCAGGTGTGTTTGTGCGTGCTCCGTCGTGTAACAACGGAGGGTATCGGACCGGGAAAGCGCGCTCCAGTCCAGACCGATCGGGTCGACGATCAGCCGTCCGACGAGCGCCGCCCCAGGATGGAGGAACAGGCCCGGTTTGGCGAGGCCCAGCGTAACCGTCTCGTCGGCTCGCACGGCCGGGCCTGCTGTGGCGCCGGTGTTCGCGTCCACCCCGGACGGCAGGTCCACAGAGACCACGGGGCAGCGGGAGTCGTTGATCGCGTCTATGGTTCGACCGACGTTCGGGCGGATCGGTCCGGCAGCGCCGGTACCGAGAATCGCATCGATGAGGACGGCGTCGCCGCGCGGCATCTCCGCGGTCGGCGTGACTCCGAGGGCCTGCAGGAGGCGCAGCTGAACGGCGGCGTCGCCCCGCACCCGGGACGGATCGCCGCACAGTTCATAGGTGACTGTGAACCCGGCGGCAAGGAGGTGGCGCACGGCAGCCATGCCGTCGCCGCCGTTGTTGCCGGCGCCGCAGACTGCATGCAGTCGGTTCCGTCCCATCTGTGTGGCGAGGCGGATACCGACACGCGCCACCGCAGACCCGGCGTTCTCCATCAGGAGCAGGCCGGGCATGCCCAGTTCATCGTTCGCGCGACGGTCGAGGTCGCGCATTTCCTCCGAGGTTACCAGTTCCATCGTGTCGTATTATGCTACGGATATCGAGCGTGTGAACGTCCCTGAACGTCACGCTCCTACTAACCCCGAGCGTACCGATCTGGTTTCCGTCCGAAGCTCCGTCGATTGACCGACCGCCGGGCCAAACGTCACAATAGACCGTGGATCGCACATCGGACTACGATTACTATCTCCCCGAGGATCTCATCGCCCAGACGCCTCTCGCGCGAGGGGAATCACGACTGCTAACCCTGAACCGGAGCGACGGGAGGATGCAAATCGGCCCGTTTTCGGAGCTGTTGGATCACCTGCGACCGGGTGATGTCCTCGTTGTCAACGATACGCGCGTGACGGCGAGGCGATATCGGAGCTCGGACGCCGCAGGGCGCAAGGGTGAAGCCCTGCTGCTCCAGCCGCTCGACGACCGGTGCTGGACCGCGCTGGTGTATCCCGGGCGGAGATTCCCTCCCGGCGGGACCATTCATCTCGAAGGCACAGGGGAGGCGAATGCCAGCGCCCGAGTCGCGGCTGTGACACCGGATGGCGGCCGCGTGCTGGAGTTTGAGACGACAGACGAGAGAGACCGGTTGGCGTTCGGCGGAGCGGCGCCGCTGCCGCCATATATCCATGAACGACTCGAGGATGAGGATCGGTACCAGACGGTTTATCATCGCTCCGATCCGGCGATGCCGGGCGGATCCGCTGCCGCTCCGACCGCGGGCCTCCACTTCACAGAGGAAATGCTGGAGCGTGCGCGGAATCTCGGCTGTACCGTGGCTCCGATTACGCTGCATGTCGGGGTCGATACATTTCGTCCGGTCCGAACAGAGGATCCGGGCGAACATCCGATGCATGGAGAGTGGTACAGTGTAGATGCGGTCGCTGCCGATGCGATTCAGCGTCGAAGCGGCAGGGTGATCGCAGTGGGAACGACCGCGGTCCGGGCTCTGGAAAGCGCCGCGGATGAGAGTGGGCGCATTGTCGCCGCGGCGGGCAGGACGCATCTGTATATCCGGCCCGGCTATCGGTTTCGCGTTGTCGATGCCATATTGACGAACTTCCATCTGCCCCGGTCCACCCTGCTGATGATGATCTGCGCCTTTGCAGGGCGGGAGCCAGTCATGGAGGCGTACGCAGCGGCGGTATCGGAGCGGCTGAGGTTCTATAGTTTCGGTGACGCAATGTTGATCCTCTAGAGAGGGGTACGGCCTGCGGCGTTGTCCGCCGGGCGCTGGTACGAAGGAGACGAGTGGTGCCGATCGAGAACTGGCGGAAGTGGCTTGAAGAGCAGTTCCTGGACACCAATCCGCTCGAGCCGGTAGAAGCGGAGGCGGATGAGGTCGAGGCTGCATCGAGCAGGGAATCGGAGCCTGCCGCGGAACTCCCGTCTGCGGTTGTCGGCGACGAGGCCGCTCGTCCGTCTCCCTATACACCACCGATCACGATCGAACGCACCAACGTTGATCCGATCCGCGAACGCCCCCGCCATGTGAGTACGGAGGGCGAGGACCTGCCGCAGCTCGAAAACTACCTGCCGTTCCTGCGGGCCGAGCGGAGCGATCCTTCTGCACAGACCGCGCCGACGACACCGACAGCGCCCGTCACAACAGCTCGATCCGATGAGCCGCATTCGACCATGAGTCGTCCGCCCGAGGCTTCGGCCGCTCCGCCGTCGTCCGGGGAAGGCGATGCCGCATCCAACGCGGCAGTTCACGCGACAGCGCAGGATGAGGACGAGGCCCCAGCGGTGTTGGGGATGGCGGCCCCATCTGAGGATCGGACGGCCCCAACGATCGGAGCTGACCCCGAGCCTACGCCAGCCAGAGCAGCCCTCCCTGTCGCGCCGACCACGTCTATGACCCGGAAGCGTCGAGGTCGATCGGCGCGGCCCGGCGCCCCCGCTGAACTCGCCCCCCCGATGACCGGTGATGAGTTCTGGCAGCTTGCGCCCCGCCATATCCGAACCCTTCTCGCGATGGGAACGGGCGATGAGGTCCAGCGCTCCTACAGGCGACAGTTCAAGGAGAGTCGATTGGCGTTGATCGAGCGTCTCCTCGACCCGACACTCTCCCTGGAGGAGACGGCAAGGCTGCTCGATGTCTGTCCGACCACGGTACGGCGCTATACGAACCGGGGCCAGCTCCGCCATCAGCGGACCGCCGGTTCCCAACGGCGCTTCAAACTATCGGACGTTCTCGCCTTCATGGAGGCGCAGTATCCGGCTGAAGACGAGATGGGCGACGGTGGTTAGGCTCGCCCATCGCACGCGGCAATGGACGGACCGAGGATGAAGGAGGGCGGCGCGCAGCTCGGCGCCATGCGCGTCGGGATGTTCTCCGAATGCTATGAACCGGTGCGCAACGGGGTGACCACCTCAGTCCATACCCTCGTCGATCAACTCCGAAGCCTCGGGCATCGCGTCATCCTGGTCGCACCGCACTACGAATCGCACCGCGACCAGTCCCCGTTCATCCTTCGCGTTCCGTCGATCCAAACGTGGTTGAACAAGGACTATCCGATCTCCTACCCGTTCTTCCCGCGGCTTCGGCGTGAGTTCGGCCAGCTGCAGCCGGACATCGTCCACTCCCACAACCCGTTCTTTGTCGGATTGCTGGCCGCGCGTCTGGCGCATATGAACGATGTGCCGCTCGTCTCTACCTACCACACCCTGTACAACCACTACGGGCATTACGTCTTTTTCCTGCCGCCGGCGGCGATCCAGGGTTTGCTGAAATGGTGGATACCGGATTACTATAACCGTTGCGCTCAGGTCATCGTTCCCTCGGAGGTGGCCAGGATCTCGCTGCTCGAGTACGGCGTCCAGTCGCCGATTACGATCATCCCGACTGCCGTACCGTTGCCCGATCCGACGGAGATCAATCAAGAAGCGAGGATCGCGGCCCGTGCCCAATGGGAGATCCCCGCGGACGTGCCGTTGCTCCTGTATGTTGGGCGCATTGCGCAGGAGAAAAACATTGAGATGATCCTGGACGCCTTTGCGGTGGCCGGTGTCCGCCATCCGGACGCCCGTCTCCTCGTGGTGGGAGGCGGGCCGCATTGCGAAGCGATCCATCAACACGGTGAGCAGCTGTCCGTTTCCTCCCGGATCATATTCGCCGGACCCATGGCCCGCTCCGAACTCAACCCGGTCTACGCGGCCGCTGATATCTTCGTCTTCGGATCCACCACCGAAACCCAGGGGTTGGTGATGGCAGAGGCCCGTGCGGCGGGGACGCCCAGCATCGTGGCACGGGGCGGTGGGGCCGGCGAGACGGTGACCGATGGGGAGGACGGTATCCTGATCGAGCCAACAGCGGAAGCGATGGCGGCGGCTATGGACGCCCTTCTGGACGACCGACGCCGTCTCGGAGAGATGCGCGCCGCATGCCTGCGCAATGCGCACCACTATACACCGGAGGCGATGGTGACCAAGATACTGGACGTATATCGGGCCGCCCTGGACGTTGGGAATATGCAGGATCGGGTCGCGTCGGCGGCATGATCGGGGATTTCATCGACCTCATTCTGCACCTCGACCGGCATCTGGACGGTGTCTTCCGCGATTATGGGAGCTGGACCTACGCGATCCTGTTCGTTATCGTCTTTTGCGAGACCGGTCTCGTCGTGACGCCGTTCCTGCCGGGCGATTCCCTTCTGTTTGCAGCGGGTGCGCTCGCCGGTCGAGGCTCGCTGGAACTGCAGTGGGTGCTCCTGACCCTCGGGGGGGCGGCGTTCGCGGGCGATAACTGCAACTACTGGTTCGGCCGGCTGCTGGGGCCGAAGCTGCTCCGTTCGGAGAAGTCGCGCTGGTTGAACCGTCAGCATCTCGATCGAACCCATGCGTTCTTCGAGCGGTACGGGGGAAAGACGATCATCATGGCCCGATTCGTGCCGATCGTCCGCACGTTCACGCCGTTCGTGGCGGGCATCGGCGCAATGACCTATCCACGCTTTCTCAGCTACAGTCTTGCGGCCACGAGCCTGTGGCTTTTCGTTTGCGCAGTGGGCGGCTACTACTTCGGCAGCCTCAAGGTAGTGCGGGAGAACTTCAGTCTCGCCGTGCTGATGATCATCGTTATCTCGGTGCTGCCTGCGATCGTGGAGTTCGTGAAGCATCGTCGCAGCCAGCCGACCCACGAGATCGTAGAAGGAGATAGAGTATGACAAAACGGGATGATCGATACGAGGCGCTGGATTGCGCGGGCAAGCCGAGGCGCTATGTCGCGCTGCATAAGCTGGCGAGCCCGGCCGAGATGAGCCGCTTGCCCTATTCCCTTCGCATCCTGCTGGAGAACGTCGTTCGGGGGGCGGAGACCCCGGACGATCGCGAGGCCTCTGCCATCCTCGGTTGGGATCCGGCCGCCGAGCCCGCCGACGAGGTGGCGTTCCGTCCCGCGAGGGTGATCCTGCAGGATTTTACCGGCGTTCCCTGTGTCGTGGATCTCGCGGCGATGCGGGATGCGATGGCCGACCTTGGCGGCGATCCCGAGCGGATCAACCCCCTCGTGCCGGTTGAGCTCGTCATCGACCATTCGGTTCAGGTCGACCGATACGGAACGCCGGAATCGCTTCGCCAGAACGTCGAGCGGGAATACGAACGGAACGGAGAACGGTATGCGTTTCTAAAATGGGGCCAGCGGGCGTTCCGCAACATGAAGGTGGTCCCCCCGAGCACGGGGATCGTCCATCAGGTCAATATCGAGCACCTGGCCCGGGTGGTGTTCGATACCTCGGACGGAACGCTGTATCCCGATACCGTCGTCGGCACCGACTCGCATACGACCATGGTCAACGGTCTGGGCGTGCTCGGCTGGGGGGTTGGGGGGATCGAGGCTGAGGCCGCGATGCTCGGGCAGCCCATTTCGATGCTCGTGCCCCGGGTGGTGGCCGTCCGGATGGAGGGGGCGCTGCCCGCGGGGTCCACCGCCACGGATCTGGTTCTCACCATTACCCAGATGCTCCGCGCCCATGGCGTCGTCGGTCAGTTCGTCGAGTACATCGGCCCCGGAGCCGCGTCACTCTCGCTGGCGGATCGCGCCACCATCGCCAACATGGCGCCGGAGTACGGCGCAACATGCGGCTTCTTCCCGGTCGACAGTGAGACGCTGCGGTATCTACGGAATACGGGAAGGGACGAGGCCCACATTGCGATTGTCGAGGCCTATCTAAGGGCGCAGGGGCTGTTCTGGACCGAGGACGCACCCGAGCCGGAGTACTCCGCGGTGCTGCGCCTCGATCTCTCGACGATCGTACCGTCTGTGGCCGGGCCTCGACGCCCGCAGGATCGGGTGCCGCTCGATCAAGTAGCCTCGTCCTTTGCGACGGCGCTGCCGGGCCTCCGGAAGGGAGGGGCGGATGCGGTTCCGCATCAGAACCCGATCGGTCTGGACGACGGGGACATCGCCATCGCCGCGATCACGAGCTGTACGAACACCTCAAACCCGTCGGTGATGGTTGCCGCAGGGCTTCTCGCCAGAAACGCCGCAAGCCGGGGATTGAAGCCCAGACCGTGGGTCAAGGCAAGCCTTGCCCCAGGCAGTCGGGTTGTGACCGAGTACCTGCAGGGAGCGGGACTGCTGGAGCCGCTGGCCGAGGTCGGATTCTACGTGGTCGGCTACGGGTGTACGACATGCATCGGCAACTCCGGTCCCCTGCCGGAGGAGGTGGCCGCCGCGATCGACCAGGATTCGCTGGTGGTCGCCAGCGTGCTGTCCGGCAATCGCAACTTCGAGGGGCGGGTGCAGCAGGATGTCCGGGCCAACTATCTCATGTCGCCCCCTCTTGTCGTCGCCTACGCTCTGGCCGGCTCCGTTACCGTCAATCTGCTGACCGAACCGCTCTGCCAGGGAGCCGACGGCACGCCGATCTTCCTGCGGGATATCTGGCCTTCGGAGGAGGAAGTGGCGCAGGTGGTAGCGCAGCAGGTCACGGACGGCCTCTACCGGAGCCAGTACGCTGAGGTGTATGAGGGGGGCGAAGAATGGCGCGCGGTACCCGAGACGGCGTCGGCCCGGTACGCCTGGAACCCCTCGTCAACCTATGTCAAAAAGCCTCCGTATTTCGACGGGCTCACCGCAGAGCCCGACGCACGGGTGAACGATCTGGTCGGCGCCCGTGCTCTCCTGGTTCTTGGCGACAGCATCACCACCGATCACATCTCACCTGCGGGCAGCATTCGGCGGGACTCCCCGGCCGGCGCCTGGCTGACGGATCATGGCATCGCGCCGAGCGAGTTCAACTCCTACGGTTCGCGACGAGGGCACGATGCCGTTATGGTGCGGGGCACCTTCGCCAACGTGCGCATCCGCAATCGGCTTGCGCTCGGCGCCGAAGGAGGCGTGACGACCCACCTGCCCACCGGCGACGTACTATCGGTGTACGAAGCGGCGGAACGATACGCGGCGTCCGGAACCCCGCTCATTGTTCTTGCAGGGAAGGAATACGGATCGGGCTCCAGTCGCGACTGGGCGGCGAAAGGCCCCTATCTGCTAGGGGTGCGCGCGGCGCTGGCAGAGACGTACGAGCGGATCCATCGCTCCAATCTCGTAGGGATGGGAATCGCCCCTCTCGAATATGAAGGCGAGGACACGGCGGCGAGGCTGGGCCTGACGGGCGAGGAAACGTTCGATATTACCGGACTGGAGGAGGCGCTCGGTTCGGTCGGGTCCTCGAAGCCGAGAGTGAGGGTCCGTGCGGTCTCAGCCGACGGCCGCGAATGCGTGTTTCAGGCGCGCCTCCGCATCGATACGCCGCGTGAAGCCGACTACTACCGACACGGAGGCATCCTGCAGTACGTCCTCAGGCAGCTTCGGAACGAGGAGCGGCCTTAGGCGCCTCGTCACTGGCGCGAACTTGCCGAGGGCGGATGGGTATGGGCTCCAGCAGCATCTGCTTGGTGTACAGGAAGTCCTTCCGATCGTAATCGGCAAGCTCGAACTCTTTGCGCAGTACGATGGCGCCCGTCGGGCACGCTTCCTGACAATAGCCGCAGAAGACGCAGCGAAGCATGTTGATCTCGTATCGCGCCGCGTAGCGTTCGCCAGGCGAGAAGCGGGCATGATCGGTATTATCAGCGGCCTCGACGTAGATGCATCGGGCGGGGCAGGCGCCGGCGCAGAGGCTGCATCCAATGCACTTCTCCAGGCCGTTCTCGTAGCGGGTCAGGTAATGTCGCCATCGCGTTCGCGGGAACTGCTCCCGCCGCTCCTCCGGATACTCTACGGTGAACTTCGCACGGCCTCTCGTGCCGAGCATCTTGCCCAGATGGCTGATCGTAACGCCGAGGCCCTTGCCGATCGGCGTCAGGACGTCTCTGGTGAGGCGTATCGGGTTCATCATCGGCTCAGACGCTCACCCTGCCCGGGAACTCCAGCACCTTCCCTGAGCCTTCGGCCTTGATCTTCTCCTGCAGCTTCATCACCCCGTAGAGTAGAGCATCGGGGCTGGGCGGGCAACCGGGCACGTAGACATCGACCGGAACGATCTGATCCACGCCCTGGATGATTGCGTAGTTGTTGTAGAACCCGCCCGACGAAGCGCACGCTCCCATCGAGATCACCCATTTCGGGTTCGCCATCTGATCGTACAGCTGTCGCAGCACAGGGCCCATCTTGGTCGAGACCCGTCCAGCGACGATCATCACATCGGCCTGGCGAGGTGAGGATCGGAAAACCTCGGAGCCGAACCGCGCGATGTCGAAGCGGGAGGCCACGGTGGCCATCATCTCGATGGCGCAGCAGGCGAGGCCGAATCCCAGAGGCCAGAGGCTGTTGCGTCGGCCCCAGTTCACCAGCTCTTCGAGCCTGGCGAAGACGAACGGCGCCCCGCCGTGCCCGGCAATCGGCGAGGCGGCGGTAGAGTCGTGAACGGCTATCTCAACGATGGATCGAGCCATCTAGCGCTCCATTTTGGATGTTATTCTGTTGGGTGGTCCGGCGCCCGGCCGGACCTATCTAGTTCGCTCAGCGGAAGGCACCGCTGCCGGGGCCGCATCCGCCGCCGCCGTCGGCAGCCGATGTGGCGAAGCTGGACATCACCCGTCGGGTGCGGGTGTCACCGCACACGGGGCAGGGGTTGCCGTCGCGCGGCGCGCTCATCGGCTGAAGAAGGGAAAAGCGCTCGCCGCACGCATCACAGCGGTATTCGTACATGGGCATCGCGGCGTCTCCTTTACAGTCAGCTAACGTTATCTCGGTATCGTTATACCTGACCGACCGATCCGCAAGCGCCCCTATCGGCGCCATCCGGATCGGAGACAGTCGAAGTACCAGAGGGCGTTGTCGACCGGGACATTGCTGGGGATATGGTTGCCGACAGCGACCATAAAGCCGGGGCAGGCTTGCGCCAGCCCCAGGGTGGCGCGCACCTCAGCAGCGATCTCTTCTTTGTCGCCGAAGGTCAGGGTGCGGCAGTCGACCTTTGAGCCGACGATGACGTGCGTTTGCCCGTACCGGCGGACGATGTGCTCCAGATCCGTGGTCGGCTCGAAAATGAACCCATCAGCGCCGGCCTCGGCGATGTCGTCGATAAAGATGGACCAATCGCCGTCGGAGCAGAAGAGAACCGTCTTGCCCGCTTCATGCAGGATCTGCCAGAGACGACGGTAGCGCGGGATGATCTCGGCGCGGTAGAAGGCCGGACTCATGAACGCTCCTGCCGACCAGACGAAGTCGTCATGATCGATAAAGACCGGCGCCGATGTTCGGGCCCACGCGCGGAAATGGTGCGCGGCAAGTTCGAAAAAGCTGTCCAGCACCCGTGCGAAGCCCGCGCGGTCCGCCGCGGCCGCCAGCAGCATATCCCATCCAAACGCCTGAATGGCTCCGGAGATAATCGTCTTGTAGTATCCCGCCGTATGAATCTGGTTTGGATTGGCCGTCTGCGCTGATCGATGCGCCTGCTCGTAGAACCGAACCAGCTCCTCGAAGTCGGGCAGCCCGTATTCCGAGACCGCGTCGAACGCGAGCACCTCATCGACCGTCGCAAACGGACACGTCACCGTGTCCCGCCAATCGGCGCCGTGCTCCAGGAACTCGGCGTGCCCCATATCGGTAACCCGTCCACGGAGCGCCCAGTCCGTCGGGCCGTCGTTGGTAGACCAGATCAGATCGATTTCCCAGGCGTCGTTGAAGGCGCGCCACGCGTCGGGGTCGGTGGTCGGCTCCTTCCCGGTTACGGCCCTGATCAAGGCGTAGTTGGAGTGGTATTCCGTATGGCCGATTCGTTCCGCCATCTCCAGACGCATGGCGGCCATCCCGATCTCGTAGCTCATGGTCTGATCCTCCGGCGTCAGGCGTGATCCGTGACCGTTATCGTACGCTTACCATTCCCAGTTATGGAACCGGATATCGCTGGACATACCCCGTTTCAGCCCCTTCGTGTCGTGGGTCACATCCTTGCCGCCTCTAGTCGCGGCTTTGAGCTCCTTGTCTCGCAAGACGCCGCCGCCTGCTGTCGCCGGATAGCCAAAGCGCTGAAGAGCGGCCGCGGCCGTAGCCCGAACCGGGAAGACGATCTGACGGATCCCTTTTTCGCTGCCGGCGTAGCTCAGATACGCCTTGTCGCGCAACAACCGCTGGAGCCTCTCCGGCGCGTCATCGAAGCCGGCCATCCCCATCGCCAGGGCTGCGGCAGCCCGAACACGGTAGGAGCGATCGTCGGCTGCATCGACGATCAGTTCGTGGCACATACTCCGCAGGCGTGCGCTGATCGCGACGTCCCCGGGTTCGAATCGGAATCCGACGATGGACGATTTCCATGTCGGTCGTTCGGTCCAGCACAGAACCCCCAGCGCGGTAATACCCCTGCTCTTCAGATATTTGTCGGCTGAGCCGGCCATGGAGACGAACAGTGGGAAGTCGCGGGGATCAGCGCGCAGCACAAGGAGGTCCGCGGCGCTATAGGCAAGGGTGTGCAGGAAGGGTATGCGGTCATCGGCCCCCATCACGCCAACGAGAACGCGCGTCCAACCGTCGCCATATCGGTCGACATCCGCGTATGCCTCTTGCCGGACTTCCTCTCTGGCGCCGCCCGGCGATACGACTAGCGAGAACGCGAAGGCAAAGCGAGCCAGCTCATCGCGGCTCGATCTCGCGGCCTGCCAGCCTTGATACCGACCCTGCCAGCCGGTATAGGCGAGTCTCGAACCAGCGCCCGTAAAGAGCTCGAACCCGCCTGCTGAAGGGCGCCATGAGACGCCGGAGCAGACGACCGCCAGCCCTACATCGTCATCGAGGCTGTCGGGCTTGAGCTTTAGCTTCGTCGCCGCCAGTCCGAGCTCGGTTTTGAAGAGCTTCTGCAGGTCCTCTGGCTGTGCGGTCGCAGAAGCGCTTTCTGCGATCAGCCATACAAGCACGGGGAGTAATCGAAATGGTCGCACCATCGTTGGCCGCCTTATCATTGATCCGTCAATGTACCTTAGGAACAACCGGCCGAGCATCGCGGCATCGGACTCACGCCCTGTGAAACCTGTCCTCGGAATGTTCGTCTATATCGATAGCGTATTGGCGAGAGGCGGGGTTACGCCAGGCGCGACCAGGTTATTGGCAAGGACGCAGGTGTGCGGCCAGAGCCCGGTCTTTCATCGCACACGAGGCCCTGGCGATGCGTCTTGCCGAAGGAGGCAAGGGCATGGCAAGTGGTGATTCCGCTCAGACCCGGATGGTCCAGCGCGAGTTGGCTCGACGGTATATCGACACCACGATGGTCGATGTCCGAGTGATGCATGGAATCGTATACGTCCGCGGGCTCCTGAAACATCTCCGAACCCATCCTGAAGTCGACCTCGAACGAGAAGCGGACATTATCCGAAAGATCCTCCGCCAGAAGCCCGGCATACGGGAGATTATCTGGGAGGTCGGCCAACCGCACTGAACAGCGGACCCGCTTATGTTGATGCGCTCAGGGGTTCCTGGAGGACGACCCGGGGGGAGATCCGTACTCGCGCCTG
This sequence comes from Chthonomonadales bacterium, assembly GCA_013360745.1. Classification (GTDB taxonomy): domain Bacteria; phylum Armatimonadota; class Chthonomonadetes; order Chthonomonadales; family CAJBBX01; genus JABWBA01. Next base: position 16,956 of record JABWBA010000018.1, on the reverse strand, counting down.
CCCTTTCTGGTGAACCCCATGAACTCCTTCATCATCGCCCGAAGCCGTTCATGCTGCTCACGCGTTAGGATGCGGCGGACCCGCACCTCGGAGTCGGCGTGTACCCGGAGCAAGCGCTCCCGCAGCCGGGAGATCTCCCGGATCAGCGCGCTCTCACGCTTACGGTCGAAATCGTACTCGTCGTACACCCGATTCAGCTCCATGTGTTTCGCCATGATCTGCTCATAAAGATCCTGCGATTTCTTGCTGGTCTCGACGAAGAGCGATTCGAGTTGCTGTTGCTGCTCTTTGGACATCCCGACGCGAATACGCGCCTTTTCCTTTTCGGCTTCGGAGAAACCGGGCGGCCCTGGACGGATCTGGCTCCGGCCAGACGGGCGTCGGCCAGTATCGTCCTGGCCCAGCGCCTGCCCATAGGGTTGGACAAGGAGAGCAGTCGACACGGCGACAACGGTGATCGCCCACGGGAGCTTCATTTTCGATCGACATCCCCCACGAGAAGTGCGCGTTGAGCCTCGTGCCCTCTATAGATACCGAACGTATCCAGGTCCTTCTCGATATATTGAATCATCTGCGCATCCGCCATCATCCGTACGATCCGAGCTTCGTCCTCCGGCTTCGCCATCGCGATCTGGGCAGGCGGTTGGATCGCCTTGAACACCGCAACGCCGAGGATCGCTGCGGCCACTCCTGCCATGGCCCACTTGGTCAGCGCCAACCACCCATGACGGACAGGCTTCGGCTGGTACAGACGGTCCAACACCGAAGGCCACAGGTCCCGTGCCAGATCAACCGAAGGCACTGCCGCGAGATCGATGCGGATCTGGCGTTCCGTTCTAGCGAGCTCGCGGCATTTCGCGCAACCGCTTTCGTGCATGGCCATGGCCACGGAGAGGGCAGGCGACGTACGCTCGCGGACCCACTCGGCAACTTCGATCTCGAAATCCCGACATTTCATTGGTTCCCGTCCAATCGCGCCTTCTCCAGGTGGCGGCGCAGCCTCTGACGCGCTCGCGCCAGTCGTGTCTTCAAGACCGTATAGGACATACCGGTGATCGCCTGGATCTCATCATAGTCATAGTCCTGAAGATAATATAAAACGATTAGTTCCTTATCCGAGGCGCTAAGGCGATCGATAGCCCCTCGAAGCTCCCGACCATGCTCATCACGCTCCAGCGATTCGAGCGCGTCTTGCTCGGCGCTGCCAACGGCCAGAGACGCAACGACCTCCTCGTCCTCGGGCCATGGCTCCTGCGGACGCGCCCGTTTGCGGCTGTGCATGTCCCGAGCCATATTCAGGGCGATCCGATACAGCCAGGTCGACACCTTGGCTCGATATTGGAACCGACCTGCGTTGCGCCACGCTCGTAGAAACACATCCAGCGTGGCGTCTTCGGCGTCTTCGTAGGAACCCGTCAGGCGGTACAGAAAACCGAATACCGCGGATTGGTACCGCCGGGTCAACTCCTCCAAACCACGCCGATCTTCTGCCGCGCATTGACGGAGCAGGTCCTCATCCGTTCGCTCCGCTGACTTATCCGTATACGAGGCGTCGGAACTCTGAGATCCACCGGAAGTATGCATAATCACCGGGTTATCACTGGCCTCCGACGGTCGTGATTTACGGAGTGCGGTTACCAGGTTTCCGGGCCGTAGACACGTGGTGTTCATCATCTGCTTGTATAGACGCCTGGATGCGATCTCGGCAACACCCGGAAACGGTCCGGTTGGTGCAGCGGCTATGCCAACCGTCGGATAGGCCCGGATTTCGAAGCGTACCCTATGAGCGAGGAATATTCGGTGATGAGAGGTGATCCGTGCGGATTCAGCATCGAACGACGGAGTGAGGACGAGCCCGATGATACTTTACGGCTCTGCCATGGAGATTGTATGTCCGGTGCGTTAGCGTTGCCAGAACATACCGTAGTCACCGGGCTCGCTGGTGTTCGCGTGAGGTGTTAGCCCTCGGTTTGGGCCCCTTTGACGAGCCGTGCGGTGATGGAAGCGACGTGGCGGCCCTGGTATCGGGCGATGGCGAGCTCGTTCTCGGAGGGCGTACGGGAACCGTCCGCGCCCGCAAGAGTGCCGGCCCCATAGGGCGAGCCGCCGGTGATCTCACCCATTTCAAGCAGTCGTTGCTCGGTGTAGGGTACGCCGACGACGATCATGCCGTGGTGCAGCAGGGTCGAATGAAAGCTCGTGATCGTCGTCTCCTGGCCACCGTGCTGCGTCGCGGTGCTGACGAAGACGCTCCCGACTTTCCCGGCAAGCGCCCCTTCGAGCCATAGCTTGCCCGTCTGGTCCAGAAGGTTGCGCATCTGGGCGGCCATGTTGCCGAAGCGGGTCGGCGTGCCGAAGATGATGGCGTCCGGTTCGGCCAGCTGCGACGGCTTTATGACAGGCACATGGCTGAACGCTTCCTGCGCCTTGGCTGCGCCGCTGGCGGCGAGCGCCTCGGCCGGTACGAGTTCGGGAACACGAAAGACGTGAACCTGGGTGTCGGGAACTTCCGATGCGCCGCTAGCAACGGCTTCGGCCATGCGATAGACATGACCGTACATGCTATAGAATACGATGTAGATCCGCGTCATATGCAGATTCTCCCTGGATGATCAACGCTTCGGTATTCTACGCATGCAGGCGCGAGGAGTTCCGGCGGCAAGGCGCGTACCTGGTCATGTCCAGAGCGTCTGTCGGGTACGGTACCATAGCCCTGGCGGGTTCGACGACGTTCGCCGCATGCAAGAGGAGGGAAGATGAACGAGCTACGAGATGAGCCCGCGCTGCGATACGACAGCGGCGGGTCGACCAGACGCGAGGTGCTGGTTGGAAGTGCAGCGCTGGCCGCGGCGTTCGGTTTGACTCTGGAGAACGCCGTGCTGGCGCAGGAACGGCGCGAGAGCGCTGCCCGGGACGCGCGGCCGGTCAAGTGCGGCTTCGTCGGCGTGGGCTCTCAGGGAACCCATGACCTCAAACGGGCGCTGAGCGTCCCCGGGGTGCAGATCCTGGGTGTCTGCGATATCTACGAGCCCAATCTGAAGCGAGCGCTCGGTCTAGTGCCGAATGCGAAGGGATATACGGATTATCGCGCGCTCGTGGATCGTCCCGATCTCGAGGCGATTCTGATCGCGACTCCCCTCTCCGTACATGCACCGGTCGCCGTAGCCGCTCTGGACGCCGGCAAGCATGTCTTCTGCGAGAAGATGATGGCCTACAGCATCGAGGACGCCAAGCGGATGGCACGGATGGCCATCGCCCGTAAACGTATCCTGCAGATCGGCCACCAGCGCCGCTCCAACATTATCTACAACCACGGGTGGGAGCTCATCAACAAAGCCCGGGTCTGCGGCAAGGTGACGCACATCCGGGCTCAGTGGAACCGGAACGGCTCATGGCGCCGGACCGTGCCGAAGGACACGACCGATCGACATTGGAACTGGAGGCTGTATCGGGATCTTTCGCAGGGATTGATGGCCGAGCTGGGTACCCATCAGATCCATGTCGCGAACTGGTACCTCGGCGAGGCGCCTTCCGCCGTCGTCGGCATCGGAGGCATCGACTACTGGAAGGACGGGCGGACCGTCTTCGATAATGTCGAGGTCGTCTTCGAGTATCCCAGCGGCGTTAAGCTGAACTACACCTCGCTCACGACGAACCAGTACGACGGTTTCTACGAGCAGTTCATGGGCAAGGATGGCACCCTGATCGTCTCTCAGGAGTCGGGCGGACAGTACTATCGAGAGCCGACAGCCGAGGCTGAGGAGTGGATGAAGGACCCTGCCCACAAACAGACGGGCCAGCGGGGCCAGACGGGCCTCCAGCTGGACCCGGAAGCGACGAAGAAGCTCGGCGGCACGGGCACGAAAGTCGGTGAGAAGGAGATACGGGGCTCGGTAGAGGGCAAGGACGACTATCTGCTCGAGATGGAGGATTTCTTCGCCAGTATTCGCACCGGCGCTCCGGTTTCCTGCGATTGGCGCGATGGCCTCCGGGCGTGTGTGTCAGCGGTGCGCGCCAACGAAGCTATGACGAAGAAGGCGCGAATCGTCATCCCAAAGAGCGACTATACGCTCTGACGCTTATGGCCCTGGAGACGGATGGCCCGATCGACTACAGGCCGGTCGGGTGGTCGATGAACACCGTCTCCAGGCCAAGCCGGGCTTCAAGGTGATCGGCAAGAGCGCGAACGCCCAGCGTCTCCGTGGCGTAGTGCCCCGCCAGCAGGACGTTCAGGTTCGACTCTTCCGCAAGGAAGTAGCTGTGGTGCGGACCCTCACCGGTGATGAGAGTATCGCAGCCGAGCGAGGCTGCCAGACCCGCCTCCGCCGCGCCGGAGCCGGTGAGCACGGCTATCCGACGGGCAATATCGCCTCCGCCGGCGATGATGCGCGTGGAGGTATCCAGAGCGGCGTCCAGTGACGCCTTGAGCCCCGTAGGACTCCCCTCCCCCTCTGCGATCAAGCCGATGTCGATGCCCTGGTAGGGCGCCCAGGAGCCGACGACCTTCAGGCCCAGGAGCCGACAGAGGACGCGATTGTTGCCGACCTCTTCGTGGACATCCAGGGGCAAATGGGCCGAATACAGGGCAATGTTGTTCTTGATCAAACCGGCGAGCCGGCGGTACAGGGGGCCGGTTACCGGAGCAGCGCCGGACCAGAACAGGCCGTGATGCACCACAAGGAGGTCGGCGTTGAGCTCGATCGCGGCTTCGATCGTGAATCGACAGGCGTCTACAGCGAAGGCAGCGCGTCGAACCGGACCCTCCGCTTCGATCTGTAGCCCGTTGAACGCCGGCGGATAATCGGGGGTGACATCAACGCGCAGATACTCGTCGAGATACCTGGTAAGTTCGTGCAGGTCCATCGTAGGCTCCTCCGTATTGCGGTCGCATCGCTGCGGGTATCCTCTATCCAGAGTATGACCTAACCTGCGCGGGCACATGGAGGGATGCAATGTCCGAAGATAGCGAAACGTTCGAGTTTGTAGATCGACGGCATTCAGCGGCTTCAGCGCCGACCGACGCATCGGCCTCGGCTGAGGACGCTGCGGGGTCACCGGATGAGCGCGGGACGAACCTGGAGGACGAACCTTCGCCCGAGGGAGGCCATCCCCGCCTTGCGGCGGCCGATCGGTTGCTGATGTGCCTGGATATCCTCCATCAGGGAGCATGGATCGCCCTTGGGCTGGTGCAGGATCCCGTGACCAACAAGGTTGAGGCGAACCTGCCCGAGGCGCGGGCGCTGATCGACGCAACGGCCGCGATCGTTGAAGCTGCGGAACCGCTGGTGGATGGGAAAGCGATGCAGGAGCTCCGTAACCTCGTCTCCACCCTCCGAATGAACTACGTCAACCAGACTCGGTGAGGACGTCGTCCGTTCGCGGGCTCTCGGCGCCTCCCCGTATCGTCATTGCCACGCGCAATCGGGCTAAGGCGCGCGAGATGGCCCGCATCCTCGCGGATCGTCGCTGGATCTTGCTGACGCTGGATGACCTTGCCGAGCCCGGTCCGGAGGTGGAGGAGACCGGCCGCACCTACAGCGACAACGCCCTGCTCAAGGCGCGGGCCGCAATGCAGGCCAGCGGACTGATCGCGATCGCCGACGATGCCGGCCTCGAGATCGACGCTCTCGACGGCCAGCCCGGAGTGCATTCGCACCGATTTCTCGGCGCCGACACTCCGTTCCCCGATAAGATGACGCGCATCCTGAGGCTGCTGGACGGCGTTCCGGATGAGGGGCGCGGGTGCCGTTTCCGCGCCGCGGTCGCGATCTGCGCGCCTGACGGAACCGAGCATATTTGCACAGGCGTCTGCGAAGGGATGATCGGCAGGGAACAGCGCGGAGCGGGCGGTTTCGGCTATGATCCGATCTTCGCGCTTCCGGCCCTGGGGCGACATATGGCCGAGCTGAGCGCCGCCGAGAAGGACCGGATCAGCCACCGGGGCCAGGCTCTGGCCTGTGCCAGAGCGGTTCTCGAATCGATCGCCCTCTAGCTCAGATGGCGGGCCGAGGTTGCCTCGACGTCGTCGCCGTTCTCCAATCGGAGCATGAGCGATCCCGAGTCGGCTACGCCAGTAGCGATCCCGATCACCGGCTGATTCTCGACCGATGTTATGTACCGTGTGCCGATCGTTTGATCGTAGCGTCGCCATCGCTCCGTGAACTGCGCGGGCGATGCCTCTCGGAGGAATCGCAGGGTTTCCATAAGGGCGGCTCGGACCGCCGCCTCCACCTCCATCACCGACCAGATGCGGCCCGTCCCGCTTCGGATGGACGTCGCCGTTTGGGCCAGCTCGTCGGGCCACTCGGTGGTGTTGACATTGAGGCCGATGCCGACGGCGGCGATGTCCATCGGCTCCGCGCCTTCGTCCCGGGCGATGAACCGCTCGATGAGAACGCCTGCGGCTTTTCGCCCTTCAATGAGTACGTCATTGGGCCAGCGCAGAGCTGGCTGCAGGTCGGTGATCCGCTCGATGGCTCGGGCGATGGCCAGACCGGCGACCAGGCTGAGCATGGCGGAGCTGTCAGGGCGATCGGTCTCGGCCGGAACTAGGTACGTGACCAGAAGCGCCTCGCCGCGAGGCGCGTACCATGTCGCACCCCGCTGACCCCGCCCCCTAGTCTGGTAATCGGCTCGGACTCCGAGGAGGCGCACTTCGCCGGACATCCGTCGAGTCCGCGCTTCGTCCTGCGTTGAGTCGACCTCGGTGAAGTCGAGCATGTAGGCGCCGTTCGCATCCAACCGTCGTCGCGGCTCGGAGCGCATCAGCGCGCTTACTCCGAAAGCTCGATGTTGAGCCGAATATCCATGGAGGGCGCCGAGTGCGTGAGTGCGCCGATCGAGATGTATTCCACGCCTGTGGCTGCGACCTCCGAGACGTTTCCGAGCGTAATCGATCCGGAGGCCTCCGTGATGGCCCTCCCGGCGATGGATCGAACCGACAGTGCGAGCAGGTCGAGCGGCATATTGTCGAGCAGAAGGATATCGGCGCCGGAGTCCAGCGCTTCGTAGACATGCTCGATCGTCTCGCATTCCACCACGATGGTCATGGTGTGGCCGATTGAGCCGATGACGCGCCCGACGGCCTCGGATATCGAACCGGCCGCGACAATGTGGTTGTCCTTGATCATCACCGCGTGATTCAGGTCCATGCGATGGTTGTGGCCGCCGCCGACCCGTACCGCGTATTTCTCGAGCACGCGAAGGCCCGGCGTGGTCTTGCGGGTGTCCGTGATCCGTGCGCGCGTCCCCGATACCTCGCGGACGTACCGGTTCGTGAGGGTGGCGATCCCCGACAGGCGCTGCAGGAAGTTCAGCGCGACGCGCTCCCCGGTCAGAAGGTGGCGTGCGGAACCGACGAGCCGGGCGATGGTGTCGCCCGGGGCTACGACCTGGCCATCGGTGCGGAGCGCTTCCACGATGATCGTCGGGTCGAGCTGCCGAAACACCTCCACCACGACAGGGAGGCCAGCGACGATTCCGTCCCCGTTCGCTTCGATGATCCCGATAGCCCGAGTATCCTTCAGGACCGTCGCGACGGTAGTGATATCGCCGAAGCCGATGTCCTCTCGCAGCGCCGTCTCGACGATCGGCTGCAGGTCCAGCCGGTGGAGCTCAGGTGCACTGTGCATGCTTTATGCCTTTCGTTGGGCGGGTTTCATGGCTGCATCAACAGCGTCCCGAACCGTTCTAGATGGGATTACCGTCATGGAACCGTCGGAGGTTTTGTTGGCGTCGCGTGGGGTGAACGCGACGTCAAAGCCCATGCGCGAAGCTTCACGTAGCCTTCGATCCATCAGATTGACTCGGCGAATCTCCCCTCCGAGGCCGATCTCGCCGACCGCGACGGCCTGCGGATGAACGGGAACGTCGTCGTGGCTCGAGACGATGGCAAGGCCGACGGCAAGGTCCGCTGCGGGTTCGATCAGTCGTACCCCGCCAGCCACATTCAGGAAGACGTCGTGTTCGCCCAGACGAAGTCCCAGCCGCTTCTCCAGTACCGCCATGATCATATTGGCGCGGTTGAAATCGAGCCCATTGATCACCCGGCGCGGGCTCGCGAGATAGGACCGTGTGACGAGAGCCTGCACTTCGACAAGGAGCGGGCGAGTCCCTTCCACCGTCGCCGCGACCGCCGAGCCTGAGGCTGCGGAGCTCCGTTCTGCGAGAAAGGCGGCGGACGGATTCGCGACTTCGCGCAGGCCGGATTCATGCATCTCGAAGAGGCCTAGTTCATCGGTCGGGCCGAACCGGTTCTTCACAGCTCGCAGAATCCGATACATCTGATGCCGGTCGCCCTCGATATGCAGGACCGTGTCGACCATATGCTCCAGGACGCGCGGGCCGGCCAGAACGCCTTCCTTGGTCACGTGGCCGATGAGAAACACGCAGGCGCCCTGCGTTCGGGCTGCCGACGCCATAGCGGCGCCGACGCTCCGAACCTGACTGACTGTTCCCGGCGCCGACTCCAGTTCCGGATCATACGCCGTCTGAACGGAATCGAGCACGACGAGGAAGGGCGACAGTTCCCGGATGTAATGGAGGACGGCCTCGAGGTTCGTCTCGCCGACGACCAGCAGGCGGTCCGTCAGCGCCCCGATCCGCTCGCACCGCATCCGGATCTGGCTCGGGCTCTCTTCGCCGCCGATGTATAGGACCGATCCTATCCCTCGATCCGATCCTGAAGCGACACAATGGGCTACCTGAGTGAGAAGGGTGGATTTGCCGATGCCGGGATCTCCGCCGATAAGGACGACCGACCCCGGGACGATGCCGCCCCCCAGAACCCGATCCATTTCGGCCAGACCGGTCGGGACACGCGTCATCGCCTCCCGTCCGATCTCCGTAATCGGTTCGGGTCGAGGCGTTGGTCCGGGCGGAGACGGCGACGAGCGTCGGGCCGGCGGCGGGGCCGCCTCTTCCGCGAGCGTATTCCATGCGCCGCACTCAGGACAACGCCCCAGCCACCGTGCGGAAACGTGGCCGCATTCAGCGCAGACGTAACGGGAGGCGCGCCTCGGCATCGGCCCTGGCTAGCGCATCTCCTGGCCGCCGGTTACATTGATCGCCTGACCGGTCATGTAGGACGCCTCATCCGAACAGAGGAACACGACCGCGTTCGCCACATCCTCATAGGTGCAGCCTCGCCCGAGCGGCACCTGCGACTCGTATTTGCGCCGGACCTCTTCGATGGTAAGCCCCTGAGTTCGCGCATACTGCTCATACAGGCTGTCCTGCCAGAGGGTGCCGTCGAGGAGGTTGCCCGGGCATACCGCATGGACCCGAACGCCGTGAGGGGCGAGATCGAGGGCGAGCGATTGTGTCAGGCCAATGCCACCGAACTTGCTCGAGGCGTAGGCGCTGTTGCGAAAGCTCCCCTTCTTGCCGGATTTCGAGTTGATCTGCACGATGACGCCCCGTTTTTGCTCCGCCATCACCCGGGCTGCGGCCTGGGCGCACAGGAAGTAGCCGATCAGGTTGACGTCGATGACGGTACGCCACTTTGCGGCATCGATTTCGAGGACGTCGCCGGCGATCAGGATCCCAGCGTTGGCGATCAGGATGTCCACGGAGCCGAATGCGCCCTGAGCGGCGCCGACCATTGCAGCCACCTGAGCTTCGTCGGTGACGTCCGTATGCGTTGCCAGCGCCTCGCAGCCGTGCTCCGCTTTCAGGGCGGCGGCCGTCTGCTGCGCACGCTCATAGTTGCGGTCGGCAACCACGATCCCCGAGCAGCCTTCGATGGCCAGACGCCGGGCCAGAGCCTCGCCCAGTCCCTGGGCGCCGCCAGTCACGATGGCCGCTCTGCCGGTTAGCCGTCCGCTCACGCGTCCCTCGCGATGGTCAGGCGGAACAACTCCTCTTCGGCCTCCCTGGTCCAGAACTTGCCGTCTTCGAGCTTCGCATGCACCGTAGGATAGAGATTGGCCAGATCATGGAGAGCGACGAGCGGCATGCCCTTGATCAGCGGAAAGATGAGCGTCTTGCCCGGGAAGCGGCCGGCTTTGACCCCTGCGAGGCCCTCGTGGGCCGCCTCCATACCGCCGATCGCGGCCAGAGACGCGTTGGTGGAGAGTTCGCCCCGTTCCACCATGTCGAGGGTCTCCTTCATGTCCGCGATCGAGGAGCCGCTGCTGCCGATGTACCGGACGCCCTGATCGCGGATGGCATTGGCGTCGATCTGAGCCATGGTGCCCCGGGCGACTCCGGCGAAGATATTGCACCAGGCTCCGTCCGAAAGAAACTGGGTGGCGTGCTCGATGAGCGCCGGCACCGGCACGAGGGAGACGATATCATCGAAGCCGCCTTCGGCGATCTGCCGCAGCCTTTCGTCGAACGCCTCGGGCGTGAACTCCTTCGGGTTGAGGGCGATCAGTGTGATCCCTCGTTTCTCGGCGATGCCGGAAAAGCGGTCCACCACGGTCGCCAGTCGCTCCCCGTCGATATCCGTACACAGGACGAGAGCGGGCGCCTCGCGGTGCATCACGGCGCGCTGCACATGCATCTGCCCCATGGGGCCGCCGGCGCCGATGAACCACGCCCGCCCTCCGGGCTTCAAATCGGCCCCACGCGGCTCGTTGTAGGCGTCCATGATCCGGCCCGAGGCCGATCCGATGTAGTGGTGCCAGTTGTAGTGGATCCGTCCGATGTCGAGCGTCAGCTTGCGCGGGAATGGCTCGGCGCCACTCAGATTGACGATGCCGTGGTTGGCGAGTTTGGCGGATGCCCGTTCCACTTCCTCTGCGGCGACATGGCCGAGCACGACGATGTCGTCGAAACCGGTCACCCCGTTGGCGGCCGTCAGATGATCCCAGTCCTCGACCGAACGTATGCGAACAGCTTCACGTCCGGCGGCTGTCCTGTCCGCTTCCACTCCGACTATGATCACGCGCGCCGATGGGCCAACGGCGTCCAGAATGCCGGAGAGATCCCGCGCGGCCGCGCCATCGCCGGCCAGAATCAACAGGAAGCCGCCCGGCTTTGGGGCGTCACGATGGCCCTGATTGTAGGCGCCGACGACGCAGGCCCATGGTTCCACAAGCGCTGCCGCCGCATACCCTGTGTCCCGGGCGATGGGGAGCAGATAACAGCCTTCATCGCCGTCCATCATCGGGGTAGGGATGACGCTGTACTCCGCGAGGCCGCCGGAGATGGCATAGCCGTACGCCATCGAAACGCCCTGATAGAACACATCCGCCTGGACGATGAACCGATCGCCGATCTGGAAGCGGCTCGTACGGTTTTCGCCGACCTGCACGACGGTAATCGCAACCTCATGGCCGAGTGTCGCAGGGTCGTGGGCGAGATCCCGGCCCTGCATTCGGGGATGGTTGTTGCCCAGGGCAAGGACCTTGGTGTCGGAGAAGCAGAGCCCGTTGGCGTCCTGCCGCACCAGCAGATCGTCGGGACCGATCTCCGGCACGGGCACTTCGGCCATCTTGAGGTTATCGAGGCCCTCGCCGTAGAGGAACCATTTCAGCATCCGGTCCGGGATGCGGCCTCGGCCTGAGCGGTAGTGTTCCAGACCATCCATGTCGTACTCCTAGTTCGATCCGCCCCGCTCTGCGATCAGGCGCTGGCGGTACGATTCATCCGGGCGCGTGTGGATGCGCGCAACGTTGTCCGGTGTGAGAAAGCGGGGCCCGCCCAGCGCCGCAGCTCCGATGAGTATCCGCGCGGTCTTGACGTACATCGACGTGGCCGTGATGACATCCTGGACGGTGGCTCCGAGCGCGATCATGCCGTGGTTCTGCATCAGGATGATCTTCGGCGCCATGTTATGCTGCTCGATGAACTGCTCGACGCTCGATCGAAGCTGTCGGGCCAGGACCAGGCCGGGATCCGTATACGGTATGTAGCATACAGCCGGCCCGCAGCAGACGATTTCGTCCGGGAAGATCCGCCCAGCCACCATTTCGGCCGCGCGCACCGAACAGAGAATCGCGTTCACGGCGGTCGGATGGCTATGGCCTGCGTACCGAATGCCAGGCAGACTAAGGAGATACGCGTGGAGAAACGTCTCGACCGACGGGCGGGGCCGGTCGCCGGAACAAGCGATGCGAGCATCCAGCAGCGCCCGGCGGATCTCGTCGTCGGTGAGATCCGGACCGTTGAGCGCATCGAGAATCGGCAGCGACTCCACCAGAACAAAGCTTGAAGACTCAGCCTCCGCCAGACCCTTCCCGCTCTCTTTGACATAGAACGATGTGGGATCTACCCAGGCGGATGTATTGCCCTCGCCGAGAATCGCGAGATCGTTGGCGGGATCGCCGAGATATCGGGAAAGGCTGACGAGGTCGTTGAGGATACGTGTCGGATCGTTCAGCATCGGATATCCCTTCGAGCGGTGGATCCACTTATTGTAGCATGAAGGGTTGACGCGGCCGGAACCTTGACCGGACCGCGATGTCCGACGTACCGTTACCGAGTATGCAGCAGCTTCGCGATCGACGCCACCGCATCCGCGAGGCGAGGCGCCGGTCGAACCGCTTCGAAGCCGAGCTTGTAGACGCGGCCGTTTCGAATCGCAGAGAGGCGGGACCAACCGGAGCGCCGTTTCAGATCCCTGGTCGTTGAATGGGTGCTGAGGATCACCTCAGGGTTCAACGCAATGAGGCGCTCCAGGCTCAACGGCACGTAGCCTTTCCCGGCTGAGCGACCGAGGTTGACGCCGCCTGCCGCGCGGATCATATCGTCCACAAACGTTCCCGAACCTGCGACCCAGATCGGGTCCCGCTGAAGCACGAATACAACCCGCGGGCGTGGACTGCTGCTCTTCCTAAGACGGCCGGCGGATCGGACCACTCGCTTCATGTGCGCCACGGTGCGGCGGCTGCCTTCCACACACCCTGTTATTGCGCCAAGCCGATGGATCGCATCGTACAGCTCGGTCAGGTTCTCCGGTTCGACGGCGAACAATGCCTTGTCGATATCGTGGACTCTGCCAAGCGCCTGTATGGCCAATCGGTTGGCTTTCGCACCGGCGACGATGAGATCGGGCCGAAGCGCGACGACCTTCTCGACGCTTGTATTGTAATCCCCGATCTTGGCGATCTTGCGGGCGGCCGGCGGATAATCGCAGTACGTCGTCACACCGACGATACGACTGCCGGCGCCGATCGCGAAGAGCGTCTCGGTAAGGGATGGCGAGAGCGATACGATCCGTCTGGGCGGAGTTGTGAGACGGAGACGTACGCCCCGGTCATCCACCGCCGTGAGGGCGCCGACCGCTTCCGATGGCGGCATCGAGATCGCCCAGAGGACGAGGAGGAGGCCCGACGCAATCACGCGTCGGGCCGATCCATAGGAGATACGCATCCTAGTCGCGGGTGAACATCGCATCGGTAACGGCCGTCTGGCCGAAGGCTCGAGCATGGCCGTCCGCGAAGACGAAGCACGCGAGTCCCCGGTGAGTCACGGTCTGCGCCGCAGCATTGAGCTCTTTACGATTGTCGACATGGCGGAAATCCACCGTAGGGTTGCCGTACCATGCCGACGGAGGATCGATGCCCGCCGTCTCGAGCATCTCACCGTTACCGCCGTACCATGGTGTATTGACGAAGCCGGCGTCGGCGTACATGGCCTTGTCGGCTGGCGCGGATAGAGAGGCTGCCGAGGCGGGATTCAACGGCGGCCAGCTGTAGCTGATGTAGAGGTCGGAACCGAGATAGCCCCAGTTGTAGCCGTACCCGTTGCCATCTCCGAGCCGGGGCGCTGCGCTGAAGCTCGGACACTTCTGGATCTGATGATTCTTCATATAGGGATAGAGAAGACCCCGGGTCTTATCCCAACCCGAGTTCGTCAAGAGCCCGAACCAGTACTGGTAGCATGTGAAGCCCTGGCAATCGTTGTACTGATAGAGAGGGAAGGTCTCGTCGTAATCCTGCAGATACATGAGCGTAGCGAGACCGAGCTGCTTGACGTTGGATGTGCACGACGCCTGGCGGGCTTTCTCGCGAGCCTGGGCGAAGACGGGGAAGAGAATGGCGGCGAGGATCGCGATGATGGCGATCACGACCAGCAACTCAATCAGCGTGAATGCGTTGCGAATGGTGCGCATTTCGGGCGTACCCCTCCTGATATGTTGCGCGCCATCGCGAGGGGTGGCCTCCAATGCGGTCGATCCGACCATCCAGAAGTACGGTAGAGGCCTGTAGGGCGGGGCCTGTACGTCGCCGCTGGTACCGGAGGCTGCATCACACCCTTTCTCGCGAAGGGCTTACGTGACGCGATGCGGGAGGGCATTCGGGCTCGTGTCTTTCGAACACACACCGCAGCGGGACTGCGCCGGATTCAAACCGGACTTCCCCCTGATCCACATCGTGAACGCGGCCCTATTATGCCGGCTCGATCAGCGGAATGTCAAGCGAACCGGCGGCATTTGGGACGGATCGGATCCGAGAGGTCGTGAACGATAGGGGCGATCCCGCTGTGGCGGTTAGTGATCGTACGCAGCGTCGCCAGTGTTCATCACACCCTGGCGCGCTCGCGGGCAGTGGGGCGCTTGTTCCATCGTCGGTATTCCGCCGTTCGAATCCGCCGCGTCATCGTCATCGGATCCGTGGCCCTGCCGGCAGCAGCCGCCGAAGGAGGTGGGAACCTTGATATCATCCATCGCGAAAACAACCTCGGCGCCGCTAGCGTTGAGCGCGATGGTTAGCTCCTTGTTGAGTGCGGATCGGGACACGACTCGGCCGTCGCCCCGAGGCGTCCGTACGAACTGGCCGACCGAAGGCATCGTCCGCTGTGCCTCCGCATAGGTTTCGTGTTCGAAGCGGAGGCAGCACATGAGCTTGCCGCAGGCTCCGGAGAACTTCGCGGGGTTCAGGATCAGACTCTGGTCTTTGGCCATGCGCATCGATACCGGACCGGACTCGCTCAGGAAGGTCCCGCAGCATAACTCGCGGCCGCACGGACCGCATCCGCCCAGCATACGGGTATGGTCCCTCGGTGTGATCTGATGGAGGAGTACGCGTGTTCGGAGGCGGCCCGACAGATCCCGTACGAGCTCTCTAAAATCCACTCGGTGGTCGGCGCTGAACGTGATCGTAATCTGGCTGCCGTCGAGGCAATACTCTGCGGAACGGACCTTCATCGGCAGGTTGAGCCTCCCGATCGAGTCCGCAGCGATCCGCAGCGCCTTCGTTGCCCGCTCCTTGTTCCGCTCGTCCTGATCGATGTCTTCGGCTGATGCCGCGCGCAACAGGAGTTCGAATGTGGACGGCTGCGGCCCCTGGTTGATCTCTCGAGGGACGGAACGGACGGTCCCGAGGGCCGGGCCTCGTGCGGTCTGCACCACGACAAGGTCACCCGGATGGATCTCGGCGTCACCCACATCGAACCAGCGTTGTCGGCCTGTATTGCCGACGACGACACCTGCTACGCGTGGCATCTTACGATCCAGCCTTTCGGATGCGGGCACGGCATGTCAGGACGATGGCTCGGAGAAGCTCAACCGCTCCGTTCAGATCATCGTTCACGATAAGGTAATCATAGCCCGATGCGCCTCGTATCTCCGTCTGCGCAATAGCGAGGCGCTCCTCGAGTGCGTCTCGATCTTCCGTATTCCGTTCCGTCAGGCGTCGACGAAGCTCCTCAGGCGAAGGAGGGGCCACAAAGATCAGGACCGCGTCGGGTATCAGCTTCTTAACTGCCATGCCGCCCCGGACATCGATCTTGAGGATCAGATCGGCGCCTCTATCGCGCTCAAGAACCGCCCGGGCCGGGGTGCCGTATCGCTGGCCCTTATACGTGACCGATTCAAGGAACCCGTCCGTGTCCTCCAGCTGCTGGAATGCCTCGGGCGACACGAATCGGTAATCGATCCCGTCCGTCTCACCCGCTCTTGGCGCGCGCGTGGTCCATGTTACAACGCGCCGCAGATCCGGCGGTCGGAGGTCGGATCCGAGCAATCGATCCAGTATCGCATCCTTGCCCACACCGCTCGGGCCGGAGACGACGAACACACCGCCGTGCGGCTGAACAAGCTCCAGGACGCCGAATCCATACGGTGGCCCGTCCTCATTCATAGTCGATGAAAGAGTACCCGATCCCGTAGATGGGACAGTCGGTGTGTGTCGGAAGACTGCCGATCGAAAATACACCGCCGTGCATCGGATCATCCGAACGCTTACTGACTGAAACCATCGTGCGACAGACACCGTAGTCCCTACGGATACGAAGACGAGAGCCAACCCTGCGTCGGTCGGCCGGGCGATGGACGGATTGCGACGACCGGGGCAATAACGAGCGCAGAAGGGATCGAATCGATGAGCGAAGACCACGTCAGCCGTATTCTCAGGATGCTGGACGAAGGCAAACTATCGGCCTCGGAGGCAGAGTCCCTGCTGGCGGCGATTCGATCGACTGCGGACGAAAAGAAGGATCCGCCCGCAGCCGAGACTGCGGCAGGCGCTCCGCCGCCTCCTTCCGATCGACAGGACACGTCGGAGAAGACCTGGGAGTTTCGATGGGGGCAGCGCCGGCAGTTTCCGGTCGATCTGTCGGACCTCGGGCGTCATATATCCGCTGCGCTCCATCGGATCGATCCGCAGGGTGTGATCCGCGAGGCCCAGGTCGGAGGGAGACGCTGGCGCGAACGGTTCCGGGAATGGACTCGGGAATGGCAAACGACCGGCGAGACGGCGCCGGTCAATCCGCAGGGTCTGCCGACGCGTCGTCGCATTCAGACGGACTCGGTCGAGAACCCTGGCGCTGCCGCCCTTTATGTATGCAACCCTGCTGGGGGTGTCACGATCCTGGCAGGGTCCGACCATGTAACCATGGAGGCTCATATCGAGGCGTGGGCGGAGAACGAGAGCCTCGCAGAGGAGCGCATTCGGGGAGTGGTCGTCCGGATGGATCGGGAGGTCCAGAGCCGTAACGGTGAGGCCGATGAGACATCGACCGGCGGGAGCGCAGGCGCCGACCCACTGGAGGTCCGGTGTACGGTCGAAC
>JABWBA010000017.1 GCA_013360745.1 Chthonomonadales bacterium | reverse complement strand
AACACCTGACCCGCCTCGCTCTCATCCATGGAGCTGATCGCGAAGCCGACATGGACGATGACGTAGTCGCCGATGTTCGCCTCCGGTACATAGGCCAGATTGACCGGCTTCGCGATTCCGCCGAAGTCGACAAGCCCATTTCGGTCGAGCGGAGAGGATGTTGGTCCGTCAGGTTCGTCGATGCTGATGATCTTGCCGGGTACCGCGAGGCACATGGTTGCCTTCCTTCAAGCTGGATTCGGAGTTCGCGTGACGACCGCGGTTGCTGCAGCAACCTGGCCGAGTGAGACGCCGCCATCGTTCGGTGGGATTCGCTGGTGAATATAGCCCTGCAGGCCAACCGCCGCCAGTCGTACCATCGTCGCTGTGGTCAATAGCCGATTCTGAAAACAACCGCCGGTCAGTACGATCTTCTTCTCCCCGGTCCACTGTGCCACATCTACGACGAGATCCGCAAGGGCATGGTGCCATCCCAATGCGATATCCGACAAATCCACTCCATCCCTATAATCCGAATAGATGCGGTCCACGGTTCCCGCCCAATCGATGAGCAGGGGTGTGCGGTCGGTCCGCAGTTCCAGGCGATACCGGCGCGGAGTGCTGGATCGGGCGCCTCTCCACTCCAGCTCCATGGCGGCCTGCCCTTCGTACCGGTTCACCATTCGAACGCCGCACAGCGCTGCGATCGCGTCGAACATCCTGCCCATGCTGGAGGTCCAGGGCGCATTAACGCCTCGATCCATCATCCTCCAGAGCACCGCGATGTCCTGTTCGGTCCATCCGAACTCCGAGGTTGTGTGGAGAGCCGCAGGCAGTTCGCCGGTGTGCAGATGATGCAGTAGGCCGAGTGCTGCTCGTCTGGGTTCGGTCGCGGCATGATCTCCGCCAGGCAAACGCCATGGAAGTAGGTGGGCGACGCGGACGAAACCTCGGTTAGTTGGTAGAAGGAACTCGCCTCCCCAGATCGTGCCATCCGTACCGAGTCCGGTGCCGTCCCATACGACCCCGAGCGCCGAGCCATCCAACCCGTTATCGGCCATACAGGATAGAACGTGCGCGTAGTGGTGTTGGACCGGAATCAACGTCGGTTCGGGCGATTGGGATCTGGCTATCGCCATCGCCTCGGAGGTGGACGCGTAGTCCGGATGCAGGTCCACGCCGATATATCGCGGCGAGACGGCGTAGAGCGCCGGGAGATCCGCGCAGACGCGATGATGGGTGCGCCGGGCCGCGTCGGTATCAAGGTCGCCGATATGCTGGCTCAGAAACACATCGCTGCCGATACGCAGTGCGACCGTGTTCTTCATGTGGGGCCCCACGCCGAGTACGGATTCCGTTCTATCAGCGGCTGGGCTGGAGGTCGAACCAAGAGAGATGGGAGCCGGAGCGAACCCGCGAGCTCGGCGCAGAACCTGCAGTTGGCCGACGATACACCGGACGATCGAGTCATCGACGTGGCGGAGGATGGGGCGGTTATGAACCAGAAAGACGTCCGCGATCCCGCGGAGCCGGGCCAATGCCTCCCGTTCGTCAATGCAGATCGGTTCGTCCGAGAGGTTCGCGCTGGTCGCGACGACGGTACGCTGCAGTTCCGCGAGTAGCAGATGATGAAGCGGCGTATAGGGCAGCATCACCCCGAGATACGGATTGCCTGGGGCTACGTTCGGGGCGATCGGTGTGTTGATGCCGGCGCGACCCTCAACGAGGACGATCGGGCGCTCCGGGCTATGCAGAGCTCGCTCCTCAGCGGCCGTAAGTGTGGCGAACACTCGAACCGCGTCGATCGTCGGGGCCATTACCGCGAGAGGCTTTTCCTCACGCCGCTTCCGTGTCCTCAGCCGTGCGACCGCAGACAGATTGGACGCGTCGACGATGAGATGGAAGCCGCCAAGGCCCTTTACCGCGACGATTTGTCCCTGGCGGATGGCGTCGACAGCGCCCATCAGCGCAGGATCGTGAGACGCAAGGACCGTACCATCCGGACTCCAGAGCTCCAGACCCGGGCCACACTCGGCACAAGCGTTCGGTTGGGCGTGGAATCGTCGATCGTTCGGATCATCGTACTCAGTGCGGCAAGCGGCGCACATCTGGAACTCACTCATGGACGTCAGGGGGCGATCGTAGGGCAGCGCCGATATGATGCTGTAGCGGGGACCGCAGTTCGTGCAGTTGATGAACGGATAGCGAAACCGACGGTCGTCGGGATCGTTCATCTCCCGCAAGCAATCGTCACAGGTCGCGATGTCCGGCAGCATGTGTGCAACCGGGGCTCCCGTAGCGAGGCTGGGGGCGATCTCGAACCGCTGGAAGCCGGCCGGATCGAGTAGGCAGCTCTCCATGCCCTGGATCGATGCACGGGGGGGAAGGGATGTCGGCACTCGCGCGAGGAAGGCATCCAGGGATGCTGTCGGGCCTTCGATCTCCGCTACCGCACCATGATCCGTGTTCGCCACCCAACCGGCAAGCCCGAGTTCGGTCGCAAGTCGATAGATGCACGGCCTAAAGCCGACGCCCTGAACCGTACCTCGAAACTCCACCCGTAATCGCGCGATCGCAGAGGGAGCAACGTGCATCAACGGTTGACCGCAGATCGGCCGCCCTCCTCCCGCTGAAGCGCCTGAACAACGCCGATAGCGGCAAGATTGACGATATCCTGGACCTCGGCGCCACGCATCAATACGTGGACCGCCTTACGCATGCCGACGAGGATCGGACCGATCAGCGTCGCGTCGCCGAGACGCTGGACGATATGAGACGCAACGGTCCCGGCCTCCAGGCTGGGGAAGATCAGGACGTTCGCCCTGTGCCGGAGCTGGTTGTTGGGGTATCGGTTGGATAGCGCAGGCTCCGATAGTGCGGTCGAGGCCGACATCTCGCCATCGATCGTCAGATCCGGGCGGCGGGTTCGAACGAGATCGACAGCCTGGCGCACCTTCTCCGATCTCGGATGCCGTACACTGCCGAAATCGGAAAAACTGATCATTGCGATCCGAGGTTCGACATCGAAGTCCTGTGCGAGTGTTGCAGTTCGAATCGCGATGTTCGCCAGAGTATCGGGCTCCGGATCGATATTGACCGAGGCGTCCGCGAAGAACAGAACATCCCGGCGAGTCGCGATCAAGAAGACTCCGGCGGCAATGGAGCAATCCGGCAAGGCACGGATGATCTGGAGCATCGGCCGCAATGCGTCGGCGTAGTTCGATCGGAGACCGGTTACAAGCGTATCGGCTTCTCCGAGATCCAGCATCGCCGCGCCCATATAACTCGGTATTGCGAGGAGTTCGTCCGCCTCGGTCCTGGTGATACCCTTCCGCCACCGCCGTTCGAGAAGCCGCTCTGCACACCGTCTCCGCAGGTCTGGTTCCGCCGGATCGACCACGGTGATACCCTCGCAGTTGATCTGGATTTCGCGCGCTTTCGCGGCAACGGCCGCGGGGTCCGCCAGTAGGATCGGCAGAGCGAGCCCTTCATCGCGGAGTTGGTGGGCAGCGCGGATCATCTTTTCATGTTCACCGTTGACCAGCAGGACGCGCCGTGGCGCGCGGCGCGCCTTATTCATCACCACGCGCATCATCTCGCGGCCCTTGCCCATGCGCGCCTCTAACTCCTCGCGATAGCGATCGAGGTCGAGCTGGATGCGGGCCACACCTGATTCCATAGCCGCGCTGGCGATCGCAGGGGCGATCCAGAGGAGGGCCCGCGGATCGAATGGTTTTGGGATGAGGTAATCCGGCCCGAAGCGAAGTGAGGGAACGCCATACGCGCTGATGACGGAGTCGGGCACATCCTCGCGGGCTAGGCGCGCCAGGGCTTGTGCAGCAGCGACCTTCATCGCTTCGTTGATCGATCTTGCGCGGACGTCCAGAGCCCCTCGGAAGATAAACGGAAATCCGAGTACGTTATTGACTTGATTGGGGAAATCGGACCGTCCGGTCGCGATGATCGCGTCGGGCCGTGTGGCCCGGGCTTCGTCGTACGTGATCTCCGGATCAGGATTCGCCAGGGCGAAAACGATGGGCCGGTTCGCCATCCGCTCCAGCATACTCGCGGTGATCGCACCAGGAGCGGATAATCCGACGACGACGTCGGCGTCGGCACATGCCTCCTCGGGCGTGCGGATATCCGTTTTCAGGGCAAACTCCCGCTTCGCAGGATGCAGATCGTCGCCCCGGTCGGCATGGATGACGCCTGCCCGATCACAGACGACGATGTTCTCCTGCCGCGCACCCAACAGCCGATAGAACCTGGCGGTCGCGATCGCAGCGGCGCCGGCGCCGAGGAAGACGATACGAATGCCTTCGATCTGCTTTCCACAGAGGTCGAGGGCATTGATCAGCGCGGCTCCAGAGATGATCGCGGTGCCATGCTGATCGTCGTGGAATACGGGGATGCTGCAATCGTCCGAGAGCCGACGCTCGATCTCGAAACAATCGGGGGCTCGGATATCCTCAAGATTGATGCCGCCGAAGCTCGCCTCGAGCAAGCGAACAGTGCGGATGAACTCTTCCGGATCCTCCGTCGAGACTTCTAGATCGATCGCGTTGACATCGGCAAAACGCTTGAAGAGGACAGCTTTGCCTTCCATGACCGGTTTGCCGGCCAGAGCTCCGATGTTGCCGAGACCAAGGACGGCCGTACCGTTCGTGATCACAGCGACGAGATTCGATTTCGTCGTATAGCGGTAGGCTTCCTCAGGATCGGCGGCGATGCGGAGGCATGGTACGGCTACGCCGGGTGTATAGGCGAACGATAGGTCCCGTTGCGTTTCGCACGGTTTCGACGATACGATCTCGATCTTGCCTGTCGTCGGGCGGCTGTGGTAGTCAAGGGCATCGTTATATTGCGTCGCCATGCGCTGTTCTCTCCCCAACATGATCGCGCAGCCATTGGTACCACGCTTCCATGCCTGCACCTGTGCGAACCGATAACCAGAACGTAACGGCGTTCGGGGCTGTGGCGACAATATTAGCTCGCGCTGCCTCTGCATCGAACTCGCACACTTCTGCGATGTCGAGTTTCGTTACGATTACAGCGTCCGCGGTGCGGAACAAGGTTGGGTATTTGAGGGGCTTGTCCTCCCCTTCGGTGACCGACAGGAGGGCGACGCGCACTCTCTCGCCCAGGTCGAATGCCGCAGGGCAGACCATGTTGCCGACGTTCTCAATGAATACGAGGTTTGGGACTGGATCGAAACTCGCCAGCGCCGTGCCTACCATGGACGCGTCGAGATGGCAGATATCACCGGTGGTTATCTGAATAACCTGCGCGTTTCGTCCGCCGAGCCGGCGTCCATCGTTATCCGTAGCCAGGTCGCCGACGATGACGCCGATCGAGATAGCCTCCGAAAGCTCCGTCAGGGTCCGTTCGAGGAGGCTCGTCTTCCCGGAGCCCGGCGAGGACATGAGGTTGATCGCCAATGCATTGCTCGTGGCAAGGAGCGCTCGGTTCTGCTCCGCGATCGCCCTGTTCTTGTCCAGCACCGCTTCGTGTATTTCGATCGTTCGGGTTGCCGTCATAATCTCAGGATACCTCCAGCGATGTAAGCTCAATCTCTCGGCCGGTGGTGATGGCGCCTCCTGGCGACCCGCAGACGGTGCAACAAGCTACAGGAGCTTCGGGCACGTACTCAGCGCCGCAGACAGCACAGGTAATCCTGACGTCGTTTCTGCGGATATCCAGTGTGGCTCCCTCAGCAGCGGTATCGACGGTGAGCGCGCCAAATGCGAACTCCAGAGCTTCTGGTGCGACGCCGGAGAGGCTGCCGATCGTGAGGGTAATCCGGTGTATCCTGCTCGCACCGGCTTCCTCAGATCGTTCAAACGCGGTTCTTAGGATCGAGTCCATGATCCCGAGTTCGTGCATGTCGAGGCTCAGCCTCCGTATTCCTTGCTGATCATTCGCAGCAGTAGTTCCGCTGCCCTATGGGCGCCGCGTCGTGCGATAGGCGACAACTCAAAACCGTAGTCGAAGCTCGCTGTCGGCAGCGACATAACGACGGCGAGAGGCGCATGGTCGTAGAGCGCATGGGTCATCGCAATGAGATGCGCCGGCGAGACGGCATGGCCGAGGGGTGTATCCTCGGACGCCGGTTCGATGGTGTAGACATGGACCTCCGGATCATCATCTGGCAGCCGAGCGTCGACGAAGATGACGCGGTCGTACCGCGCTATATCCGCTGCGAGATCCGGCAACAGCTGATGGGTTGGCATCAACGTACAATCTTCGGGTAGGGCATCGGCGATCAGGCGCCCGACAACGTGGCCAATACCATCGTCCGAACGGAGTTCGTTGCCGATCGTGACGATCAAGGAGCCGCCACATGGTGACGGCTCCTCGCAGGTTGTATCGAACTCAGTCGCGCCGAAGCTCACGGATGACATCGCCGTGATGATCGGTGATCTGCAGCTGTATGGGCATAGCGCCAAGGGCGTGTGTCGAGCAGCTAAGGCACGGATCGAAGCAACGTATACCGGCTTCGACGCGGTTCAGAAGACCTTCCTTGACTTCCGGACCGTGGATATAGTGGCGAGCGATCTGAGCCACGGTTCGGTTCATGGCGACGTTGTTCTGGCCGGTCGAGATGATCAGGTTGACATAGGTCAGACGGCCGTTCGGATCCACTTTGTAATGGTGGAACAACGTACCCCGAGGGGCTTCGCTGACTCCGACGGATTCTAGAGAGTTGACCCCGGCATCGGCTCGCAGCCTGTCCCCACGTAGATCCGGATCCTCGATCAGCATCTCAATATGCTCGAGCGCGCATAGGATTTCGATCAGACGCGCTTGATGATACAGGAACGAGGAGTTCACGGCGCCATGGGCATCCCGAAAGGCAGCCAGTTCCGCGTCCGCGCGGGGCGTGCCCATCCGCTCGCAAACGTTCAGTCGCGCGAGAGGCCCAACACGATAGATGCCATCCGGATAGCCCATCGGCTTGTAGTAGGGGAACTTCAAATACGACCATGGCTCTACGGCCTCGCCGATGTACTGTTGATAATCCTTTGCGTCCAGATGATCCGCGATCGTGTTGCGGGCGCTGTCGACAAAGCGTATGTGGCCGTCGTGATGTTCCCAGGAACCGTCGGGCGCAACCAGACCCATGTACAAACTGGGGAAGTTGCCGAACACATGGGCCTCGTGGCCGAACTTCTCCAGGATCTCCTGGAAGAGATCGAGGGCGATCTGCGTCGTCTCAAATGCCTCCGGGAGCCGTGCGCGTATGTCGTCGCGCGCTTCCTCCGTCAAGGCGGATCGAACGCCCCCCGGTGTGGCCCAGGCTGGATGAATCTTGCTGCCCCCGAGCAGGCGGATGATATCCTGCCCGAACTGCCGAAGCCGAATACCCCGTCGGGCGAGGTCTGCGTTTTCCTTGATCAGGCCGAAGACGTTACGAGTTGCTGGATCACTATCGAAACCCAGAAGGAAGTCGGGCGCGCTCAGATGGAAGAAGCTGAGGGCGTGCGACTGGGTGATCTGCCCCAGGTTCATTAGGCGGCGGAGCTTGTTTGCGGTTGGCGAGACCTGGACGGCCAGAATGCCATCGCCGGCTTTGGCGGACGCCAGGATATGGCTGATAGGGCAGATGCCGCAGATTCGAGCCGTGATGCCGGGCATTTCCCAGAAGGGGCGCCCTTCGCAGAAGCGTTCGAAGCCCCGATACTCGGTGACATGGAAGCGTGCGTCAGACACCTGTCCCTCATTGTCAAGGAAGATGCTGATCTTGGCGTGACCTTCGATGCGCGTAACAGGATCGATGACTATACGCTGTTGCATGGCTGTTCTCCGTCCTTGCTAACCGGGCTTGAGATCGGAGCCTTCCAGAGTGAGGGGTTCTCCGGACAAGGCCTTGACGAGGACTGCCTTGATGCGTTCGGCTGGTGGTGGGCAGCCGGGCAAATAGGCGTCAACCTCGATCACTTGATGCAGTGGAAGGACCCGGTCGAGCAGCTGGGGAACGATCCCTTTCTCGAACGGGATGCGGCCATGCAGTGTCGCAGCTTCCACGTACACCTTCTGAAGAATGGGTTCTATCGTCCCGAGCGGGTTTCGCATCGCGGTGACATTGCCCGTGACCGCACAATCGCCGAACGCGATGATGATATCGGTATTCTGGCGGATCAAGTGCGCGAGCTCGACATGCTCGTCATTGGCGACAGCGCCTTCGATCAGGCATATATCCACGTGGGATGGATACTCCTTCACGTCGGCTACCGGGCTGTAGACGATGTCAACCTGGGCCGCGAGGTCGATCAAGAACTCATCGAGGTCCAAAAAGGACATGTGGCAGCCAGAACATCCGCCGAACCATACTGTGGCGACTTTCATCCGAGCCATTGTTTATTCTCCCGCGCATTGACGATGAACGAGAGCTGTGTACGGTCCTTCTCAAGTTCAGCGACGGTAGCGCCGATTCGGAAGATAGCGCCCGTGGGACAGGCCTGCACGCATTTGCCGCAGGAGGTGCAGCTTGCGGCCTCGCCCCATGGGACGTTCATATCGGTGATCACCCGGGCATTGGCGCCGCGCCCCGAGACATCCCATGTATGGGCGCCTTCGATCTCGTCACATACGCGCACGCACCGTGAGCAGAGGATACAGCGGTTGTGGTCGATGCCGAATCTGCCGTGGGTGGTATCCACATCGAGCTTCGGAAACTGGTATGCGAACCGGCTATGGGTCATGCCGATCTCCATAGCCCGATCCTGCAGCTCACAGTGATTGTTGGCCACGCAGACGGAACAGACATGGTTCCGTTCGGCGAAGAGAAGTTCCACGATCATCAATCGGTATCGTCGCAGCCGTTCGGTGTTGGTCTGGACTTCCATCCCTTCCTGTACGACCGTGACGCATGCAGGAAGGAGTTTCGGCACACCGGTTACTTCGACCAGGCATAACCTGCAAGCGCCGAGGGGGCCGACGCCAGGCAGATCGCAAAGCGTGGGAATACGTATGCCCGCTTCGCGAGCGGTCTGGAGGATCGTCTGGTCATCTCTAGCCGAGACATGCTTACCGTCGATTGTCAGGGTTTTGACTGCCATCTGTCTCACCTCGTCTCTGTTGACGTCTGCAGCGGCTTGGTTGCTGGTGTCATCGGGTCATTGAGCAGCGTATCGTACTCATTGTGGAAATACCGCAGTGTGCTGAGGACCGGATTGGGCGCAGACTGGCCCAAACCGCACAGACTGGTCTGCTTAACCATCTCGCAGAGTTCACGCAGCACATCGAGATCCCGCGCGGTGCCTTTACCGGATCGGAGTTTGGTGAGGAGGTGATGGATCTGTACGGTGCCGGCCCTGCACGGTACACACTTGCCGCAGGATTCATCCATGCAGAACTCCATGAAGAACCGTGCGACGTCGACCATATTATCGCTTTCATCCATTACGATCATGCCGCCTGAGCCCATGATCGAACCGAGCTGAGCAAGCGATTCGTAATCGACGGGTGTATCGAGGTGCTCGGCCGGGATGCATCCTCCCGATGGACCACCGGTCTGCACTGCCTTGACCGAACCGCCGCCCGGAACTCCTCCACCCATCTCCTCGACGATGGTGCGTAGTGTCGTACCCATGGGCACTTCGATCAAACCCGTGTTCTTGATCTTGCCGGCCAGAGCGAACACCTTCGTTCCCGCGCTCTTTCCCGTGCCGAGGCCTGCAAACCACTCAGGCCCATTGGCGACGATCGCGGGTATGTTGGCCAATGTTTCAACATTGTTGATCAGCGTCGGGCACCCCCAGAGACCTTTCGCTGCGGGGAATGGAGGACGTGGTCTGGGGGTGCCGCGGTGACCTTCGATCGAGCGCATCAGCGCGGTCTCTTCCCCGCAGACGAAGGCGCCCGCGCCGATTCGGATATCTACCCGGAAGTCGAACCGTGTCTCGAAGACGCCCGCTCCCAGAACACCGAGGCGGCGTGCCTGGCTGATGGCTGTCTTCAAGCGGCTGATGGCTAGCGGATACTCACCCCGGACATAGACGAAGCCCTGGCTAGCCCCTACGGCATAGGCGGCGATCGCCATGCCTTCGATGATTCGGTGCGGATCGCTTTCGAGAACGGACCGGTCCATGAAGGCGCCCGGATCGCCTTCATCGGCATTGCATACCACGAACTTCCGGTCCGACTCGGTCTTGGCGACAGTGGACCATTTCAAACCGGTCGGGTAGCCAGCGCCTCCGCGACCTCGGAGACCGCTGGCCGTAATCAGTTCGCAGACTTCTAATGGCTGCATCTCCCGTACTGCCGTACAGAGAGCCTGGTATCCGCCCACCTCGATATAGGACTCAATGCGCTCGGGATTGATCTTTCCGCTGTTCTGAAGCACCACAGGCACCTGTTTGGCGAAAAACGGGTGGGTTGGGTCGCCCACGCGAACGTCATCCGCAGGAGCGCTCGGCTCGTTGAGGGCCGCCACGATCGCAGGCGCTTGATCGGGGGTCACCTTTTCGTAGAGGGGACCGTCCGGATCGACCTGGACCAGGGGGCCCTGGCTGCACAGCCCCATACAACCAACACCGACGACCTCGACGCTGTCGGTGAGTCCTGCGGTCTTCACCGCCTCAATGAGCGCGGCCTTGAGCGCCTGGCCGTTCTGAGAGAGGCAGCCCGCCGCAGTACAACATCGGAGTCGCCGCGGAGTCCGTGCGGCACGTTCACGTTCAGCGATCTCCAATAGATCGGTTGTATCCATGTCAGGTTAGCCAGCCTTTCACCCGATTGCACAGCGATTCGGGGGTTTCGTATCCCAGCACCTCGCCATCAAGGACCACCGCCGGCGCGATACCGCACGCGCCGAGACAGCGGGCCGTGATCAGGGACAACTTGCCGTCGGGAGTCGTTTCGCCGGCTTTGATCCCGGCCAGATCTTCGATGGCGGACACGAGAGCCGCGGCGCCTTTGACGTAGCAGGCGGTCCCCATGCACACCACGCAGGTGTGCTCGCCGTGGGGTTTGAGAGTAAAGAAGTGGTAGAAGGTCGCAACACCATAGACGCGGCTTGGCGGCACCTTCAGGCTGCGCGCAACATGGGTGAGCATGTCATCTTCAAGACAACCAAACAGCTCTTGCGCCGTGTGTAAGACTTCGATGAGGGCGTCCGCCTGGTATTGATGCCTCTTCATCGTAGCCTCGAGCATCTTCAACCGATTATCCGCACGGGGGGCCGCGCGCGATGACGGCTCCTTCGGTACGGTAACCTCTGGCACGGCAACGGGGGTCATGGGTTCCTCCCTTGTATAGGGCGCCAAGGAGTTGAGGCGACATCGGGAGTGGATCCCAACAGTTGGATGGGGGATCGGACGCAGACTTGGTGGTTGATGGAAGCGCTGTCGGGTTCGTAAACGGCCGTATTAGAACGCCGATTCCAGCGCTGACTGTTGGTGTATCGGTTCGTTGATGGGTCTGTGACTACGTGCGCAATCTCCGCGTACACTCCCTCACCTCACACCTGGGCCTCGCATGTACAGACACTATACCATAATAGAGGTGGGGTGTAGCAACACTATTTGCGACATATTTCACAATAAGTCGCGCATATCGATCGCGTGTACTGCCCGGCTCTTCCTAACGCAGCTATCTCGTTTCTATGATCTCCACGTTGGCCCGAGGAACGGTAACCGAGCGGCCATCATCCAACCGGGCGTGGAGTACGCGCACATGTGTTTCGGACTCGACGATTTGAAGCTCCGATGGGAGATCGGTGACGACGCCGAGCGCTCCGAAGTACGGCTCTCGGATTACGCGGATCGGCGTACCGAGGTCTAGCTCGCTGCTGGAGACAGGGCCATCGATCGACAGATCGGATGGATCCGAAGGCGCTATCACCTCAGGTCGTATTACACCTGCGCGGATCTGTGTCGCGCCATTGATCGAGGCCGATCGGCCATCGAGGGAGCAGAGCAGCTGGAAGGTGCGATTCGCCATCGCAATCTGGCCAAACCCTTCGGTAACGACGATGGTGAAGGCGATGGGTTCGTGACCCGTGATCGCGACGCCAATGTCGTACTTCGGATCGCCCAGGATCTCCCGCAAATAGTCGATCAGATGGCGGTCGACGATGCCGCCTACAACGAGACCGGCAACACCACACGCGGCTGCTTTACGCATCGCCGCAGGCGTGAGACCTGCGCCGCCGATCAGGATGGCGCCGGAGTGGTTATCGGTGATGTCCCTATCATCCAGTACATCGGCCGGGGTCTTAGCGAGGATAGCGATCCGACCCTGTCGTTCTCCGCCGACGCCGAAGATGCCCTGGACCAGGGCGCCGCGACACTGGACGACCACGCCTTCGTCGGGTATGACCTCCTTCACGATACCGTCAATATAGGCGTCTTTCTCAACTGGGGTCGCGGGCAGGCGAATGCCAAGGTGGCCAGTGGCCTCGGAGAACATCTCGATCGTGCCGGTAATCGGAGCCTTGAACTCGCTCTTGAAGAAGCCAAACAGGCCCCTGGTCTGCGCGATCAAAGCGCCCTTTTCAACGCGGTCGCCTGTCGATACTTTTAGGGCGGCCGGGACATCCGCCGCGTCGATCCCGAGCTGTTCGGCCAGCTTGATCGTCTGCATCGCGCCGGGAAGTTCGGTCCGTGCGATGACGGTATCCGGATGTACCCGTTCTCCTTCGGATACTAATACCGTTCCTTTCAGCGGGAGACGGCGTGTTTTCACGACCTCGGTACTGGCGCTGACTTTCAGGCCCGGAGTATAGGCTGTACCCACAGTCTAGAACCTCCTTCCACTATAGTTTGCGAGAGTATCGGAGCTCTCAAACCATGCGCGGCCGCTGCCGAGAATCAACGAACCGGTCGGCTCTGGCACGTGATGCGGCACATCCAGAAGCCGTCGAACGTCGTCCCATTCTGCCATGGAGACTGCGGCGTTGGCCGAGGAACCGTGCTTTTCAATGACAAGGACAGCATGATCGAGCCGGCGAAGCCTGCGCCGTCGTTCGATCTTTGCGGGATCCTGCTGTCGTACGGTGATGCTAAGGCCTTCCATGAGCGCATTATAGGCGTAACTGGAAGCCCCTTTGCTGGAGTCCTTGGGACACCGGAGGTAGTGATCCGCATTGAAGCCGGTGCCCGTCGTCGCGGACATTCGCCCGCGCACTGCATCGAGCCACGAACGCGAACTCGGATAAGCGTCATCCCATTCCTGGCTATAGATCGTCAAAGCCTGTGCGATCTTGCGGACGTTTGTCTGGCACGTTTGAAAGTCCCGCGTCTCGACGAGATTCGCGAGGATCGGACGCAGTGCGGCGGCCAGAAGCAGGATAATTCCGCCTATGACTGCAGCCTGGAGTCGAACTCGTTCCCGCGCACCGAGGCGCAGGGTTGCTCGTCGTGAGACGGATGGCTGGGACGGATCCGGTTCGCCACCTTCCGGCATCCCCATTACCGATTGTTGATCGTGACGCCCTGCCAGATATCCGTTCGGAACGGGCACGCGGGCAGTCCTGCCGAGTTGACGAGATTGACATGCGGGTTATCAGCCCAGCCGTAACGGACTGCGATCGGCGCATCTACCTTCGGGCTGGTCAAGACGACAGCGTTGCCCTGTACCCGAGCATCGGCCCAATGGAAGATCCGGTCGCGACCGGCGATGGCGAAGCCCGCCGCAGGCAGTCCATCTTGCGTCGTCAGGCCGCGCCCAGTGTGGGTGAAGGTTACCGTGACCTTATTACCATTTGCCGACATCCTATCGAACATCGGACTCGAGGCGAGGATATCCTTATCGCCATAGACGATCGCCTGAGCTTGCAGAGCGAGCCGCATACCGACGTCCTGTTTATTGCGTGGATGGATATCGTCTGCTTCTCCAATATCGATAATCACCGCCTGGCCAGTTCTGGCCAACGAAAGCGTCATCGTCTGGGCTTCTCGGAGCTCAGCCCACGCACTATCGCCCGGTTCCTGTGCGCGCTTCATGAAGTTCGCTAGTTGAACCCATAGGAACGCCATATCCGGATCCTTCCAGGCCTCCCTCCAGGAGCGGATCATCGCAGGAAAGAGCTTGCGGTATTGATAGGCTCGATCAGCGTTCGATTCGCCCTGATACCAGATAAAGCCCGCAGCCGCATAGGGGACCAGCGGGGCGATCATACCGTTGTAAAGGCTCGTCGGCGTCCAGGAATCCCAGGCTGGTTTGGATGGATCATTTGGCTTGGTCGTCTGGCCGGGTGGTGGGATACGGGAGAGCATCGGCGTCAGGTCCGGATCACCTTCCAACCACTTACGGGGGGTCCAGGATTCCGCCGGAGTTCCGCCCCATGCGGTTTCGATCAAACCGATGGGAACCTGCAAGCGACGATACAACGCTCGACCGAAAAAGTAGGCCACAGCGGAGAAGCCCGCAGCGGAGTCGGGTGAGCACACGGACCATTTGCCCGTACAATCATCGACCGGATGCGCAATCGGCGACTTCCCGACGATGAAGAGACGCAGCTGGTTATTGGTTGCACTCTGGACTTCGGACGCAGCGTTTCGGGATGACGCTAGAGGCCACTCCATATTGCTCTGGCCCGAAGCGATCCACACTTCACCGAACATAACGTCTCGAAGCGCCACCACATCCTGATCCGCCTGGACGGTGATCTCGTGCGGTCCGCCGGCGGGGAACGGCCCAATCCTCGCCATCCAGCGGCCTTCACTATCGGATCGAACGGTCACCCTCCGGGACCCCACACTTACGGTGATCGCCTGGTTCGCATCGGCATGCCCCCAGATCGGCACACGGCGATTACGCTGCAGGACCATATGGTCGCCAAAGATACTCGGGAGCTTAAGTTCCGCTCGGGCTTGTCCCGCGGACACGATTCCCGCGGCAAGGGCAAGCATTACGACCAGCATCCGAAGCGTTCTCATTATCCCTATCTCCTTACGCCCGGCAGGCGACATCGCGTGACGCTGCCGGAACGTTGGTCTAAGTGTTAATCCGTTGTGGGAAGGCCCATGGCATCAAGCCACGATCGGATCTTCGCCCTTCGCGATACATCCTCAGTCGGCAGTGTAAGGGGCCTGCCGCGTGCATCAATGATCAGACCCACTTCGCCGCCGGTGGCGGTAATCGTTCGCGACCGACCACGACCCGCGCCAACATCGAAGCCGCGAGCGGGCTGAAGGGCCGCTTCGACGCGTTCGGGTTCGTTACTCGAGCCGTCCTTGACATAACCGAGCGGCACAACTTTGATCGTGCCAAACGCCACCGTCTCGGAGCGGTCGCCTATCGTAACCGTTATGCACGGTTCGCCCTGCTTGGCCGAACCCACAGGAGCGACGCATGTCCCGAGGTAGACAAGGCAGTCCCGCTCAAACACCTGTGTTGCAGCCTCAGGATGGACGGTCGATAGGATGCCGAGCTGGGGCATCATGAAGATCGAATCGACGGTCAGCAAGGTGGCGCCTTCCGGTTGATAGGCGTCCATCATCATTAGAGCAGCCTGGCCCCGTCGTGGTGAATGGGATAGAACACCGCCGCTCCCGACGATCATATCCAGAGCCATCATATCGACAAGGGTCTTCCCGCTGGCTTCCTGGGTCATCGCATCGCCGATGGTTCGTTGCTGCTGAATACCGGTAAGGCCTCTAGCCAGCGATTTATGATGGTCGAACGCTAAGCGAAGCGCTTCGCGAGCCACCGCCTGTTCGATCAACAGATCACTGAGTTGCTGAGGGATCGTAGTGGGTCGGACCATTTTATTTCGGAGCTGATTCCGTAACTCCTCATCCGATATCTCAAAGGGAAGCCAGCGCTTGATGTTGTCGATGCCAGCCTCGGTGAGGACGTTACAGATGGAGTAACTCATGCCAAGGTTGGCCGATACTGTGCGGTTGTAGACGCTATCGCCCGACTCGTTCTTGAATACGGAGAAGACATCGGTGGTCGCGCCGCCGATGTCGACACCGAGCACGGTGATATCCCTCTGGGCGGCAATCGTCTGCATGATCTTGCCAACCGCATTGGGAGTCGACATGATGCCGGCGCTAACCCACGTCGACAGTTTACTGTAGCCCGGAGCTTGCTGCATGACATGTTCGAGGAATAGATCGTGGATCGCTTCTCTTGCCGGCAGGAGGTTCTCACGCTCCAGAGTGGGGCGAAGATTGTCCACCTTCCTGAGGGATACCCGCTCCTTGAGCAGCGCCTCTACTGCCTCAAACGCATCCTTGTTTCCTGCGTAGATCACCGGGATCGCGAGGCCGATGCCCAATCGCGGTTTCGGGTCGGCCGCGACGAGCATCTCCGCGAGTTCGACAAGGTGGTTGATCGTGCCGCCGTCGGTGCCTCCCGACATCAGCAGCATGTCGGGTCGTAACTGACGTATTCGTTCGACTTTCTGGAAGTCCTTGCGTCCGTCGTCGACGGCGATGACGTCCATGATGATCGCACCGGCTCCGAGCGCTGCGCGCTGTGCGCTCTCAGCGCTCATGGCTTTGACGACACCGGCGACCGTCATCTGCAGGCCGCCACCCGCGCTGGACGTCGATAGATAGAGGTCCGCGCCTCCGGTATGCGCGACGACGCGGCCGTCCTCGCTGATGAACCTCTTCCCCGAAAGCTCTTCGACTTCTCGGACAGCGTTCAATACGCCGACAGTGACATCATCAAAGGGCGCTTCAACCGTGGTAGGGGCTTCGCCCCGCACTACCAGCCGGTATTGGTCCCCCTGGAGTTCGATGAGAATGGCTTTGGTTGTGGTGCTTCCGCAGTCAGTGGCCAGAATGGACCGCACATCAGGCATAGTCGAGCGAGCGCCTCCGCGGATGATGGCTGAAACAGGACTAGTGTAGCACACCCAGAACGCGAGTTGATTGCGCGTAGTCGCGGATCCATGGCCATCCGGCATCTGGTCGTTCATGGTCTTGCATTTACCGACCGCCAGCGTGTATACTCGTGGTCTGTTAGCAGTCTGACGATGAGAGTGCCAACTCATCGGATTAGCGCTTGGCAGGCGATGCAGGCCTGTCGAGGGCGCATAGCTCAAAGGGAGGCTTGAAGATGGCTCTGAAACCCCTGGGAGATCGTCTGGTTGTAAAGGCGACTGAAGCAGAGGAGACAACCGCTGGCGGGATCCTGTTGCCGGATACGGCGAAAGAGAAGCCGCAGCAGGGTGAGGTGATCGCTGTCGGTCCGGGTAAGCGGTTGGACAATGGAAAGGTCGAACCGATCGACGTTCAGGTCGGAGACCGGATCTATTATGCCAAGTACGGCGGCACTGAGGTAACGATCGGCGGTCAGGAGTATGTTATCCTGCGGCAGGATGATGTGCTCGCGGTTCTAGAGAAGTAGGGAGGCAGGGGAAACATGGCAGCGAAGTTACTGCGGTTCGACGAAGAGGCTCGGCGCTCTCTGGAGCGGGGCGTCAACGCTCTGGCCGAGGCGGTCAAGGTGACCCTTGGCCCGCGTGGACGGTACGTCGTACTCGAGAAGAAATACGGCTCTCCGTCGCTGGTTGATGATGGCGTCACGATCGCAAAGGAAGTCGAGCTCGAAGATCCTTTCGAGAACATGGGAGCGCAGCTAGCCCGTGAGGTCGCATCGAAGACCAACGATGTTGCCGGTGATGGTACGACGACGGCGACGGTGCTGGCCCAGAGCATCGTTCGCGAAGGCATGAAGACGGTTGCGGCTGGCGCGAACCCAATGCTGATCAAGCGTGGTATCGAGAAGGCCGTCGATGCAGCCGTCGGCGCGATCAAGGGTATGGCGACGCCGGTTGAGACAAAGGAAGCGATTCTACAGGTTGCGACCAACTCGGCCAAGAACCCGCTGATCGGCGAGATGATCGCCGAAGCGATGGACAAGGTTGGTAAGGATGGCGTCATCACCGTCGAGGAGAGCAAGGGGACACAGACCGGGCTCGAGCTCGTCGAAGGGATGCAGTTCGATAAGGGCTACATCTCGCCGTACTTTGTGACGGATCCCGAGCGGATGGAAGCCGTTCTTGACGATCCGATGATCCTGCTCTTTGAGAAGAAGATCAGCGCTGTGGCCGATCTCATTCCGGCGCTCGAGAAGGTTGCCCGGATGGGTAAGCCGCTAGTCATAATCGCCGAGGATGTCGACGGTGAGGCGCTGGCAACGCTCGTAGTCAACAAACTTCGAGGGATCATCAACGTCGCGGCGGTGAAGGCTCCGGGATTCGGCGATCGTCGCAAGGCGATGATGGAAGACATTGCGATTCTTACTAGGGGCAAGTTCATCACTGAGGATCTTGGAATCAAGCTCGAGAACGTCGATCTCGCGATGCTCGGCAGCGCCAAGCGCGTCACCATCACGAAAGAAGAGACGACGATCGTAGAAGGGCATGGAGATCCCCAGGAGATCCAGGGTCGGATACAGCAGATCAAGACTCAGATCGAGGATACGGATAGCGATTACGATCGTGAGAAGCTGCAAGAGCGCCTCGCGAAGCTCTCCGGCGGGGTGGCCGTGATCAAGGTTGGTGCGGCGACCGAGACCGAACTCAAAGAGAAGAAGCATCGCTACGAGGACGCCCTGTCGGCCACCCGCGCAGCGGTCGAAGAGGGTGTTGTTCCTGGAGGCGGTGTTACGTATCTCCGGTGTCTCGAAGCGGTTGCCGCTGTCGAGGCCTCGGGCGACGAAGCGACAGGGGTGAACATCGTTCGACGTGCCCTGGAGGAACCAACTCGGTGTATCGCGTCCAACTCTGGCGCCGAGGGTTCCGTGGTGGTCGAGTACATTCGCGCCACCGGGGGGAATACGGGGTTCAACGCCATGTCGGGAGAGTACGAGGATCTGGTTGCCGCTGGCATCGTCGATCCCGCTAAGGTCACTCGCTCTGCGCTGCAGAACGCGGCTTCGATCGGCGCCATGCTCTTGACCACAGAGTGCCTCGTAACCGAGAAGAAGGAAGAGAAGCCTCCGGCGCCGCCCGCTCCTGGCGGCGGCATGGGCGGAATGTACTGATCGCACGATCGTAGAATACCGACCAGGTGAACGTGGGCTCGGCCATTCGTCCGAGCCCACGTGGTCTTAGTGATCGCTGCAATATCGCTGCGCTAGAATAGGGGTATGAGTAGCCCGGGTACCCTGGTCGTCGTTGGCCTCGTCACCCTCGTCACCGTCTCTGGCTGCGGTAAGCCGGATGTACAGGAAGAGGCGATCCGCTGGGTTGTCGATCCCAATCCCATCCGCGCGGAACAGATACGCCTGTATAACGCCAAACGGCCGGATGTACGGGTCATCAACGATCCCGATGCCGGCCCCCAACGCGTGCTGACGCAGCTCGCGGGTGGTGTGCCTCCGGATGTATTTGCAGTCTATTCCCCGCAAAGCGCAGCGCTATTTGCCCGTAAGAACGTCCTTGAGGATCTTCGCCCGTGGGTGCGCCGCAGGGGCATTTCCATGGATGGGTTCTGGCCACAACTGGATGGGTTTATCTATGAGCATGGCGATCGCGTACGGGGGCGGGTCCTTGGCCTACCGGATAACTGCGGCCCGTACATGCTGTTCTATAATCGACGCCTGTTCCATAAGGGCGGCGTCTCTGAGCCTACGGAGCAATGGACTTGGCAGGACTTCACCAGAGCCGCAAGGCAGCTGACTGAGACCGATAGTGCTGGCCGGCGCATACAGTTCGGTACGGTTCTGCCGCCATCCCATCTGCTCGAAATGTTCATCTGGCAAGCTGGCGGCTCATGGTATAGCCCCGATGGCGCTCGCTGCACCTGTGATTCGGCGGCAGCCAAGAAGGCGTTTGCATGGTGGGCGGCGCTTCGACGCACACACCATGCTGCGCCAAGCGCCACGGAAGAGCAGAGCCTGGCCCCGCTCGGAGGTTGGGGTGGATCGCAGAACCTGTTCAAAGCCGAAAAAGCCGCGATGATCATCACCGGACGCTGGTTATCGATCGAATGGCGCAAGAACCGGCATCTGGATTGGGATATTGCTCCTGTTCCTCGAGCTGAGTATCGTGTAGGCATGCTGGAAAGCAAGATCTACGCTGTACCGCGCACTGCCCGGCGCAAAGCCTTGAGCGTCGACTTCCTACAGCATCTCGTCAGCGCGGAGGATGAGATGCTCGTTGCTGACTATGGTGATGGAATGCCGAGCATCGAGGCCTATTGCCGCTCACAGCGTTTCCTCTTTAATCCGGGTTATCCGAGGGAACGACGGAACCACCTCTACCTATCGGAGATTCAACGTTCGCGATTGCGGCAGCAATCGCCATGGATCCAGCAACTCGATGCAGACACCATCCGGGATGAGGAGTGCGACCGGATTTGGCAGGGTGAGATCACACCCGAGCAAGCAGCCGACAACATCGCGCGCCGCACCAACATCATTATCAAGCGAAATCAGGCCAACCCGAACCTGATGGATTGAGCGTGAGGCCGACGGCGCCCTTATTGGATGAGGACCTCCGGGCTCCCTGTGCACACCTCCCCGATCAACATCGCGGTCTCGCCCGAGGCCGTTAGCGATTCGATGATGCCATGCGCTTCGGTGGTGCTGGCGATCAGGACCAGGCCGATCCCCATGTTGAACACCCGATGCATCTCGGTTACGCTTACCGAGCCGGCCTTCTGAATCAGTCCGAAGATGGGCGGCACAGTCCAGCTCGCACGGTGAAGTCGTACCGCGCAATCTGGAGGTAGAACCCGGGGAATGTTGTCGTAGAGCCCGCCGCCGGTGATATGGGCGATCGCCTTGACCCGATATTCTCCTAAGAGCGGCAAGACAGATGGGGCGTAACATCGGTGCGTATCAAGCAAAGCATCGCCTACGGTACGTCCACCGAGCTCCGTTGGACGCGATGCGGGCATGAGCCCCGCGATATCGAACAGTGCATGCCGCGCGAGCGAATACCCGTTGGTATGCAGACCATTCGAAGCCAGGCCGATGACCGAATCACCAGCGCCAATGATGCCTCTGGGCAGAGCCTGCGCACGATCGACGACACCGACAATACAGCCTGCCAGATCGTACTCGCCTTCCTCATATACGCCGGGCATTTCCGCGGTTTCGCCTCCGATGAGAACACAGCTCGCGCGGCGGCAGCCATCGGCAACACCCTGCACCACTTCACCAAGGATCTCTGGGGCCAATCGCGCCGTGGCAAAGTAATCCAGGAAGAAGAGCGGTCGAGCGCCCTGTACGAGTATGTCGTTCACGCAATGGGCCACGAGGTCAGCGCCGATGGTGTTGTATATGCCGAGGGCCGAGGCGACGCGAACTTTGGTGCCGACTCCATCAATGCTCGATACCAGAATCGGTTCGGACATACCCGACGTATCGAGCTTGAACATTCCGCCGAAACTGCCGACATCGGTCAAGACGCAATCGTTATACGTTGATCGCACGTGATCGCGGATGCCCCGGAGCCCGCGATTCATGGCATCGATGTCGACGCCGGACTCCCTGTAGGTTGATTGGTCCGGTGTCATGCAGCCACCGGGGAGTTCGACCTGAATGTCAGGCCGGAGGTGAGATTGCCATCGAACCGCCCAACGATATTCGGGCCGCGCGTGATCGTTCCGGTTACGACTCCTGCAGCGTCGATCCGCAGGAGCCCGACATTGCCCCGATTATCCGATAGGTTCACATTGCCGATCAACTGAGTCTGGGGGCCTACGAGCCTGAGGAGATTGCTCGCAAACTCGAGATCGGATTCGATTCTTGCGGAGTAGCCGTTGTCGTACCGAATCGTAACGGTATCCGGGGTTTTCATCTTTATGTGCGAACCGGAGAACCGTGATGCTTCGAGTCTGCGGCTTCCGCTAATCCTGGCAAGGCCTGGGATCACGACATCGAACTGCCATCTAGTCTCCGGCTCGTGCGCTGTAGTGGTGATCGTCGCGGTAGTGCCAGAGGAATCGGAAGAAATGGTTCTCTCGTGGCCGATAGGATCCAGCGTGGGTGGGCCGCTGATACCCGAAGCGGCTTCGTACGCAACATTGATGAGGTACACCGCACAGGCGGCCAGGGCGGCTTCGCTCTCATCGATGGTGTAGGGCAGCGCCTCCTCGATCCGTTGGGTATCCATAAGGGCGCGGCCGAGCTTCTCGGAAGCGACGATTCGTCGGCTTCCCATATACCGTGCGCCGGCCGTCGCGGCCGCAGCGCCACCTGCAACCGCGGCAGCACGTATTGCGTGCCTGAGAAGCGCTCCGATCACAGTGTTACCCTCCAGGATCCTAGCTGCGGCAGCAGCTTCGTGATACAGGATGTACGGATGGTTCGGCGGTCGGGTTTTATGCGGGGTACGACCATGGGTAGTCTAGGATTCCGTTCCTGATGATCCGTCGCTTCCACGTTGCCCGTTGGCGCGGGCGCGCTCCAACATCATCTTCTGTAGCCGCACATCCCCGGGGATCTCGATCGGATAGTGACCATCGAAACAGGCCCTGCAGAATAGACTGCCTGGCTTACGGACAGCCCGAATCACAGCGGGTAGAGAAAGGTATCCCAGAGAAGTTGCGCCGATCCTCTGGCGTATCTCGTCGACGGAATAGTTCGCTGCGATCAAATCCTCCTGCTTTGCCATATCGATACCGTAAAAGCACGGGAACCGGGCCGGCGGCGAGGTGATGCGAACATGAACCTCCCGGGCCCCGGCGTCGATCAACATCCGCACCAGCTTGTCGGTTGTCGTTCCACGAACAATCGAGTCATCAACCATGACGACCCTGCGGCCAGCGATCATATTGGTAAGAGGGGAATACTTCATCCGTGCGCCAAGATCGCGCATCCGCTGATCGGGATCGATGAACGTGCGTTGAATATATCGATTCTTTACCAGACCTTCCGCGAAGCGGATACCCGAGGCTTCTGAGTAACCCAGGGCCGCCGGTACAGCGGAATCGGGTATCGGAATGACCACATCGGCCTCGGCGGGGTGTTCTTGAGCGAGCTCGTGACCCATCCGCTTGCGCGTATCGTAGATCGTTTGCGAGTAGATGTGCGAATCTGGGCGCGCAAAGTAGATGAACTCGAAGAGACAAACGGCATGTCGCTGCAGCGGTACAATCTGTGCTTCCCGGAGTCCGTCTGCATCGATGATGATCGCTTCGCCGGGTTCAACCTCGCGGATAAAATGGGCGCCTACCACGCCGACGGCACAGCTCTCTGAGGAGACGACATAGCGATTCGGGCCGATCTGGCCAACGCAAAGCGGTCGAACCCCGTGCGGATCCCTTACGGCGATCAACTGGGTCGGGGTCATAATCCCCAGCGAATAGGCGCCTTTGAGCTGGGGCAGGACTTCTTTCAGCGCTGACTCGATGCTCCCGTTCATCGCTCGCGCCAGCATCACAGCGATAACCTCAGAGTCGCTGGTGCTCTGGAACTCAACTCCCTCGCGCTCCAGTCGATTGCGCAAGACATGGGCGTTGACAAGATTGCCGTTATGGGCGACGGCAAGATCACCAACCGAACTGCTGCGAACGATCGGCTGGGCGTTACAGATATCCGATGCTCCAGTCGTCGAATAGCGAGTATGACCGAGTGCGATATGGGCGCCGCCGAGATCACGCAGCAGCTGCTCGTCGAAAACCTGCGTCACCAGGCCCATGGCCGCGTGGGCCTTGATGCGTTCGCCATTGGCTGTGGCGATCCCCGCGCTTTCCTGTCCTCGGTGCTGCAGAGCGAACAGGCCGAAGTAGGCAATGCGGGCGACGTCCTCGCCCGGGCTATAGACGCCGAAAACGCCGCATTCGTCTTTCGGCGCATCGGAGCTATTTGCCACATGGGCATCGGGCACCCAGCTCGTTGCCAGTGACTCCCCGCGTGCGCTCAATCGCGATCGGCTGCCATGATCGAGGGAATGGCGTCTCGATGCGCCATACGGAGTTGCTCGATCCCTTCGCTGATGATGAGTTCGCCATCCAGCGAGATGCGAAGGACATCCCCGCCAACGGTCCCGATCCAATGGGCCTGAACGCCCGCATCTGCAGCGAGTTGTTCGAGCCGCTTGATATGTTTCTCTCCGCGAACCGTAACGACGGCTCGGGACTGGGCCTCTCCGAATAGAATCGCTGATGGAGGTAATCCAGGCCAGACATCGTATCGCAGTAAGATACTCGCGCCGAGGCCGCCGGCGATGGCGCTCTCGGCGAGGCACACGGCAAGACCGCCGTCGGAGCAATCGTGAGCGCTGACGGCTAGTCCCTGACCGATCGCCCATAGCAGGGCTCGATGGAGCCGGAGTTCGGCATCGAGGTCGATACTCGGTGGTCTAGCTGCCTCGACCTGATGGATCAGCGATAGGTATTCGGAACCGCCAAGACCGCCTGATGGATCGTTATCGGCACGAAGCAGCAGGATGGCATCGCCTTCCTCCAGAAAAGCCAATCCCCGGGCTTCCGCAGGATTGTCGATGATGCCAAGCATCCCAATCACCGGGGTCGGCAGCACAGCCCCTTCGTGCGTTTCGTTATAGAAGGAAACGTTACCGCTCACAACCGGCACACCCAGGGCTTCGCTTGCGGCTGCTATCCCCTCCACTGCGCGGGTGAACTGCCAGAATACCTGGGGTTTCTCAGGTGCGGCGAAGTTGAGGCAATCGGTAATCGCCGCGGGGCGCGCACCGACACAAACGACATTTCGCGCCGACTCCATGACCGCGATCATCCCGCCCACATAGGGGTCTAGAAGGCAATATCGTCCGTTTCCGTCGGTTTTCATGGCGATGCCGCGGTTGGAGCCTCGGACGCGGAGAACGGCAGCGTCGGCTTGACCCGGCCCCTGACTGGTGAGCGTCTGAACCATGGAATCGTACTGCTCGGTAACCCAGTTCTTGTCGGCGATGGTCGGAGAGGATAACAGGCGCCGCAGTACGTCGGTGTAGTCGGTTGGTTCGGGCAGTAGAAGAGGCTCGACTGCGTGCGCGAGCTTTATGTATCCGGGTTCTTCAACGTCGAGGCGATACACCGGGCACATATCGGTCAGGGCGTCCGAAGGCATCTCGGCTTCGATCACATCGCCCGTTTTGATGCGTAGAATCCGTTCGGCTGTAACATGGCCGATCACCGCCGCGTTCAGCTCCCATTTCCTGTAGATC
Organism: Chthonomonadales bacterium; assembly: GCA_013360745.1. Taxonomy (GTDB): domain Bacteria; phylum Armatimonadota; class Chthonomonadetes; order Chthonomonadales; family CAJBBX01; genus JABWBA01. Next base: position 23,010 of record JABWBA010000017.1, on the reverse strand, counting down.
GCCGCCACCCGATCCTCCGCGCCCTTACGGCAGACCGCGAGCATGCGCTCCTGACTTTCGGAGAGCATTACTTCATAGGCCGTCATCCCCGCTTCGCGTCGGGGCACCTTCAGGAGGTCGATCTCCATGCCCGTACCCGCCTTCGTAGCCATCTCGGAGGTGGCGCAGGTGAGGCCAGCGGCGCCCATGTCCTGGATGCCGATGATATCACCGGTGGCGAGGGCTTCGAGCGTGGCCTCGATCAGGAGCTTCTCCATGAACGGGTCACCCATCTGAACGTTGGGGCGTCGGCTGTCGGAATCGGGCCCGAGCTGCACCGACGCGAACGTTGCGCCATGGATGCCATCTCGGCCCGTGCTCGAGCCGACATAGAGAACCGGATTACCCGGTCCGTCCGCCCTTGCGCCCGCGACATGGCCAAGCTCCACTACCCCGGCAGCCATGGCATTGACGAGAGGATTGCCGCTATAGCTCGGATGGAACATGATCTCGCCGGCCACCGTCGGAACACCGACGCAGTTGCCGTAATGGGCGATGCCGGATACGACTCCATCGAAGAGATATCGATTTCGGATCGCATCCTTGCTTCTACCCTGGATGGGACCGAATCGAAGGCTATTGAGACACGCGATAGGTCGTGCGCCCATCGTGAAAATATCACGCAGGATGCCACCGACACCGGTTGCGGCTCCCTGAAACGGCTCCACGGCTGAAGGGTGATTGTGACTTTCCATCTTGAAGACGATGCCGAGGCGATCATCGAGCCGCACGATGCCCGCGTTCTCGAGGGCTCCCTGCTCCTGTGCTTCGCGGTAGTTCTTAAAGAGGGCGAGGATAGGTCGGGAGTACTTGTAGCCGCAATGCTCCGACCACATGACCGCGAACATACCCAGTTCGGTTATGGTGGGTTCTCGGCCGAGTATTCCCTCGACCTGCTGGTATTCCAGGTCGTTGAGGCCCATCGGACGGTAGACGTCAGGCGATATCACCAGGTCCCTCCCGTGATTATTCGCAGGGAGTGAATCGGCAACCGCAGCGTGAGCATCACATCGGGCTGCATCCCTGAGAGTATATCGCATCCATGGTAACCGATTCAACGCGAAGTCGATCGTTGATCGGAAAGTATTGGCGCAATATTAGGGGTATCCTCGTATAACGGAGTGAGATCGGGGCGCACGGTGTTCCCGATCTGCGCTCGTATCGCGGATGATGGTTCGATATCACCTTCCTTCGCGAGCCGAGCGCTTCCATCCGATGGTAGTGCGCCGCTATCGGGAGATCAGAGAGGTGACCAGTTAACGATGAGTTCAGGGGTCATTACGGACGCGCCGATCACGTTATCGGAACGGGCAGTCCGCGAGATACAGTCCGTCCTGGAAAAGGAGAACCGCTCGTCGGATGCGCTCCGCATCTTCGTGGCGGATCGGGATTGTTCGGGCTATAAGTACGGTATGGGCATCGATGATACAAGCCACAACGGCGATACGGAGTTTGTGCAGCACGGACTACGGGTCGTGATCGATGCGACGAGCCTGGAGCACATGATCGGAACAACGGTCGAATACGTCGAGGACGAACACGGCGGAGCGTTCCGTTTCGAGAATCCCAATGCTGCGACCGAGGAATCGTCCGGCGGCTGTGGCTGCGGTTGCCGCTGTGGCTGTGGTGATGAGGAATAAGGGCCGACTCGCGTAAGATCCTCGGCCTATACCGTTCCCGGCCCTCTGGTTCGCACCGCTGAGGGTTCGGACAGTCCGCTCTCAGGTTAAGGGCGCGATGCGAACAGGCATTGCGTGGAGTCGTGGGACCGGTGGATGAACGATACTGAGAGTGCCGAACAATCCATATGCACCTGAGACCAGTCGGATGATGACGCCGCGCGATCGATTGATCGTCGCACTAGATACCTCATCGCTTGAACACGCGACCAGGTTGGCGTGTCTCCTTCAACACGATGCGGGCGCCTTCAAAGTGGGGCTTGAAGCCGTTCACGCATGCGGCTTCAAGCTTCTGAACGGTCGAGGGGTTGCCAGTCCGAGACGGATTTTCTATGACTGCAAACTCCATGATATTCCGAATACCGTAGCCGCCGCCGCTTCCGCCATCGTGTCGCATGGTGTCTGGATGATGAATGTCCACGCAGCAGGAGGCCAACGGATGATGGAGGCCGCGGTTACCGCAGTTCGAGCGCGAGCAGAGGAGCTGGCGGTTCCCAGGCCGCTGGTGATCGCCGTTACGCTCTTGACCAGTCTCGACCCCCGTGAACTCGCGGTGGAAATGCGTGTCGATGCGAGCGTAACGGATTATGTGGTTCACATGGCGCGGCAAGCGCAGTCCGCTGGATGTGACGGAGTCGTATGCTCGCCGAGGGAGGTCGCTTCAGTTCGTATTGCCTGTGGTCCCGGTTTTCTACTGATAACACCCGGGGTTCGTCCCGCATGGGCCGAGCGAAATGACCAGCGTCGAACGCTCACCCCGGGAGAAGCCATCCACGCTGGAGCCGATTTTATCGTCGTAGGCCGACCGATTACAGGATCCTCAGATCCTCAGGCGTGTTGCCGTGAGATCGTTCGAGAGATCGCAGCAGCTTCTGAAGATGGGAGCTCACCATAGCGCCGGAAATGGTCGATGTAGGGTTGCATGGTTCGATGTGGACTGGCGACCGTTGACTTCGCTGCCTCGTCTGACATAGAATCCGCCTCAGCATGGCTAAGAGCAGATTCGATCGCCATAACAGACGACGTACCAACCAGCGAAGAGGGTCCTCTCTCCGCCGGATCAAGACGTTTCTTGCCTGGGTCCTGATCGTATGTTTTGCCGCGATGGGCTTGCTGCTCACGATGGCGATCGCTCACTTCATCAGGATCTCCCGTGAGTTGCCATCGGTCGCCGATATCACCAGTTTCGCACCGGAGGAAAGTACGCGGATCTACTACGCGGACGATGATGACAAGGGCAACCCCCGCATCATGGCGATCCTGTCGGCCGCAAACCGCAGGCCTGTCAAGCTAGACCAGATCAGTGACCATGTGCGGAAGGCAACCATCGCTATCGAGGACATTCGGTTCATGCGCCATCATGGCGTCGACTACATCGGTATCGTCCGCGCGGTCGTCGCGAACGTGGTCGGCGGCAATCTACAGGGCCAGGGGGCTAGCACAATAACGCAACAGCTCGCCCGCAATATCGCCTACCTTGGCCTGTCCCGCGAGAAACTGCTCGAACGGAAGGTCCGTGAGGCATTGTTGGCCAGACGGATTGAGGAGCTGTTCACGAAGGATGAGATCCTCGAGCTATATCTGAATACCATTTACTACGGTAATGGCGCGTACGGCATCGAAGCGGCATCCCAGGCGTATTTTCACAAGTCGGCGCGCAGGCTATCGTTGAGCCAGGCGGCTTATCTGGTCGGATTGCCGCAGCGCCCCGTCTATTTTTCAAGGCACATGGAGGCGGCTCTTCGTCGTCGCGACCTCGTTCTTGATAGGATGCTCGAAGCCAACTATATCACCAGACTCCAGCTCGAAAAGGCTCGTGCAGAAACGATTCGCACACGCAAGGCCGTGGTCCGGGGAAATCAGATTCGGGGCGCTCCTTATGTGGTGGATTATGTCGTGCGCCAGCTAATCAAGTTGTATGGATCTGATAAGGCGCGAAGCGGATTGCGGGTATTCACGTCCGTCGATTCACGAATACAAGCTGCAGCTGAGGAGGCCTTGCGCAGCGGCGTTCGTCGATCGGGCGCGGCGAATCAGGGCGCACTGATCTGTCTGGAAAACCGAACCGGTTGGGTCAGGGCGATGGTTGGTGGCGTCGACTACTCGAGGGATCAGTTCAACGCCGTGACGCAGGGGCGACGACAGCCGGGCTCTGCCTTTAAGCCGATCGTATACACGGCGGCCATCGATACCGGCAAATGTGATCTCGATTCGACCTACAGGGATGCGCCGGACTATCCGTGGCGTGATTGGAAGCCCCAGAACTATGGCGGACACTTCAGCTATGGACGGGTGACAGTCCGCAATGCCATTCGTCGATCGTTAAACAGTATCGCCGCGCGCGTGGCGTATGACGCTGGGATCGATACGGTAATCAGCTATGCTCGGCGGATGGGGATCGACTCGAGCCTCGATCGGTACCTGCCGTTGGCCCTGGGAGCCTCGGCGGTGAAACCCATCGAGTTGTGCTCTGCGTATACCGTGTTCGCCAACAAAGGCAGGCGGGCGGTTCCCGAGGTGATCGTGCGTGTGCAGGAGCGCGATGGCATGCCGATCGATGACTTCAGTCCGGACCTTGCCGAGACCGGCATCCAACCCTCAACACTCGAGATGATGGACGAGGCGCTTCGTGATGTCGTGCTGCGCGGCACTGCGACGGCGGCTTCGTCCGTCCCGGATGCTCACGGTAAGACGGGCACGACCAACGACAATCGCGATGCATGGTTCGTCGGATATACACCGGAGCTTACGACGGCGGTATGGGTTGCCCGTGAGCAGCGAAGCCAGGGACGTGTTCGGTATCTAACGATGTCCGGCACCACCGGCGGCGGGGTATGCGCGCCAATCTGGCGTGATTTCATGTCGAAGGCGCTCACACTACATCGTCTTGGTAAGACGACAGAAAACACGCGATCGGATGAGACGACAACCCGGCCTCCAAAGCCATCGACCGTGACACCCGATGGCGTTATTCCGGAGTCCCTGCCCGAAGAACCGCCACCGCTCGATACACCGATCCTTTCGCCGGAGGAACGACTCGCTCCGGTCGAGCCCGGCGGACCCCCGGCGGCAACGCCCTCCGTTCCGTCGCATAGCCCGCAGACGACTGTACCGCAGCCTCGTCCGCAGCCTCCTCCTCCGAAGCCGGATCCTGGGGCAGAGATCATTCAGGTGCGAGTATGCGCCGAGACAGGACGACTCGCGACCTTATATTGCCCGGTGACGATCAATCGCTCGGTTGCACGACGGGATATACCCAGGATGTGCACGACTCATCGCCCTCCACCCGGTGAGGGGCGTTGAGAAGTGTCTCTCGTCGAAGAGACGCCGTCTCCGCCAGATGACCGGCGTGTAACCGCCGCGATGGCGCTAGCGGTTCTGGCTGGTGTCCTGCTGTTGGCGAGACTCTGGTACCTCCAGATCGCCATGGGTAAGGAACTGCTTCAAGCGTCGGAACGGAATCGAACCCGAGCGCTGCGACGCATTCCACCTCGAGGGGTTATCGTTGATGCTGATGGGGTTGTGCTCGCCACGGTCCGGACGCGCGTTGTCCTGCGGGTATCCCCTTCTGCGGTCGAGCGCGATCCTGCGCTCTTGCCTCGCACCGCCTCTATCGCCGGCCTTTCTCGTGAAGTATTGGAGAAGGAATACGCGGATAACCATGTCGACTCGTATCAACCGGTGGTGGTTGCCGTGGATCTCGGCCTTGAAGCGGCCACCGCGCTGGAAGAGCGTCTATACGAGCTCCGCGGAATCAGCCTTGGACCTGAACCCGTCAGGGCATACTCTGTCGGCGCGGCATACGGCCATCTTCTTGGTTATGTTGGACAATGCTCTGAGAACGATCTGCGAGAACGATCCGCCGCTGGCTATCAAACGGGCGATATATGTGGGAAGACGGGCGTGGAGGGAGGTCCGTATGATCAGGTTCTGCGGGGCAAGGATGGTCTGCGGCGGATCGAAGTAGATGCCGAAGGGCGGTCGCGCGGTGAGATCGCGACCGAGTCGCCGATACCCGGCGCCAAACTGCAGCTGAATATTCGAAGTAAACTGCAGGTAACGGCCTTTCGCCTTCTTCGGGATCAGCTGAAGCGGGGTCGGACAGGGGCCGTCGTTGCGCTCGATCCGAGGAACGGGGCGGTTCTCTGCCTCGCCAGCATGCCTTCCTATGATCCCAGAGAGTTTGCCCTTGGCATCGGCAAGCGTGAATGGTCCGCGCTCCAGGCCGATAAGCGACTACCGTTGATCAATCGGGCGGTCGGTTCTGCAACCGCGCCTGGCTCTACCTTCAAGATTGTGACGGCCGTCGCCGGTCTTGCTACAGGACGGATCAATCCGTACGAGACCGAGTACTGCTCCGGCATCATCCATCTCGGTCGATGGCCCAAACGATGTCATCGCAGATCCGGCCATGGATCCGTGGTGTTACACGAGGCTATTGCCAAATCGTGCGATATCTATTTCTATAGAGTGGGTCAGAGACTCGGGCCCGAAAGGATCGCACAATATGCGCGCCTGTTTGGATTCGGTGAACGGACGCAGATTGATTCGGCGTCAGGTGATATCGCCGGTGTGGTTCCTACACCGGCATGGAAGCGCGAGAGGGGATTGGGACCGTGGGTGGGCGGTGATACGGTCGATTACGCCATCGGACAGGCAATGCTTGCGGCAACGCCAATGCAGGTCTGCGCGGCGATCGGAGCCATTGCCAATGGCGGTACGGTTTATGCACCCGAACTGGTCCACTCGGTAACCCGTTACACGGCCCACGGCGCCGCTCCTCCGGAGGTGGTCGCGCCCGTCGTGCGTCACCGACTGAATCTGAGCCGTGATGTGCTGAATACCATCCGTTCCTCGATGGAAGCTGTTACGGAACAGGGCGGCACCGGTCGTCTGGCGGCGTTGCCTGGGATCCGCGTAGCAGGTAAGACGGGTACCGCTCAACGCCGCCGGAAAGGGGAGATGGTCGATGACGCATGGTATGTGGGCTATGCGCCGGCGGAGGATCCCCGGATTGTTGTATGTGTTCGCATCGAGGAAGGGGGGCATGGGGGCGAAGTAGCGGCTCCTATCGCGCGGGCGATCATGGGCCAGTACCTTGGCGTCACGACAACACAAGCGGTCACGCCGCGGACGGCGGCCGACGACTGATCTGCTCCTACGAGGAGCGTGCACTCTGGCCAACTCGAGAAGGGGAATAGGATGGAAGTGATCGTACCGGTGGATGGAATGGAACTGCGGAGATCTTGCACACTCGCGGAGGGTGTCTACTACTGCCCGAGCGGTCTCCGGATAACAACACCCGGTATCACCATCATAGGGCATGGTGTAACCCTCATCGGTGCGACCGGACAGGGTATCGGCCTTGAGATTACCGCCAACAATATAACGATTAAGGGGCTCTCAATCAAAGGCTATCAACACGGCATTCGTGCCATATCGGTCGAGCGTCTCGTCCTGGATCATTGCTCGGTCCATGGTACGGCGGAGATCGCATCGAATACCGTGTTTCTGGATATCTGGCTTCCCTCAGAGAGAGCGTACGGAGGAGGCGTTCTGCTGGTTGGCTGCGACGACTGCGAAGTGGTTTCCTGCGAACTGCAGCATCAGCAGACCGGGCTCATGGCATATGGTTGCCGTCGTCTAGCCGTTACGCTGACCAATGCATCGTACTGCAGCGGTTTCGGGTTCTACCTGTCTGCTACGTCGGACAGTCGATTCGAGGAGAACATCGCCGATTATTGCTGTCGATTTGAACCGCGGGAGGGTGGGCTTCATTTCGGACATATGGGGGCGGATGCGGCAGGATTCGTACTCGTCCGGGGCTCCAGTCGCAATGTCTTCCGCCGCAACGCGGCGCGCCTTGGTGGCGATGGGTTCTTCCTTGCGGGTCTCGATCCCTCAGGAAAGCCGGACGGATGTGACGATAATCTATTCGAAGACAACGATGGCTCGCTCAGCCCCAATATCGCCTTTGAGGCCACCTTTTGCCGCGGCAACATATTCCGTCGGAACTATGCGGATCGGTCGAACTACGGCTTCTGGTTGGGATATTCGTGGGATACCATGCTCGAAGCGAACCGGATGATCATGAATCGCCAGGCGGGGATCGCGGTTGAGAATGGGCATCACTTCAACGTGATCGATAATACATTCCAGGGTAACGGCCATGGCATCCTCCTGTGGTCCGGCAGGGTAGAGGGCTTCGCACGACTGTATCCGGAAAGCCTGACTTCGTGGGATTGGCAGATAGAAGGGAATACGATGACAAGGAACGGCCGTGGAGTCCGAATCGCCAACAATCAGGACCATGGTATTCGATCGGGACCTGAGGCCACCAGTACCGCGCCCGATATCCGTCCCCGTGGTCATCTATTGCGACGCAACGACATTCAGGACAATCGAATCGGCATCGAGCTGGTTGGCGCCGACGGTACGATCGTCGAGGGCAATATCCTGAATCGAAATGTGGAAGCGAATATCCGCGAAGACGATACGACCGGTACGCTCGCACGTAACAACCTCGGCAGTCGCGGCGCCTATCTGTAGTATGGCTAAGAAAGCCTGTGGCGACGATCAGGGAAAGTACGATCGCAGCTCATCCGGTTCGGGCACCGCGCCGTAATCGCTGATCTGAAACGCTTCCGCGTAGCGCGTGGTTATCGGCAGGTGACTCCTATACGCGTTCGCGACATCGGCCGCCGCGCTCTCGAAAATACGGCTAAGCCGTTCCCGTTGACTGCGCTCATCGATTGGAAAATCGCTGAACGCGCTGTGAGAACCGGCGTTGTAGGGGATCCACTCGCAGAACTGTGATCTGTGCTCCTGGATCGCGGAGACCTTTCGCTCCATTGCCGGATCAATCGAGACCGCTCTGTCGCAACGAAAGGCGCCAGTCTCAACGAAATGGTCCTGCCAATAGGCGACGACAGGGAGTCGGGACAGGTGCGGCATATCAGGACAGGCGAGGGGCACGGTGAGCATGTAAACCGCGTCGAGCACCAGCTGAGCGCCATAACGGTGGTCACGATGGTAGTCACACGGACGGTTGGTGACGATCAAATCCGGTCCCTCGCCGGCTTTTCCGAAGCCGCGGATGGCGCGTACCACCGCCTCGGTAGCGTCCGGCGTTACGTAGACCTCTCCATCATGCCACCCGAGACACTGGTATTCGCATCCCAGTACGGCAGCAGCTCTCAACGCCTCGAGATGGCGCCGTTCGGCGAGCAGGCGGGGCTCTCGACGATACTCATCGGCATAATGACCCTTATCGCCGTTAGTAAGGGCAAGAAACCGAACCGTGTCGCCACGATCGACCATCAGCGCGGCCGTTCCGCCCATCGCAGACTCACAGTCGTCCGGATGGGCTCCAATACAGAGCACATTCAACAGCTTCACCTCCACGCGTCATGGGTTAGCCAGAGCATCAACGATGCTCATGCTATACTCGGGACATGATTGTACTCATGAAAGCCGCAGTCGCGGATGCCGATGTGCAGGCGGTTGTCGATCTCATCAGGGAACGAGGCCTGACCACAGTACTCTTGCCCGGTGGAGACCACCTGGCGATCGGTATTACCAGCGCGATCGATCCAGGGGTACGGGAGCCGCTCGCGAACACCATACGCACGAATGCTGGCGTCAGCCACGTCGTTCACGTAAGCCGACCATACAAGCTCACCTCGCGGGAGTTCCGCAATCAATCCACGGTTGTCAATGTCGGTAGGGCTTCGTTCGGCGGGCCGAAGGTAAGCGTGATTGCAGGTCCATGTTCGATCGAGAGCTATGAGCAGCTGCACGAAACCGCGGTAGCCATCAAGGAAGCAGGAGCAACGATCTTACGAGGCGGGGCATTCAAACCCCGGACATCACCCTATTCTTTTCAGGGACTGCAGCAGAAGGGACTCGAGATCCTCGCGCGGGTCGGACAGGATGTTGGACTTCCGACCGTCACTGAGGTAGTGGACACCCACGATGTACCGGTTGTCGCGCAGCATACGGATATGCTGCAGATCGGTGCGCGTAACATGCAGAACTTCGCACTTCTTGTCGCAGCAGGCAGATCGGATCGCCCGGTCCTCTTGAAGCGCGGCCCATCCGCGACGATCGACGAGCTCCTATTCGCGGCGGAATACTTGCTCAACGAGGGGAATCGCAACGTCGTCCTATGCGAACGCGGGATTCTTCCACTGGATCGGACCTACACACGGAACACCCTGGATGTCATGGCGGTGCCGGTGCTCAAGGAGATCACCCATCTACCGGTGATCGTCGACCCGAGCCACGCCACGGGATATGCTCGATATGTTCGTCCAGCGGCTCTGGCGGGATTAGCGGCTGGCGCCGATGGTTTGATTGTCGAAGTGCACCCTCGTCCACACGAGGCTCTGTCGGATGGTCAACAATCGCTGACGCCGCAGGATTTTGCGGCATTGATGAGGGCGGTGGATGACGTGGCTGTTGTGATAAGAAAGGAAGCTAGTTAGCCTGCTCGCGTTTCATCTTCAGAATGATCTCCAGGTCCTCCGGGCGATCGAGGTCGGTCGCCAGAACAGGATCATCAATCACTAGCGCCCGACAATCGATGCGGAGCAGGCGGGATGCGGCGGTTTCAATGCGCCGCAGCCCTAACCAACCACGACGAGTGATCAACGTTAACAACACCCCCGCAGTGATGCCCGGACCAAGCATTGCCGCAAGTCGCAAGGGGCTCTTTCTCGCGTCGTACGCCTCGAGGATGCGGCCTCGGATGCGCTGCAGGGCGGCTGGGCGAACGACGACCATATTGCCTCCCGTGAATACGCCCTCTCGGAGGGCAAGCGCTGTTCGCTTGAGATCCGGATAGGAAGCACGACAGATCCCGACAGGGGTGATGGGATACACGAGATCGGTATCCAGCCGAGTCGCGGCCGTGACGAACGTCCGGACCGCATCCGCGTGGACGAAGGGCATATCCGAGGTCGCGATCACAGCTCGTTCGGCGCTCTCGCATCGGTCCAGTCCAGCCAGTACATTACCGACAAAGCTATCCGCGGGGTCGATCTGTATGGTTCCGTCCGGCGGGGTGTCTGAGGTCACAACGTAGATATCTGATACCATGCTCGAATCGTTGAGAGCGTTGACGATGATCTCGAGCAGGGTGACATTCCCAAGCCTGATGAGCGCTCGGTTGCTGATCCCGGTGGTCCTTACGAAGTCCGGCGATGCGCGACCTCCGGCCAGGACAATAGCGGGGCAAGGTACCGGGCGGACGTCCTCGCGCTCCACAACCGATGCGGTCACGTTGCTGCGCATTCGGTCGACGGTACGGTTCGACATGATATGGCCCATCCCCAGCGTTCAGACATCAGGTGGGCGACGTCCTTTGCTCGATCAGCGGTATCGAAGACGCCGAAGACCGCCGAACCGCTGCCGCAGAGGTTATGGCCGGCTGCGCCATAGCGCCGGAGATCATCAAGGGCTACGATGGATCGGGGCGCCAACCGGTCTAACACGGGTATAAAGTCGTTGCGGAGACCGCCGATCAGATGATCCCGGGAGCCAGAACTGATGGCTCGAATCAGCGCATCTGTAGCCGCTGATGGCGTCTCGGAACCACGAAGTTCGTCCAGTGTCTGATAGGCGAGAGCCGTAGGTACTCCGTCGTCGACCTCCGAGTCCGCGTCCAGCGGTCGGACGATGACAAGATGGAGAGGATCGATATCGGGAAGAGGCACCACTCTCTCCCCTCGGCCGGTTATATGCGCTGTTCCGCCTCTCAAGAAGAACGGCACATCCGAGCCGATTTGTGCGGCCATCGTACGGAGCATCGCCGGGGCAGGACGCCATCCGATGGCCCGAGAGGCCAACTCCAGCACCGCCGCCGCGTCTGCACTCCCACCGCCGAGACCGGAGCGCAACGGAATCCGCTTATCAACTTCGATCTCGAATCCTCCGGTATATCCGGAGGATGAGATCACGGCGGCTCCGGCTCTGTATGCCAGGTTGTCGGGGCCGTTGCCAATAGGTATTGGCCCCGTACAGCGAAGGACGATACCCGGAGCCTCGGTGACGGTTACCGCCACCTCATCAGCCAGGGATATGGTCTGCATCACGCTCTGCAGCTCGTGATATCCATCGGCTCGGAGATTGCCGATATCAAGCGTGAGATTGACTTTCGCGAAGGCATGGCGGCGATGCACGGTCGCGACCGTCGGGTCTACCCTTCGACTCATACGCTCTAATGGATCCATATTGGACACACCGCGGACACCATAGCATACCCATGCACTATGTATGTGTCCGCGGTGTGTGTATGGACCATCTCTGCGGTGAACAACCTGTGGGCAGAGGTTACTTGATCTCGACTGTCGCGCCTTCGGCCTCGAACTTCGCCTTGATAGCCTCAGCCTCTTCCCGCGGAATACCCTGTTTGATCGGCTGAGGGGCGGTATCGACGAGCTCCTTGGCTTCCTTCAGACCGAGTGAGGTAACTTCGCGAAGGACCTTGATTACATTGATCTTCTTATCGCCGATGGCCGTCAAAACGGCATCGAAGGAAGTCTGCTCTTCCGCAGCGGGAGCCGCTTCGGCCGCGGAGGCCGGACCGGCGGCGGCGGCGACTGCAACCGGCGCAGCCGAGACGCCCCACTTATCCTGGATTGCTTTGGTCAGTTCGACGAGATCGAGAACCGAGAGCTGTTCGATCTGCTCGATAATCGCATTGATGTCTGCCATTTGTACTATCCTTTCGTTATACGGTCTGGCTTGAACGTTGATCCGCCAGCGCTTGTAGGGTGCGTGCGAACTCGCTGAGAACGCCGTTGAGAGTACCGGCTAGATTGGTGAGCGGCGCCTGTATGGTGCCAAGAACCTGTCCCAGGATTACGGGCCGCGGCGGGAGTTTGGACAGAGCAGTAACTTGCTCGACATCATAAACCGTACCGCCGATCCATGCGCCCTTGATGACTACTTCCGGTTTGCGCAACTCACGGAAATACCCGATCAAGGCTTTGGCGGGTTCGATAGGGCTCTGATGACAGATAGCGATCGCGGTGGGCCCGTGCAGAAGCGCCGCCAGAGAGTCCGGTGTCTCTCCAAGTGCGCGCCGCAACAGGGTGTTCTTTACGACATGGTATTCCGCTCCGGAGTCCCGAAGCGCAGAGCGAAGCTGAGTGATCTCGTGAACGGTTAAGCCACGATGGTTCGTCAGAATGATTCCTGCGCACTGCGACAGGTGCGCGGCGATCTGAGCGACCTTCTCGACCTTTTCCGGTCTCGGGTCCTTTGTGTACATGACTAACGACTCCTCCAGATCCGCAGGATCGCGGTTCCGCCAGCGCAGGATCGGCGCAAGATGAACGGGTTGGCCGGCGGCCTGAAGAGGACACGAGGGGGCGGGATTCGACAGATCGGCAATCGGCCGGCCTTATCGAACGTCCTACCTCGGCGGGCGGAGTCAATCGTGACCCCATTATTCGAACGGAATACCCGCTGTCTTCGACAGGGCGCATATAAGAAGCGCGTGGTGATTATACCCGCTTCGTGCGATACCTCGGGAGCGAGCTTTCTATCCAGCGTTCGTCGCTATAAAATCTGCGGCAGCTCGGCTCTGATGGGCGCCCTCCCAATACGACTCTGACTCCTAAGGGAGGGGGAATGTGACGGTTGCGGTAATCCCGTCGGCGTTTTCCATCGTAAAGACGCCGCCCAGAGATCCGCGCACAAGGTCGGTGACGATCCTTAGACCGAGGCGTTCCGTTGATGGATTGAAATCAGCGCTGAGCGGTTCGCCGTCGTTGATAACCCGAACGGTCACCATTTCGCCGGTCTTGACCACATCGATATGGATATTGCCGGTAACCATGTCTCGAAAACCGTGTTCCACGGCATTCTGGACAAGTTCATTGAGGACGAGCGCGAGCGTCGTCGCCTGGGATAGCGGAAGCCGGAGGTCAGGGCCCGTGACCTTGCCTTCAATGGTCTTACCCGGAGGCACCACACTCTGTTTCGTGCCGCTGAGGATCTGCTCCGCAAGGCGCGTTACGCTCACCCGATCGAGGTCGTCCCTCAGGAGCAGTTCGTGAACGGCGGCGATCGCCAGTATGCGGGTGAGCGTATCGTTCATCGCTGATTCGACGGTTAGCTGACCGGCATAATGGATCTGGAGGCGCACGAGGCTCGCGATCTGCTGCAAGCTGTTTTTAACGCGGTGGTGCATCTCTTGAATCACAGCCGATTTGAGCATCAGGCGCGCGGTCTGAATGGCCATCGCTGCTTGAGCGCCCAATGCCTGAAGAATCGCCAGCTCTTCCCGAGTGAACTCATGTACGCTTTCGGTGTAGCAGTTCAGTACGCCGAGAACCTCATCCTTGAACTTCAAGGGTACCGACGCGAGTGAGGTCAGACCGGCTCGTTCGGCGATATCGGGAAACCTGTAGTCCGGGTGTTTCTTCACATCCGTCACGGTAAGGACGCGGCCCTCGCGAGCCGCTCGGCCAGCGATGCTCTCGCCCAGCTTCGTGGGAGGCTTGCCCAGGTACTCCTGATGCGCGCTCTGTGTGGCTTTGATGACGAGTTCCTGCGACTGATGGTCTACGAGCATGACCGTGCAGACGGTATATCCCATCGTGTTCGCCGTGATGTCGACGAACATGGAGAGCATATCGTCGAGGTACACGTTGGACATAATGGCCTGACTAACCTCAGAGAGCTTGTGGAGCTGGACGGCAGTCCGTTCAAGCTGGCGAGCTCGGCGCTCCTTCTCGATCGCCCCTGCGACCTGACCGGCGATGCCGGATAGAAGCCGCATCTGGTGTCTCGTGTAGACGTGAGGTTCTCGAGTTCTGACATTGACAACGCCGAGCATCTGATTGCGGTAAAGCAGCGGAACGGAGAGGATGCTATGGTAATCCTCCTCGTGGATCTCAGGAAAGTACTTGAATCGCCGATCGTGCGCCGCGTCCCGCTTAATCGCAATCGGCTTTCTCTCCTGGGCTGCAAGGCCCGTGACCCCTTCGCCGACCTTCAGGCGTATCGCGCCGATCATACTCCTGCCGGTTTCGTCCGCCCCTCTCAATACGAGCTCGTTGGTCTTGCGATCGAGCAAGTAGACCTGACAGGATTCGGTATTGGTAACCCGAAGCGCGACGTCCACCGTCGCTCGCAGCATATCTTCGAGATCAAAGACCGAGCCGGTTGTCTCGCTGACGCGTCGTAATGCGTCGGCTTCGGCACGACTCTCGTCCGCCTCGTTCCGGAGTTCCTGAACGAGCCGTTCGGCGTCCTTCAACGCCTGATCGCGCTTATTGATCTCCTGTCGGAGGGCCTCCGGGTTCGATTCGCCGACGGGGTCGCTGAAGCGGAAGGTGATCGGACTGCGGAGACGAAAACGGGCTTTCATTGATGGTTCATCGACAACATTGAAGAGGCGGAAATCGCTAGAGCGGTCGAATGGACGTCATGGGTGATATCGTCAAATGCTGTGAGCGATGATGATCGCTTCTGCGATATCGCGCATGGATTTGCGCGTGTTCATGCTCTGCACTTGAATCCGTCGGAATGCTTCCTGCTCCTTGAGCCCGTATCGATCCATCAGGATGCCCTTGGCTCGATCGACGGATTTTCGCGTTTCCAGGCGGTCTTCTAGCTCATGGGCCTCGTCGGCCCGAGCGATGAACTCACTCCAACGACTGAGCGTGATCTCGACCGCCGGCATCAGATCCACAGGCTTATAGGGCTTCACCAGATAGTAAAAAACGCCGGCGTCGGCGGCGCGATGCACAAGATCGGCTTCGGGATAACCGGTGATGATCAGCACAGGCGCGAGGCGCTCCTTGTGCATAATCCTGGCAACGTCGATCCCATCCATCACCGGCATGCGGATGTCGAGGATTGCAAGGTCCGGGAGAAGCTGACGCACCGCCTCCAACGCGGCCGCTCCGTCACCGACAGAGGCAACCACCTCGTACGCCAGGCTCTCCAGTAGGTTCTGCAGGTCCAGGCGTATGATCGGTTCGTCGTCTGCGATGACGATCCGCAAGGGTCCGCTGTCCGATGATGTCCTGGTCACGATACGCGCTCCTCCTCTGGAGCTTTACTGGTCTCGCCCGTAGTGTACAATACGCGTACGGATCGTGTCAAAGAGCCTGCAGCGCTAATGATGTTCCTATCCCCGAATCAGCCCGATTCATCCAATCGACCGGTACGCTCCGCAATCCCGAGCGTCGCCCTCATCGCGTATATGGTGTTCTGGCAAATCGCGCCAAGGATCCGAGAGGAACGCCTCTGGCTCGTTCTATTGTCTACGGTCCTGAGTCTCGCTCTCTCGGTCTGGGTCGCGGCGGCGGTCGCCGCGCGGCTTCAGCGCGTGCAAAGCGCACTGATCCTCACTCTCGGCTGTGCTGCCCTTGTGATCCCGCTCAGGATCATGTTCGCCGCCGGGCGTCTCGTAACTCCGTGGGTCTGGATGATACGCGTTCCCGGATTGAATGAGCTTGTGTTCATGCTCTTTGGCGTGGGCGCGGGCGTACTCCTATCTCGGATTGTACGCTCGCTGAATATGATCCCGCCGATCGCCGTGGTACTTGCGCTTGTCGATATCTGGACCGTGTTACTGGGCGGCCCGGTTCAGCGGGTTCTCTCGAACCCTACACCGGCCGCAGAAAAGCTGGCGGAAGCGATGACCGTCCGATTGCCCAGCTCGACGGCTGGCGCAGCGCCGATGGCGGTTGCCGGCTTCGCGGACTTCCTCTTTATCGCCTTCTTTGTCTCATCTCTCTGTCGTTATATCGGGATGAACGATGGGTACAACCGCACCTTACTCCCGTTGATGCTAACCCTGTGCGCCTATATGCTCGTGGTGATGGTGACTGGCTGGGCGCTGCCTGCACTAGCGCCCATGGCTGTCGTCGTCCTTGCAGTACACCGGAGCGCATTCCATTACAGTAAGGAAGAACGGAACGCGCTCGGTTATGCAGCCGGTTTAATCCTGATCCTAATCGTCCTGGGCTTCGCATTACGTTGAAACAATCCGCGCACGAGCGAGGCTTAGCCCCTCAAGTGCCGCGAAGCGCTCGGACCCGATGGCGCTTCGGTATTTCCCTGTCCAATGGAATCCGTGGCTACCGTGGCCCGCACCACAGCCTGGAGGAGAGGCCATTCCGAAGGCACAGCGCTCCGCCTACCTGCGCTGACCTGCTCCATGAGTTGTGAGGCCCTGCCATGATCGCCGCTATAATAATATACGACAGCGTCGTCTTCGAGCTGATGGATCACCCGTTGATGGGCCTCCGAGGTAATCAGCCGGTCCACCAGTTCCCTCCAAAACGCTTCTTCTCGTTGACGTTGGGTGGAAGGGAGCAGGATAACCCTTGACATCTCAAAGCGGGAATGGTCTTGTCTCGCTTGTGCGATCGCCTCGGAGCCAAGCCCCAGGGACCATACGGGTATGGACTCCAGGTGCGCTTGTGCCGTCCCGGCGTCCGTTGCGAGGAGAGGCGACGATATCGTAGGCGGTGTTGGCGCTTCAAGATGAGAGTCTGGTTTGATTGGCGCGAATCGGGCAAGCAATCGTCGTGTCCCGAAGGGAATCATCGTCCGAGCGGATTCGTTGATATCGAGATATCGGTAAAGGATTTGCGCGACCTGCGTACCCTGTAGGCGGCATACCGGCCAGATATGGCCGGACGGCGTCGGCTTGGTGAGTAGACGGCGCGCATCGGCAATGCTCATATCCGTATTGTTAATTGAGACGATTCCCCGCGAGGCCGAGAGTAGGACAGTCCAGCTGCTCGTCGTGGTTTCGTCCTGTGAGACGACGCACATGCGATCACCCGCAGGGCGTTCCAGTGTTAGTAGCGCTATTGCCGGAGTTTCCGACTTCGGTTCGGTGCGCCGTGCATCGACAAGGATAGAGTTATCCTCGGAGAGGCTCTCAGGTTGGAGTCCCCGCTGTTGGAGGATGAAGAGCCCTCGGCGAGCGGCCTTTCGGATACGACGATCGGTCGAGAACGACAACCGCTCGAGGTCCTTGAACGCCGCAGGCGAGCCAAGATTGATCAGTGTTGCGATCTCTTCCGGGAGAGCGTTCCCGTCGGAAGGTGGTATAGGATCGTTCATGGCCAACCCGCGTGCGAGTCGAAGTCGGGCCTGGTATTGTTCAAGCGGGTATTGGCTTCGATGGCCGGTGGCGTGCCAGGGGCCGCTGCTGCCGCCCGCTGCCAGAGTTCGCGAGCCGATCTACGATCGCCCTGGAGCTCCATGTTATCTCCCTGTTCGAGATAGCGCTCGGCCTCTTGAGATCGAGCCGAAAGGGCCTGGGCGCCTAAATCCGGACCCTGTGTTGGGGCATCGCGGTTACGCGATGAGTCGGTACCGCCCGAAGGCCCTGTATTCATACGGATGGCTGCGAGGTTCTCCAGAGCGCTTTGATATCGGCTCATATCGGCGGGCGATAGCGATGCAGGGTAGCCGTCGTAGAGTTCGATCACTTCATTGAAATAGCGTTCCGCTTCAGCGGGCTCTCCTTGTTGTGCCGCAATAACGCCGAGCCTCATTCGAACCTCGGCCAGGTTGGAGCGTGCGGTTCTGCCTTCAGCGGTCTCAGCGTTCGTCCGCAGTACCTGAGCATATAGTTGTGCGGCTTGTTGCAGCTGACCCTGGGTGACGAGCATTTCCGCCTCTCGGAGCGTAGATTGCGCCGCAAGAACTCCGACAGATTTCTGGCGTTCTTCGTAGGATCGGACAAACGATAGCGTCGCTCCAAGGATGATCGCTGCGAGCACAAAACCGATCGCAACGGAGCCCAGGAACGTGCGGGATCGCTCGCTCAGCAGCGGACCGGGCGCGCTCCATCCCTGCCGCATGCTGTCGGGGGCCGACGCTGCAGGGCGGCCGGTATTGCCCCAGTCTGCAAACGGTCCGCTGACCGTCCCAGCAGGCATCGAAGTCGCCGGGGTCGGCGGGTTGCTGGCTGGTGTCGGGCCAGCAGGATATCGAGGAGGCAAGGCTGACGTTGCCGCAGTGGGTGTGGCCCCGTGATGCGCCGATGAAACGCCAGGATGTGGCGAGAGATCGGGCCGCAGAGAATGCGGCGGAAATCGGCCTGACGGTTGATGTTGGGTCCGATCGGTTCTGCCGTCGGACAGGGAGGCGGCCGCGTCTGAGAGGGCCTTACGCATCTCCTCGGCCGTTTGGAATCGGGCGGACGGTAACTTCGCAAGGCCTCGGGTGAGGACGGATTGGAGCGATTCGGGTATGCCGTGAGCAGGAGCCGGTTGGGCGTTCATGATGGCGTAGGTGATGCTGACTACACTGTCGCCGGTGAAGGGCTTATGCCCGGTCAACATTTCGTACAGGACGATGGCTGTGGAGAAGAGATCGGAGCGCGTATCGATCGTACGCCCTTCGATCTGTTCTGGCGACATATAGCTGGGTGTCCCGAACACCTGGCCATCACCGGTGAGCGAGGCTTCTTCAGTCAACCGTGCGATGCCAAAGTCGGTTAGTTTGATCAGGCCATCGGGCAGGATATAGACATTGTCGGGTTTCACATCCCGATGGATGACCCGATTGGCATGCGCATGGGCGAGTGCGGCCAGCATCTGATAGGCATATCCGAGCACATCCCCCATAGGCAGCGGCCCGGCTGTCTGGAGCCGATCGCGCAGGGTGCCGCCTTCGAGGTACTCCATCGCGATAAAGTACCGGCCGCCGTCCTCGCCGAAGTCGTAGATGGTGACGATGTTCGGATGGGAGAGCTTGCCAGCAGCGCGAGCCTCTCGTCCGAAACGCTCAATCCGCTCACGTCGAGCCAGGCCCGTCAGATTGGGCGGAAGCAACAGCTCCTTAATCGCGATTCTGCGGCCCATGGTCTGATCAACCGCCTCATAGACGATATCATTCGACCGGGCGATCTCTCTGATGATCCGGTACTTTCCACCGATGATATCGCTGATCCCATGGGGCGGATGCATGATGGGCCTATGTGGGCTCCATGATCAAGATACTGCTATGGCGTCTCTGCGGCCAGTGCGGGTTATTCAGAGCAGCACGTCGGCCGCCACACTGTAGACATGGATCGCGAGCCGACCCTGCCGTTCCTCTCGTAGTGTCGCCATTGTTTCGGAGATCACCGCAGACACATCATCTGGTACTACGGTGATGATCGTACTATTGTATCCGGGCCATACTGCGGATCCTTCACGACGGCCGTGAATGCCGAAACCCTCCGCCGTCGCGGTGGTACGAGTATAGCCCGGAACGCCAATCTCCAACAGGCTTTCGATCACCCTGTCCTCGACATTCGCCTCGCAGATGATAAAAACCATTCGCATCTCATGACTCCTTCAAGAGATCATCCAGTACCCGTCAACTTCGGCTACGGTGTTGGAGCCGATGCATAAGTCTGCCGATCATCTGTGCGGCATCGTCAAAATACGTGTACACACACGGGATAACCACAAGCGTTAGGAGGGTCGAGAGTATCAGCCCTCCGATTACGGGAGTAGCCAGCGGGGCTCGGAATTCGGCGCCCCGGCCTAGACCGAGTGCGGTGGGGAGCATGCCGCAGATCATCGCCGATGTGGTCATTAGAATCGGTCTCAAACGGGTCGGACCGGCCTCAAGAATCGCATCGTTACGGCTTCGGCCCCGCGCTCGGAGCGTATTCGTGTAATCGACGAGCAGAATCGCATTCTTGGTTACCAATCCTACGAGCATGATGATCCCGATCATAGCGACGATCGTCAGGGCATGATTCGCTACCATGAGTCCGATCAGCGCTCCCACCATAGCCTGCGGGAGTGAGATCATGATGATCAGCGGATAAAGCAGGTTGTCGAACAGGGCGGCCATGAGCATGTAGACCAGAATAATGGAAAGGGTCAACGCGCCCATCATATACCCGGCTTCTTCGTCCTGTACCCGCGTCTCACCGCCCCATCTCCAGGCTGTCGAGCCGAAATCGAGCTTGCTGTCTTCGATCCTCTTTTCAATATCGAGCCGTAGATTGCCAGGCGCATATCCCGGGAGCGTGTCCGCAGTTACCGAGACCAACCGTTGACGATCCATACGATCGACTTTCGTAGGCCCCTCCGCCAGAAAGACCCGAGCGACCTCACTCAGACGAACGGGTTGAAGAAGGCCCTTGGCGTCGGCAACATGACCGACCACGATCGTCTCGATCTCCGCGGTGGCCTTACGATACTGTTCTCCCAGTTGGACTCGGATCTTGTACTCGTTGCCCCCTTCCCGATACACGGTGCTGTCGTCGCCCTCGAGCGCGGTACGAAGCGCCAGCGCGATCTGACTCACCGTGAGACCGAAGGACGCAGCTCGATCCCGATCGATGATGACACGTTCTTCAGGGCGACCAATCCTCGTCGTAATGTCGGCATTGATGATTCCGGGAGTGGCTCGGAATACGTCGCGGATCCGCATCGCAAGGGATGTCATCGCTCCGATATCGTTGCCCAGAAGATCGATTTGCATCGGTGAGGATCCGCCACGGAAGCCGCTGACAGCCGCAACTTTGAGGGTGACCCCGGGGAGGACGCCAACCTTCTTCCGGACCTCATCGGCTACCGCGGTAGCCGGTTGACGGCGGAGGTTCGACTTCTTCGCAAAGGGATTCACCGCCTCAGCAAGGCTCATCTTGTCCTTCAATCGGAGGGTGAGCGAGAAATACTGAGTTCCGGAAGATCCCGCGCCAGCCATGCCTGTCTGAGTACTGCCGAGATTCGTGAAGATATTCTGAACATCCGGCACGGAAGCCACCGTATCCTCCAGGCCCATGACGACCTCTCGTGTTCGCTTTAGCGAGGTGCCGGCCGGAAGTTCGCCGTCGATCGTGATCGTGCCCTGGTCCTGATCCGGCGCAAAGCGGAAGTTTAGAAGCGGCCTTCCGGCGCCGATGCCAATGCCATACGCTATGAACACCGATGCGATGCCGGCTCCCGTTATTATTAGGCCCAATACCCTGTACCGCCACATGAAGATCAGACCGAACACGCCAAACAATACGGCTAGAGTGACCAGGCTACCGGCGATCGCAGGTCCAGCAATCGACGCCGCGATCGCCAGCAGTACAAGGATTAGCAGCCCGCTGCCGATATAGACGACAACGCCGCGATATCGAAGCGCCCATTCCAGGATCTTACGGTACAAGCGGTCGAGAGCGGCATAGATGCGGTTGATCATCCCGAAGAAGCCGTGGTGAGCTTCCACGGCTTCGCCGGCCCGATACCAGCGCGCCGCGAGGAGAGGCGTCAGCGTGAACGACATCAGGAGCGAGAAGAGAGTCGCGGTTGCGATCGTAAGGCCAAAAGCCTTGAAGAACTGGCCGACGATGCCACCCATGAACGCGATCGGTACGAAAACCACGACATCGACGAGTGTGATCGTAACCGCAGCAAGGCCGATCTCGCCCCGGCCGTTGATGGCAGCCTCGATCGGCTGTTCGCCTCGGGTCAGGTGTCGATAGATGTTCTCGAGAACCACGATGCTGTCATCTACGAGGATCCCTACACTCAAGGAAAGAGCGAGGAGGGTCATCGTGTTCAACGTAAAACCAAACGCGTACATGGGCAGGAAAGTGGCGAAGACCGAGGTTGGAATGGCTATGCCTACGATCATCGTTCCGCGAAGGTTATGGAGAAAGAGGAATACGACCAGGACGGCGAGTAGCGCACCGAGTACAAGGCTCATAACGACATCGTCTACGGAGTGCTCTACATTAACCGAGAGGTCGTTGTTCAGAACGAACCGTATGTCGCGTGGCAGTTCCTTCTGAAGCTGAGCGATCTCAGATCGGACATTGTGCGCGATATCAACGGTATTGCCCTCCGATGTCTTCTGGATGACGATCGCCACCGAATCCTGCTGGTTGATTCTGCTGCCGGTGCGGGGTTCGGCGATGGTGTCATGAACATCGGCGATCTCAGAAAGCGGCACCGTTCGACCATCGGGCATACGAATACGCGTTCTGGAGATCATCTCCATATCGCGGTACTCGCCGACCAGGCGAACGCTGTACTCCCTGTTACCTTCGATCACGTGGCCGGCTGGAAAGTTCAGCGTGTTCGCGCGAACTGCCGCTGCCACTTGCTGGATACCGATGTTATAGGCATCGAGGCGTTCTTTGCGCACGGCCACTCTGATCTCGCGTACATCGCCCCCGCTCACGGTAACGGCCGCGACACCGGGGATCTTGCTCAACCTGGGCTTGATGATGTTGTCGGTGATATCCCGAACATCGCGACTGGGTCGTGTTCCTGTGACGCCGTAATAGATGATCGGCATCGAGTTGATATCG
>JABWBA010000083.1 GCA_013360745.1 Chthonomonadales bacterium | reverse complement strand
CTTCTGCCTCGCCGAGCCGTCGGTGCAGCTCGTCGCCGTCTGCGATGTCGACGCCGTGCGCCGCGACGAGGGCCGCGCCCGGGCGGAGGCGCATGCCGCGGCGGCAGGGGTGAGCGGCTATCGATGCGCCGCCTACAACGACTACCGGGAGATGCTCGAACGGAAGGATCTGGACGCCGTCATCATCGCAACCCCGGACCACTGGCACGCGCTCCAGTCGGTCGACGCGGCCCGGGCCGGCAAGGATGTCTATTGCGAGAAGCCGATCTCCATGAGCATCGAGCAGGGGCGCCGCATCGTCGACGTCGTCCGGCGCCAGGCCTGCGTGTTCCAGACCGGAACGCAGTATCGGAGCGCGCCCACCATCCGCCGCGTGTGCGAGTTCGTCCGGCGCGGCGGCCTCGGCAAGGTCCAGCACGCCTTCACCCTGTGGCTGCGGGTCGAGGGCAACTACACGCCGGTCACCCGGGAGCTTCCGGCCGAGTCGGTCCCCGAAGGACTCGACTGGAATCTCTGGGTCGGCCCCGCTCCATGGCGGCCCTATAACAAAGCCTTCCACCGCAACCCCATACCCGGGGTTGTGCCGTGGGCCTTCTGCGACGACTTCGGGCTCGGCGCGATCACATGGCACCATTCGCACGATGCCGACGTGGTGCAGTACGGCCTCGGAACGGAGACCACCGGTCCGGTGGAGATCATCCCCCCGGGCGAAGGAGGCTATCCAACGCTGACGTTTCGGTATGCGAACGGGACGCTGCTCCATCTTGTCGATGATTGGGGGCAGGCAAAGGCGCAGTACGACGTGCTGCCGAAGAACGCCCGGATCGAAGGGATGTTCGGAGGGGTCTTCGTGGGCGAAAAGGGCTGGGTCACCTCGATGACCGGCGCCGGACCCATCGAAGGGGGGCCGCCGGAGATCTTCACGGCGATGGGCATGCCCAACCGGAGCATCGCCGGCGGCAACAACCACCATGCGAACTGGCTGGAGTGCATCCGGACGCGCGGACGCACGAGCACGGGCGAGGAGATCGGCCACAGGGGCGCGTCCCTGGGCCACCTCGCGATCATCGCCTATCGGCTGCGCAAACGGCTGAAATGGGACCCGACGCGGGAGAGGTTCGACGATGCCGACGCCAATCGAATGCGGGCCCGGGCGATGCGCGCGCCCTGGCGTATGTAGGACCCTCTTGCCAGCCTAGGGATGGACCTGCGCGGGCTCCTCGGTGTCGTGGATTCCGTAGAGCATGCCGTCCGGGCTGAGGATCCAGCGGACGTCCTCGTACAGGTCTCGTGCGCTCCTGAGCAGGTCCGCATACCGCCGGCACTGCCGGCATGCCGCCGAGCCAGGCGCTTCGGTACACAGACCTGCGGCGACGAACGCGCAGGTTGTGTCCTCGGCCGTGAGATCGGACCGAGCCGATCGCAGTCTATATGTTGTCATGGGACGTGGTATCCTGTCTTCTCCATCGCGAGCCGCCATGTGTCTTCCGCATAGCCCGCGATATCATCTACGCATCGGGGCGGCGCATAGGTCCCGCTCGATTGAGGTAACAGGACATGGATACGGCGTCCGGGGCGATGACTCAGACACAACTCCCCGACATGAGCTCGGTGATGGGCACGTACGGGCGTTTGCCCGTCTCGCTCGTGCGCGGCAGCGGCACGCGGGTGTGGGATGGCGACGGACGGGAGTACCTCGACTTCCTCGCTGGGATCGCGGTCTGCGGCGTGGGGCATTGCCATCCGCACGTCGTGGACGCCATCAGCCGTCAGGCGGCGACCCTGATGCACGTCAGCAACCTGTTCCATAATCCCCTGCAGCCGGAGCTGGCCAAACGCCTTTGCGGCTGGACCGATATGGAGCGGGCGTTCTTCGCGAACTCCGGAGCGGAGGCGAACGAGTGCGCCATCAAAATCGCCCGGAAATGGGGTAAGGCGCGCCGCGGGCCGGAATGCCACCAGATCGTCAGCTTTACCGGCTCCTTCCACGGGAGGACCCTCGCGACCGTAACGGCTACGGCCCAGCCCAGATACCAGGCTCCCTTTACTCCGCTCCCCGGCGGATTTGTCTACGTGGATGTCGGGGATGTGGAAGCGCTCGACGAAGCGATCGGCGAGGAGACCTGCGCCGTCATCCTCGAGCCCATTCAGGGAGAGAGCGGCGTTCACGTCGTTCCGCCGGAGTTTCTGCGGCTGATCCGTGCCCTCTGCGACGAAGCTGAGGTCCTGCTGATCTTCGACGAGGTCCAGAGCGGGATGGGGCGGACCGGCTCCTTCCTCGCCTCGCAGAGGGCGGGCGTGCAGGGCGATATCGTCACGCTGGCCAAGAGCGTGGCCTCGGGGATGCCCATGGGCGTCTGCCTTTCGCGGGGCGACGCTGCCGAGACGCTGGTTCCGGGCGATCACGGATCCACGTTCGGCGGTCAGCCTCTGGCGTGTGCGGCAGCCCTGGCGACCCTCGATGTGATCGAGACAGAAAGCTTGATGGAGCGAGCGCAGGCCGCGGGCGGGGCGTTCATCGCGGGCCTTGAAGGGCTCCGCGCGACTTATCCGGAGATCGTGGCCGAGGCGCGGGGCGTCGGCCTCATGGCGGCGTTGGAGTTTGCGGCGCCGTGCGCCCGGCAGGTGCAGCTCGACCTTCTGCGCGGGGGCATCATCGTCAACGCCGTCGGCGATTCGATCCTGCGGTTTCTGCCGCCGCTGACGGTAACGGAGGAGGAGTGCCTCCAGGTCGTCGGGGCGATCAGCGATCGGCTGGAGGAGATGGCGGCGGCAAACCGGTAGCCTTCAGGGTACGTATTACACTCGGGCTCGGTTACGACAGGCCGCAGACCCGGGAAAGGACTTGTGGCAGATGACAGGCAGCATAGGACGGATCGGCGCGATGACGGCTCTCGTCGCGCTCAGCGCCGGAGCCGCCATCGGGGCGCCCGACGCCAGGGCGATCATGACGCGAGCCACGAATACCATCAAAAACGCCTCCACGTATCAGGGGGAGTGGCTGGTCACCACCTCGATGGGCACGATGGGATCGATGACGGTCAAGATGAACATGAAAACGACCAGGAGCGGCAAGGCTCGTGTCGAGATGACGCCTACCGGCAAGGCAACCGGGATGATGGCCGCCGCAGCCAACATGGCGGCATCGACGACGGTGTCCGACGGCAAGACCATGCTCATGTACATGAAGGGTATGAACTCGTACATGAAGATGCCCGTACCCAAGGGGCACAACCCGGGTTTTGCGGGCATGCTGGGCGACCTGACGAAGTCGGGCGTCAGGGCATCGTACGTTGGCGAAGAGATGGTCCGCGGTCGGCGGTGTCAGGTGATCAAGATCACCCCGCCGAACAAAGGCAAGAACGGATCGCAGGGCCCGAAGATGGACATGCGGGCCTATGTCGATAAAGCGACGGGCAGCGTTCGACAGGTCAAAACGGTCACGGTGATGCCGGGCGGACCTCAGCCCTCCAAGGACGCCAAGCCGCAGAGCGTGACCATCACGAACACGATGACGCTGATCTCTGAGAAGCTCAATGCGCCGATCAGCCCCAGTGTCTTCAAGTTCAAGCCGCCGGCGGGCGCGAAGGAGATGTCTCCCGGCATGATGCCTGGCGGAGGCCCGGCCCCGGGCGGGCGTCCTCGCTAGCGATTCGCGATCGAGGTCCCGCCGTTACGAAGCGGCGGGGCCTCGATCCTTCGACGTTAGTTGGGACAGTTGGGGTGCCATGGTGCGGCGCCCGGGATCGGGTATCGACGCATCAGTTCGACCCCGGACCACGGTTCCCCGCAGGGATCCGACATCATGGTTCCCCTGCTCATCCACTTCGCGTGGCCATCGAAGAACGCGCAGTTGACGCCTTCGCTGTGGCGGCGCATCGCCAGTACCGGCTGGTTATAGCCGATCTTGTCATACAGGTTCTTGGGCGGCTCGTACCAGGAATCGTCGAACGGATCGCCCTTCTCCGTTACGACGATGATATCGGCGGGCCGATCCACAGCCGACAGGGTCAGCCATTCCGCGGCCCGGTTGGCCACATAGGATCGGGGTACCAGCGGCTTTCCGGCGAGACCGTTCTCGGAGGAATGGGGCACTCGACCGCCGTCCGATGGACACACAAGGAGACCGCCGTTGTTGCGCGTGTAGGGCAGGATCTGGTTCCACCATCGATTCTCTCGAGT
This sequence comes from Chthonomonadales bacterium, assembly GCA_013360745.1. Taxonomy (GTDB): domain Bacteria; phylum Armatimonadota; class Chthonomonadetes; order Chthonomonadales; family CAJBBX01; genus JABWBA01. The sequence goes on along the minus strand of JABWBA010000083.1, from coordinate 8,516 downwards.
GGCTCCCAGCGGCGCGGCTGGATTGGCGCGGCTGAGCTGGACATCGTGGCAGAAGGTAAAACATCGCTCATCCCAGTCGGAGATGTACATCGCCAGTCCCATGCCGAGCTGGCGCATGTTGGACAGGCATGTCGTCTGGCGGGCTTTCTCCCGCGCCTGCGCGAAGACCGGGAAGAGGATCGCCGCCAGAATGGCGATAATGGCGATGACGACGAGCAGTTCGATGAGCGTGAACCCCGTTCGACGCGGGGCTTGAGATCGTGCTTGTTGGTTCATGGTGTTACCTCACCAGCGGCAGGATCCGGCGAAACTCGTCCGTTCCGGCCCGCTCCATTAGTTCGTAGATGGCCATTTCGGCCGAGGTGATGGTGATGCCGGAGGCGCCGAAGCGCCGGAGCGCCGCCTCCCGATTGGACTCAGATCGAGACGATACCGCGTCCTCGGCCACATGGACCTCATAGCCGAGCGCGCGCAGGTCCTGAGCGGTTTGATGCACGCAGACGTGGGTCTCGACGCCGCAGAGCAGCGCCTGACGCCGCTCCAGGGCAGCGATGTCCGCCGCGATGGCCTCGTCCCGCATGCAAGAAAAGGTCATCTTATTGCGGACCGGTTGGTCGACCGTCAGCCGTTCACGCACCTCGGGGATGAGGTCGCCCAGACGGTCACGATTCTGCACGGTCACGATGATCGGCAGATCCAGCAGACGCGCCGCTTCCATGAGAAGGACGCAGCGAGCGGCCACCGCATCGGCGCGCTGAATCACCCGCATCAAGGGCTCCTGGAGGTCGATGACCATCAGGAAGGTATCGGTGCGCCTCAAGAGGCCGCTATCTCGCCGGAATGCCATGGTTGGGATGTACGCAAGGGCAGGCGTATGCCGCTAATGGCGGTTACTGTACCCGAACACGAACGGGGGATCCGCACGCTATGAGCCTGTCGGGGCGGTAGACTATGGTCGCAATGGGAGGCAATCCTGAACGATCATCCGCGGGCGACCCCGATTGCGCCCGGGATCGCGCTAGCGGCGGAGAGGATCTCCGGTGGCCGTAACGGAGGCCGTGCCGCCTCTCCTCGACGTCCGCGGCCTGACCAAACGCTTCGAGGTGGTTCGGCAGGAAGGCGTTCGGCGCATTCCGGAGACGATTCGCGCAGTCGACGGCATCAACCTCCGCCTGACGAAGGGCGAGACGCTCGGGCTGGTGGGCGAGAGCGGGTGCGGCAAGTCGACGGCGGGCCGGACGATCCTCCGGCTCATCGAACCGTCGTCCGGCGTCGTCCTCTTCGAGGGTTCGGACCTCGCGCGGCTCAGCGATCGGGAGATGCGGTCGATGCGGCGACATCTGGGGATCGTCTTTCAGGACCCGATGTCAGCGCTCAATCCCCGGATGCGCGTCCGGGATATCCTCGCGGAGCCGCTGCAGGTCCACGGCATCGTGCGAACTCGGCGCGAGGCGCAGGAGCGCGCCTGTGCGCTGCTCCATCTGGTGGGGCTCCGCGCGGACATGGCCGAGCGCTATCCGCATGAGTTCTCCGGCGGCCAGCGTCAGCGGATCGGCGTCGCAAGGGCCATTGCCACCGAGCCGAGGCTGATCATCCTCGATGAGCCGATCTCCGCTCTGGACGTCTCGGTCCGGGCGCAGATCCTGAACCTTCTGGCCGACCTGCAGGAGCAGCTCCAGCCGGCGTACCTGCTCATCGCCCATGACCTCTCCGTCGTGCGCCATGCCTGCGATCGGGTGGCGGTTATGTACCTCGGAATCATCGTCGAAGAGGGACCCTCGGACGCCCTTTTCGCCGAGACTCTCCATCCGTACACTCGAGCGCTCCTCGCTGCAGCGCCGTCGGTCGACCCGGGTCGACCGGTCCGTCGGACGCCGATCGAGGGCGATGTCCCGACCGCGGTATCGATTCCCACGGGCTGCCGTTTCCGCACCCGCTGTCCCATCGCCCGGCCGATCTGTGCGGAGGAGGAACCGGAGCTTCGCGAGTGGCGGCCCGGCCGAACGGCCGCCTGCCATTTCGCAGGAGATCCGTCATGATCGGTCGTCGGCCTCTCCTTCTTGCCGGCCTCCTCGGGGTCTTCGCGTCTCCGGCGACGCCGGCGGAGGTTCGGATCGGCCGACAGGGCGGCGCCGTGCGATTGATGATCGGGGGCAAGCCCGTCCAGATCCGCGGCGTGGGCGGCGACGGCTCCCTCGAGCTCCTGAAGCGGATCGGCGGCAACGCCGTGCGGACCTGGGGCGCGGATCAGCTGTCAGCGACTCTCGATGCCGCCCAGAAGCGGGGCATCCGCGTGGCAGCCGGCATCTGGCTCGGGCACGAACGACACGGGTTCCGTTACAGCGACCCGGCGCAGATCGAGCGGCAAAAGGAGGAGGTCCGCCGCGTCGTTCTCGCCCATCGGGATCACCCGGCCCTGCTCCTCTGGTCTCTGGGCAACGAGATGGAGGGAGACGGGACCAGCGAGCTCATCTGGAAGGCCGTCAACGACCTCGCCGTCATGGTCAAAGACCTGGACCCCCGCCATCCGGTGATGACGGTGATCGCGGAGGCGCCCCCCGAGAAGGTGCGCAACCTCCATCGTCTCTGCCCCGCTGTCGACATCGTCGGCATCAACGCCTACGGGGGCGCGGCCACCCTGGGCGAACGGTACGCCAGGGCCGGCGGCCGGAAACCGTTCATCCTCACCGAGTTCGGGCCGCTGGGGCACTGGGAGGCGGGTCGGACCGCGTGGGGAGCGGCCATCGAGGCGACGAGCTCGGAAAAGGCCGGGATGTATCGGAAGGCATGGACGGAGACGGTGCAGCGATCGCCCCTGTGCCTCGGGGGATTCGCGTTTCTGTGGGGTCAGAAACAGGAGACGACGGCCACATGGTTCGGGATGCTCCTGCCCGATGGGACGAGACTGGCTGCCGCCGACGTCCTGCAAAAGCTCTGGACTGGCGCGGAACCGGCGAATCGGTGCCCGGTGATCCGCGCTCTGACGCCCGTTGGGCCCGCGGAGACGACGCCCGGCGCGGAGCTGACCGTACGTCTCACCGCTTCGGACCCGGACGGCGACCGTCTGAGCGCGGAATGGACGCTGCAGGCCGAACCGGCGGCCACAGGTTCGGGCGGTGATGCCGAAGCGACGCCTCCGATCTTCCCCGAGGCGATCGTCCGAGCCGGCGTCGATTCGGCCGTGGTTCGGATGCCTGCCGCACCGAGGGGGTATCGGCTCTTTGTCTCGGTTCGGGACGGCAAGGGGGGCGGGGCTACGGCCAACCTGCCCCTGCTCGTCAGGAATACGGGCGCAATCGACAGGGCGCCCCGGGCGCGGCTTCCGATGGCGCTCTACGCCGAGGCGGGTGACCCAACGCCCTACTCCCCTTCGGGTTGGATGGGCGGGACCGGGTCCATTCGGCTCGATCCCGACAGCGCCGATCGGCCCTTCGCGGGCAGGACCGCGCTCCGCTGCGCCTACCTCGCTGCCGACGGATGGGGCGGCGTCGTCTGGCAGAACCCATCCGGGGATTGGGGCGATCGGCCTGGGGGCTACGATCTGTCGGGCGCCCGCCGGCTGGTCTGGCACGCCCGCGGCGCCCGGGGCGGCGAGGTCGTATCGTTCCTTTTCGGCCTGCTCGGTCCCGACAAGCCCTTCGCCGACACTGTCCGGCTGAAGCTCGAGAACGTGACGCTCCCTGCCGAATGGAAACGCTACGAGATTCCGCTGGACGGCGCCGCGCTGGCGAGGATCAAGACCGCCTTCGGCTGGACGGTCGCGGGACAGGGCCGGCCCGTCGAGTTCTACCTGGACGACATCCGCATCGAGTAGCCGATCCGCTCGTTCCATCGAGCTCCCCACCACCCCGGACGGGCTCGTCGATCTCCAGATCGGCGATCGCGCATGGAACGCTGGCCGTCATGGGGACGTCGGGAGTCGGATCGGCCCCAGACGGCCGGAGAGGGAGACTGGCTAGTCGAGCCGCTTCTGGAACCGGCTGACCGCCACCACGCCGATCGCCACTGTGATGATGGTGAGCGGCCAGAACTGGTCGGTCATCTCGCTGAACCCGCTCCCTTTGAGGAAGATGCCTCGCACCATGACGAGGAAGTACCGGAGCGGCAGGAGGGTCGTGGCCCACTGCAGGACCTGCGGCATATTCGCGATGGGGAACATGAATCCTGAGAGGAGGAAGTTCGGCATCAGGAAGAAGAAGGCCGTGAGCATCGCCTGCTGCTGGGTCCGCGACAGCGTCGAGATCAGCAGGCCGAGGTAGAGAGAGGCGATCAGAAACACCCCGCCCAGCGCCAGGAGCAGTGTCAGACTCCCCCGGACGGGGACATGGAAGATCAGGGCGTTGGCGATCAGGATGGCCGCCATATTGACCATCCCGACGGCCAGATAGGGCAGCGTCTTGCCGAGCATGAGCTCCCACGACTGGAGCGGGGTTACGATCAGCTGCTCCATCGTCCCGATCTCCCGTTCGCGGACGATGGCCAACGCGGTGGCAATGGTCGCCGACATCCCGATGATGACGCACATCGCCCCGGGCACCATGAAGAGAGCGCTGGCAAGCGTGGGGTTGTACCAGGTACGCGTCTCGGCTGTGATCGACGGAGAGGACGCCGCGACACGACCGGATCGGATCGATCGGTCGGAGAGGATCCGGACCGAACGGGACTGGATTAACCGGGACAGGTACGACATGGCCACGGTGGCGGTGTTCGGGTCCGAACCGTCGAGCAGGACCTGGAGATCGGCTGTGTCCCCCGACTTCAGGTCCCGCTCGAAACCCCTGGGCACGATGATGATGACCGAGGCGCGCCCTTCGTCCAACCATCGATCGGCGTCGCCATGCCGATCAAAACGTCCGATTAGCCGGAAATACTCGCTGCTCGTCAGCTCGCGGATCAGGTCGCGGCTCGACGCCGTTCGGTCCATATCGCAGACGGCCACAGGGAGGTTCCGGATGTCGGTGCTGATCGCGAACGCGAACACGATCAGCTGGATTACCGGTGCGACGAGCATCATCGGCATCATCTGACGGTCCCGGCGCAGCTGTCGGAACTCTTTTCGGACCAGCTCAATGACGCGCTGCATGGCATCGCTCCTCTCGAATCGGGACAGGTTGACCCGGGCGCGTCATAGCGTCTTTTTGAACGCTCGCATCCCCGCGCTCAGGATCAACAGGCTGTAGAGCGCGAGCATGACGAGCTGGGGCCAGAGCTCGGGCAATCCAACGCCCTTCAGGAAGATGCCGCGGGTGATGACCATGAAGTACTTCGCCGGGATGATCGCTGTGAACCACTGGATCGGCAATGGCATCGATGAGATCGGGAAGTAGAACCCGGACAACAGGACGCTCGGCACCATCGTGGTCATCAGCGCGGCCGTGATCGCCGTTTGCTGGGTGGGCATACGAGCCGACAGCATCAGCCCCTGTCCGAGAGCGGCCATGAGGAATACGGCGGAAGCGAGCATCAGCAGGAGCAGGCTGCCCCGAAGCGGCGCCTGGAACAGCAGCGTTCCCACGAGAACGACGAGCAGCACATTGACGAACGAGATGAGCGAATAGGCGGCGATCTTCCCGAGGACCAGCTCCCGCGCCCGAAGCGGCGAGGCGACCAGCTGCTCGATCGTGCCCCGCTCCCGTTCGCCGGCGATTGTTCCCGACGTGAGGAGCGCGGAGGTCATCGCCAGAATCACCGCGATGAGCCCGGGAACCAGGAAGTCGGCGCTCCGCAGATTCTCGTTATACAGCACCCGGACCCGCGCATCGATGGGTGGTGCGCCGCGCGGAAACGGCTGGCCATGACGAACGGCCCACTCCCGGCCCAGGGCTGCGGATCGACTCTGGATGATGCCGTCCGCATAGCCGGACGCCACGGTGGCAGTGTTCGGATCGGTCCCGTCCACGAGCATCTGGACCCGAACCGGCCGGCCGCGGGCGAGATCGCGAGCGAAGCCTGTGGGCACGATCAGGGCAACTCCGATCTCTCTGCGATCGAGGGCTCTATGAAGGTCCTGATAGCGGTCCGATCGCCGGACAACCCGGAAGTACCCGGAGTTCGTAAACGCCCCGATCAGTTCGCGGGACTCGCGCGTGTCGCTCCAGTCCGCCACTCCAAGGCGGATGTTCTTGATGTCGCTCGAGACCCCGTAGCCGTAGATCAGCAGCAGTGCGACAGGCATCAGAACCGCCACGATCAGACTGCGAGTATCGCGGCGGATATGGAGGAGCTCTTTCCGAAGGATCGCCGCCGTTCTGGACCTGGGCCGTCTCATGCGTCGGCGTCTCCCTCAGCCGCCGCGACGAAGACGTCCTCCAGAGTTGCTGCCACGCCTTCGATGCGGTACACAGCGTGTCCGCTCGCCTCCAGCGCCGTCCGCAGGGCATCGGCAACTGCGGTATCCTCGACGACGGCGTGGATGTGGACCCCATAAAGCGCCGCATCGCGAACGCCAGGCGTTCTGGCGATGATATCGAGCGCCTCAAACGGATTCGCGCAGTCGATGGAAAGGATCGGCCAGGGCATCAGCTCCCGCTTGAGGTCGGCTGGCGATCCATCGGCGACGAGCTTGCCGGAGCGAATCAGTGCGATCCTGTCGCACTGTTCGGCCTCGTCCATATAGTGCGTCGTCACGAGGATCGTGGCGCCCTCGGCCGTCAGCTCATGGATTAGAGACCAGAACCGCCGACGCGAGATCGGATCGACGCCGGACGTCGGTTCATCAAGGAACAGGATGCGGGGACGATGCAGCAGGGCGCCGCCCAGGGCGAGCCGCTGCCGAACTCCGACGGAGAGCTCGCGGACGAGCGTGTCCGGGTTGTCGGTCAGATCGGTGCGCTCGAGCGTCTCGTCGATCCGAGCGCGTCGGCCTCGGCGGCCGATCCCGTAGATGCCTCCATAGAACTCGAGGTTCTCGCGCACGGTCAGATCCTCGTACAGGGAGAACTTCTGGGACATGTATCCGATCCGCCGTTTGACGCTCTCCGGGTCACGGGCGACGTCGATGCCGTCGACGATGGCCTGCCCTGAGGTTGGCGCGAGCAGTCCGCAGAGCATCCGGATCGTCGTGGACTTGCCGGAGCCGTTGGGCCCGAGGAAACCGAACACGCTGCCGACGTGCGCCTGCAGGGTGATGCGGTCGACTGCCGTGAATGTACCGAAACGCCTGACCAGATCGACGCAGGCGATGGCAGGGGGCATCACGACGAACTCTCCGTATCGCGGATGAGCCTGATGAATGCGGCCTCGAGGTCGACCTCATCCGGGTGCCGGGCTCGAATGGCATCGGGCGTATCGCACATCAGCATTCGTCCGAGGTGCATCAGGGCGATACGGTGGCAGCGGACCGCTTCGTCCATGAACGGCGTGCTGACCACCAGGGTCATCCCGTCACCCACGAGTCCGTAGAGAATCCGCCAGAAGTCGCGGCGGCTGACCGGGTCGACCCCCGTCGTCGGTTCGTCCAGAAAAAGGACCTCGGGCGTGTGGATCAATGCACAGGCCAGCGCGAGCTTCTGCTTCATGCCGCCGGAAAGGTCCCGCGCCTGTCGGCGGATAAACGGCGTCATGCGGCTCGCGGCGAGCAGTCGTTCGGTCCGTTCCGGGCGCTCGTCGGGCGGCACCTGGAACAGGTCCGCGAAGAACTCCAGATTTTCGCCGACTGTGAGGTCGCCGTAGAGGCTGAACCGCTGGGAGACGTAGCCGATTCGTTCCTTGATCGCCTCCCCGTCCCGGGTGACATCGAGGCCCAGAACGCGGGCGCTGCCCGACGACGGCGCCATGATCGCAGTGAGCATCCGCATGGTCGTCGTCTTGCCGGCGCCGTCCGGGCCGATGAGCCCGAATACCTCGCCGCGCGGGATCTGCAGGGTCAGGGCGTCGACCGCGACACGCCGGCCGAACGCCCGGGTGAGGCGGTCGCACTCGACAACGAACTCCATCGTTACGGGCTCTGGGCAGTCAGCCGGCGCTTCGCTGCGGTACGGATCACCGCGTCGGCCGGCATCCCGGGCTTGAGCCGGCCGTCCGAGCCGCGCAAATCGATCTTGACCCCGAAGACGAGCTTGACCCGCTCCTCCTGCGACTGCACATTCTTCGGCGTGAACTCGGCCTCGGAAGCGATTTCAGATACGGCTCCGACGAACACGTCACCCGGGAAGCTGTCGACGGTGACCTCCGCCCGATCCCCGATTCGCACCTGTCCGTAGCGCGTCTCGGGGATGAAGACCCTGAGCCAGGGACGGCGCATATCCAGGACGACCGCCAGCGGCGTCCCCGCCGTCACCGTCTCGCCCGCTTCCACGATCTTCGTCTTGACGATGCCGTCCAGCGGTGCATAGACGAAGGCGTTCTCGCGCTGAGCGCGCGCCAGGCGAACCGCCTCGCGCGCCTGCTCGGCCTGTTGGCGGGCGGCCTGGATCTCCTCAGGGCGGGTGCCGGCAAGGAGCAGATCCAGCTGTGCCGCAGCGGCCCTGGCTTGCGCTCGCGCCGATTGAGCCCCGGCCGCGGCGGCATCGAGCGCG
>JABWBA010000082.1 GCA_013360745.1 Chthonomonadales bacterium | reverse complement strand
CACGGCGACCAGGCCCTGGACGATCATGGAGGTCTGCGGGGGCCAGACCCATTCGATCATACGGTTTGGGCTTGATCAGCTTTTACCTCCGAGTATTACCCTGATCCATGGTCCGGGATGCCCGGTGTGCGTTACACCGCTGGAGATGATCGACCGCGCCTATGAGATCGCATGCCGCCCCGATGTCATCTTCTGTTCGTTCGGGGACATGCTCCGTGTCCCAGGAAGCCGTGGAGACTTGATGTCGGCACGCGCAAGCGGCGCGGACGTCCGCATCGTCTATTCGCCGGCTGATGCTGTCGCGATCGCCGAAGCGGAACCCGATAACAATGTCGTCTTCTTCGCCGTCGGCTTCGAAACTACCGCGCCGGCCAACGCGGGGGCAGTCGAGATGGCGCGCCTGAAGGGCCTGACCAACTTCAGCCTTCTCGTGTCGCATGTTCTTGTTCCACCCGCAATCGAAGCCATCATGAACTCGCCGGATACCGCCGTCAACGGCTTTCTCGCGGCCGGGCATGTGTGCACCATCGTCGGCACCGAAGAGTACGAGGAGCTTGCCAGACAGTATCAGATCCCCATCGTAGTCACGGGATTTGAACCCCTGGACGTGCTTCACGGCGTGCTCCTCTGCGTCGAAGCCCTCGAAGAAGGTCGTCCGCGCGTGATCAACCAGTATGCGCGGTCCGTTCGGGCGTCTGGCAACACGCCTGCCATGGAGATGGTACGGAAGGTCTTCCGGCGCGTCGATCGGAAATGGAGAGGGATCGGGGCAATACCGTCGAGTGGACTGGAGCTCCAACCGGACTATGCCCGGTTCGATGCCGAATCGATCTTCGGCGTCTCGTCGATTACGGCAGATGAACCCTCTGTGTGCATTAGCGGTAAGGTGCTGCAGGGGCTGCGACGGCCCACCGAATGCCCGGCGTTCGCGACCGAGTGCACGCCGGAACATCCGCTGGGAGCCACGATGGTCTCGGCGGAAGGCGCATGCTCTGCCTATTACCGCTATCGACGAGGCCTGGCGCCGGCCGACAGCCACGGGACATCGACCGGAGCCGCTGCGTGACGACCCCGGGCAGCCTGGTGTGCCCTGTCCCCCTTCGACGTTATCCCAGCATCGTGATGGCGCACGGCGGAGGCGGACGGCTGATGCGCGATCTGATCAGCGGTGTCTTTGCCGCGGCCTTTGGCGCGGCAGAGGCGAGCCATGATCGGGCGCTCCACGACAGCGCACTACTGAATGTCGAGAACCCTGAGGGCGCCGGACTGCAGTTAGCCATGACGACCGACGCCTACGTCGTAAGGCCGATGTTCTTCCCCGGCGGCAATATCGGCGAGATCGCGGTATACGGCACCGTGAATGATCTCGCGATGGGAGGGGCTGAACCGAAGTGGCTGAGCGCCGCGTTCATCATCGAGGAAGGCCTGGAGATGGAGACGCTTCTCCGCGTCGTCGAAGCGATGCGCGATGCGGCCATCGCGACGGGCATATCCATCATGACCGGGGATACCAAAGTTGTCGAACGAGGTCGCGGCGACGGTCTCTTCATCACCACATCCGGTGTCGGCGTGGTCCGCAGCCCCATTCCGATCGGTCCCCAGAGTATTGCGGAGGATGATGCGGTTCTGCTGAGCGGGGATATCGGACGACATGGCATCGCAGTTATGGCTGCTCGTGAGAGTCTTGCACTTCAGACGGAGATCCTGAGTGATTGCGCGCCGGTGTCAACGCCCGCCCTCGCTATGCTGGAGGCCGGCATTGAGGTGCATTGCATGCGCGATCTTACCCGGGGCGGATTGGCAAGCGCCCTTGTCGAGATCGCGGAGGACGCTTCGCTTCAGATCACCGTGGACGAGCGAGCCATACGGATACGCCCGGAGGTAGCGAGCGCCTGCGAGCTCATGGGCTTCGATCCGCTTCATGTGGCGAACGAAGGCCGATTCGTCTCCTTCGTTGCCTCCCACGATGCAGAACGGGCATTGGAGATCCTCAGGCGTTACGACGTCGCCCGTGACGCGGTTCGGATCGGCACGGTAACACGCGCATCGAACGGCCACGTTTTGATCAAAACGATCGGTGGCTTGCGTCCCGTGGATATGCTCAGCGGTGAACTATTGCCCAGGATCTGCTGACATCGCGCAGCGGAGCGTTGACCGTTTCGACTCGTACCTGCGCCTACAGGAATGTGCGCGTGGGCTGCAGAATAACCGACCAAAACCAACACGTACGGTGGTGACACACATGTCTCGATGGACTGGCCGTATCGCTTCGATCGCCTTCACTATCTGCGCGTTTGTGCCCTGCGGCGCCTCCGCAACCGCGCAGCAGCGCCAACCCGAATCAGGGTTTGTTCGCCTGTTCAACGGTTCGAACCTGGACGGGTGGGTCCTTACGAACCAGTCCGGTCCCGGATATATCGTGGACAAGGGCGTTCTCGTTGCTCCTTCCGATGGCGGAGGCAATCTCTACACCGAGAACGAGTATTCCGATTTCGTCCTACGCTTCGAGTTCCGTCTGGAACCCGGCGGCAATAACGGCGTCGGTATCCGAGCGCCGCTCGGTGGCGACGCCGCCTATGCGGGCATGGAGGTTCAGATACTGGACGACTACCACCCCATGTACAAGGACCTCCTTCCGGGACAATATTGCGGCTCCATTTACAGGGTTGCTCCGGCCAGGCGCGGCGCCCCGAAAAAGGCCGGTGAATGGAATACCGAAGAGATCAAGGCCCAGGGTCGCCATATACGCGTCACGATCAACGGAAAGACCGTGGTCAACACGGACCTAAATAGGATCACGGATCGCGCCACGCTCCTTGAACATCCCGGCATGCTCCGCGACCGGGGCAGGATCGGCTTCCTCGGGCATGGGCCGAGCCGCGTGGAGTTCCGGAATATCCGTATCCGAGACCTATCAAACCCGGAGAAACCCAATACGGCCCCTCCTGGATTTACGGCGCTCTTCAATGGCAAGGACCTCTCCGGTTGGCACGGCCTGGTGGGCAGCCCCCCATCGCGGGCGGCGATGACCACTGAGAAACTGGCGGAGGCCCAGCGCGAAGCCGATCGGGATCTCGCCAAACACTGGACCGTCATCAACGGTGTTATCACGTACGATGGTAAACACAATAGCCTCTGCACCGTCAAAGACTACGCGGATTTCGAGCTTCTCGTCGACTGGAAAATCGAGAAGGGTGGTGACAGCGGCATTTATCTTCGGGGCAGCCCGCAGGTCCAGATATGGGACAACACTGAAGGATCGGGGGCCTTCTACAACAACGAGAAGAACCCGAGGACGCCGCTTGAAGTAGCCGACAACCCGCCGGGCCAATGGAATCGCTTCCGGATATTGATGCTCGGAGATAAGGCCACTATCTTTCTCAACAACGTTCTGGTCGTTCGGGCGGTTACGATGGAGAACTACTGGGAACGCGATAAGCCCATCTATGCAAGCGGTCCCATCGAACTCCAACATCACGGAAGTCCGTTGTATTTCCGCAATATCTACGTGCGGGAGATCCCGACCGTCCGGTCAACCGATGCGCTGCGATGAGACAATCGGTGACGCGTCGCGATATGCTGGCCACGGGGGTAACGATGGGCGCAGGATTGCTCTTCGGATTACCGGCTAGCGCAGCGCGCTCATACAGGGCGAACGGCCGATTACGGATCGGCATCGTCGGCGTTGCCCATCGTGGCCAGGCTAACCTGGACGGTGTAGCGGCCGAGGAGATCACCGCCCTGTGCGATGTCGACGCTAGTTTGGCGCGCCAGGCGCATGCGCGCTTCCCCAAGGCGGCCGTGTACTCCGATTTCAGACGAATGATGGACGAAAGCGCGCTCGACGCAGTGGTCATCAGCACCCCGGACCATACCCATGCTCCCGTCGCGGCCATGGCGCTCCGACGCGGCCTTCATGTCTACTGCGAAAAGCCGCTGACACACACGGTGGCGGAGGCCCGTTTGCTGACCGACCTTGCCCGCGGCAGTACGTGCACGACGCAGATGGGTATCCAGATCCACGCCGGATCGAACTATCGCAGAGTGGTCGAAGCTATTCGGTCAGGTGCGATCGGCGTCTGCTCGGAGGTCCATGTCTGGTGCGGAGGCAGTTACAGTCCGGGCGATCGTCCTCTAGACACGCCGGCGGTACCCGCAGATCTCGATTGGGATCTATGGTTGGGCCCCGCCCCGGAACGTCCGTACAATCCAGCTTATGTTCCGTTTCACTGGCGCGGTTGGTGGGACTTCGGGAACGGAATGCTGGGCGATATGGCCTGCCACCACATGGACCTGCCCTACTGGGCTCTCGACCTTGGTGATCCCATCGAGATAACCGCGGAAGGCCCGCCCGTCCATCCGGAAAGCGCACCGTCGTGGCTGATCGTTCGCTATCGGATCCCATCGCGCACCGATGCCCGCACGGTCCGCCTAACCTGGTACCACGGCGACAAGAGACCACCGTATTTCGCTCAGGGACTCCTGCCGAGCTGGGGCAACGGGACCCTCTTCGTCGGAGACCGCGGGATGCTGATCGCCGACTACGATAAACATTCCCTCCTTCCGTCGGATCGATTCGCCTCCTGGACCCCACCGCCCCGGTCGATCTCCGAAAGCCCGGGGCATCACGCAGAATGGATTGAAGCGTGCAAGTCCGGTAATAAGGCTAGTTGCGACTTCGCGTATGCAGGCCGCCTTACCGAGGCGGTGCTCCTCGGCAATGTTGCGTATCGGTGTGGAGAACCGATCGTCTGGGACGCCAAACGGTTGGCGATACCCAATGCGCCGCGGGCCGAGAGTCTGCTCCGACGACGGTACAGGCACGGCTGGCGGTTATAGGCCAGTCCTGACCCCATATCCGGAGCCTGCATTGCCTGCGGATCATCGCCGCACCTCGCACGTCCTCCGTGAGACGGTGATCCTCGCGACGATGTGCCTCGGGGACCTCTTGTTTACGTCCTATCTGCTAGCGACGGGGCACGGCATCGAGGCTAATCCCGTGATGGCGCTGGCGTACTCCCGTTTCGGCCCGTACGGTTTCGTGCTCGTAAAAGCAGCCCTTGTCGGGATACCACTCGTGATCGCGGAGACAAGCCGACCGTACTGCGAGAGCCTGGTCATCCGCTCCCTCAGGACGGCAATCGCGGCGTACGGGCTTCTGTGGTTCCTGGGCACCGTTGCGATCAATCGCTGGGTGTGAGCACTTCGCTGATCGACACCGGCTTACCGGACCCTGCTGATCGGTAGGCGCATTCCGCCATCGCCACCGCCATGCGTCCGTCCTCGCCGGTGAAGAGCGGTTCGAGTCCGATCGTCAGTGAGTCGATCCACGATCCCAGCTCTCTGTCGTATGGGTTCTGGCCGCCGATCTCGCTGAGACTGACCTCGGTGGCAACTCCATGAATCGTTTGATAGCGGAGGTTCCCTCCGAAGCCTCCATGGACCATATTCCCCTCGGAGCCATGGATATGGACGTTGTACTCGCCGATTGGCGAGCTGTTGCTGGCATGAAGCAGCCCTGTGCCGCCTCCCTCAAACTCGACCATCACATACGCGGTATCTTCGTACTCCATCTTGCGATAGGCGTCATCGAGACGCGCCGTCACTCGCGTCGGACGTCCAAGGAGCGCGCGCATATAATCGAACTCGTGCACATGCACTTCATATAGGAGGCCGCCCGCCATCGCTCTTCCGCTCCGCCAACCGCTGTGAAACTCGGTGGAATAGCCGGTTCGAGTGATGGCTACACCCCGCACTTTCCCGATCACGCTGTCGCGGCATAATCGAATCGAGTGTCGAAACAACGGGAACAGCCTCAGGACATGGCCGACAAAGAGAGGAACGCCAGCATTGCGGCATGCCGCGATCATCCGATCGCATTCCGCCACCGAGATGCCGAGCGGCTTCTCGCAGAACACGGCCTTGCCGGCTGCAGCGGCGGCAAGGACACCTTCAAGATGAGCGCCCGGTGGAGAGGCTATGATCACCGCATCGATATCGATTCGATTGCAGAGCTCACCAACATCGAAAACCGGCTCCGCAACCAGCTCGACTCCTGCAGAGGCAGCGATATCAGGATCACTGTCGTAGACGGCAGCGATCCTCACCCTCCCTAACCTCACGCATCGGCGCGCGAGGTCGCGGGCCATGACGCCACATCCGATAACACCCAGGCTGACATTGTCCATGATCGACTCCCTGGCTATCAGTTCGACGACGGATGGACCCGAGCCGATCGGAGTCCGCCGGCGCAATCAGTCGCCAGATTATAAGACGACTGGCTCGCCTGTCTCGGCTGATCGATACGCCGCCAGAGCGACCTCAGCTGCTCTGAGACCATCTTCGCCTGTGATTGGCACCGGTTGGCCATCAGCGATCGCGCTTACGAACGCTTCGAGCATTAGCCGATCGATGTTATCACCCCAATGCGACCACGACGTCGCACCGCTCTTATCAGAGTAGAGGACGAGGTTCTGGGCAAACATATCAAGCGTCAGCGTGCCGCGATCGCATACGACGGCCATCGTGACGTCGCCCCATGTGGGGAACGACTTTGGCCGAGACCACGATGTATCGAGACTCGCGAAGACCCCGTTGGCGAAGCGCAGATTCAGAAAGCCTGTGTCGTCGAAATCCTGCCCGAACATACGGTTGGATATCTCTGCATAGACCTCCACCACCTCAGACCCGGTGAGCCAGCGCATTAGATCGGTGACGTGCACGGTGTGATCGATCACTGCGCCGCCGCCGCTGAGCTCCGTTTGCACGAACCAACCGAACGGACATCGGCCCCTGTTGGTACCGCGAATGGCCAGGATGGAGCCGGCGGCGCCGTCGATCACGGTAGTACGGAGCCGCCCCATCGCCGGACTGAATCGACAGGGGAACGCCGTCATCAGCTGTACCTGACGCTTTCGGCATGCGGCGATCATTGCCTGTCCATCCTCAACTGATGTCGCGAGTGGCTTCTCGCACAGGACATGTTTGCCTGCGTCTGCCGCCATCTCACAGAGTTCACGATGCCGGACGTTCTCTGAGCCTATGATTACCGCGTCGATATCCGTTCGAAGGAGATCCGCATACCGTGCGAATGCGGTCGTCTCGAACGTCGTTGCGGTTTCGATTGCTCGATCAGTATCGTGATCCGCAATACCGGCCAGTTCCGCGTTCGGCATCGAACGAACCGCATCCGCATAGCTGTAGGCATGCATATGCGCCATGCTCATGATACCGATCTTCACACCCATCGTAGGTACCTCCACGCACTCATACTATATGGACCGGACGGCCTGTTTCTGCCGATTCGAGCGCCGCCGCAGCGATCTGCACTGCCGCACGTCCGTCCTCCGCGGTGATCGCCGGAGGCGTGCCCGAGCGAATGCTCGAGATAAAATGCTCCAGCTCCAGATAATAGGGGCTCTCCGCCGTCGGGTTCTCGGGCACCGCTACGCCCGGGCCGGCGCCCACGGGACCGCTGATCGCAGCCGTAAACGCAGGAGATGCCGGTTGATTGAAGTTGAGCTCGATGAGGCCTTCTCTGCCTGCCACCTCAATACCGACTTTGAACCCACCCGGATCGGCCCATGTTCCCTCAACATGTCCCACGACGCCGGAGCGAAATCGCAGTGTCACAAGGGCATAATCCTTGTCGACCTCGTGCTTGCCGGCGCTCAGACACCGCGCAAAGACACGGTCAACTTCGCCGAAGGTCCATCGGAGCCAATCGAAATCATGGATGATCAGATCGAGTATGACTCCCCCGCTCAGTGACGGCTTGCCATACCAGTTTTCCCAGGCTCTCGGGAACGGCCCCCCGCGTCGCGTGCGAACGCTGGCAACATCCCCAATGACGCCGCTATCCACTTGCCGCCGGGCCGCTGCGAACTCCGGAAAAAACCGCAACACGTGCGCAGGAAACAACGGTATCTTCCTCCGTTGACACGCCTCAATCATCCGATCGCAGTCCTCGATCGTTCGGCCCATCGGCTTTTCTACGACGATCCCCGCGACTTCCCGTTCCGCGGCTAGACAAACGTACTCGGCATGCCAGGGTGTCGGGACGCACACATCAACAATATCGAAGGATATCGTATCGAACATTTCCCCAGCGCTGGTGAACCCGCGTGCCCCCACGGCGTCAGCAAGACGGTCCGCAGCATCGCGGTTATGGTCCATCACGCCCACCACCGCAACACCGGGCATCCTTGCGTACGCCCGGGCGTGGTTCGTGCCCATGCCTCCAGCTCCGAACATCGCGACTTTCAACACCATCCCCTCCTCGATGCCTGATGATCCATTTATAGTGTTCTGCGCGACGGAGGGCTTATCCTCCATCGATAGACCGCCGCACCACTCGGCGTGCATGCTCGTGAGGTATCATCCATGTGGCGCCCGTCGAGATCGTTAGCGGCCGCCCAACCACGCGGACACAAGGCGCCGCTCCTGGGAGCTTCCCAATGAATCATCTTCGCCTCGGGCACAGCCCGGACTCCGATGACGCGTTCATGTTCTGGGCGCTGGCCACAGATCGAGTATCGGTCCCGGGCGTTCAGTTCACCCACGAACTACGGGACATTGAGACGCTGAACCGATGGGCGCGCGAGGGCCGCCTGGAGTTTACCGCCATCTCTGTCCACGCCTACGCGTATGTCCACGAGCGATATGCCATCCTTCCGCACGGCGCCAGTATGGGAGATGGGTACGGGCCGATGTTAGTAGCCCGCCCGGACACTCCGCATATGACGGACGGGCTCCGACTGGGGATTCCGGGCGAACTTACGAGCGCCTTCCTCGCCTTACAGCTCTGGCGATCCGCACGGATTCCGCCAGAGGAGCCATCCAATCCTACCGGGCTGCGCTATGTCGTCCTCCCGTTTGATCAGATCATAGAGGCCGTCACGGCCGGCGATATCGACGCTGGACTGATCATTCACGAGGGCCAGTTAACCTACAGGGAGCACGGACTGCACGTCCTCGTCGATCTCGGGGCATGGTGGAAAGAACGAACGGATCTTCCCTTGCCACTTGGTGTCAACGTAATACGGACCGATCTCGAACCAGGGCTGCAACGAGCGGTGGCGAACGCATTCCAGCAAAGCATCGTAGAGGGTCTCGCCAATCGGCAAGAAGCGCTGACACATGCTCTCCAGTATTCGCGCGGGTTACCGACTCCGACGGCCGACCGTTTCGTCGGTATGTACGTAAACGACTGGACCGTTGATATGGGTGTTCGCGGCCGCAGAGCGATCGAACTGTTCCTGGCCGAAGCGTCTGATCGTTCGCTGATCCCGCCGATTGATGGCGTCTCATTCGTCAGCTGAGATCCTGAGGCCGTCTCCCTTCACCGCCGAACAGGGCATCGAGCCGATCTCCAAGGTGGTGCTCTAGCATTAGAAAGGACAGCTCGAACGCCATCGTCCAGAGGAGCATCACCGCTTCGTCTCGCGGAAACTCTAGAACCCGTGCAAAGAAGTCCCTCAGGATTTCCTCGTATGTTGTCTTCGGCTCGTCCAGTACGATTCGTTGGCGCACCATCGGCTCGTGACGCTTCCGGCTCAGGTCATCGAGAAAGCTCCGGACGTTCGCCGGCGTTGCGTGTTCCAGATTATCTCCGAACTCGCGCCGCAGCGCTCTGCGAAACTCTTCAATCCTCATCCTACGAGACCAGCGACATACGATGCGATCCCTGGATGTCCCGACCAAAGGCATATGGGATTCCGTTCGTCACGATGCGGTAACACCCAGCACATCCAGCAACTCCTCATCGATCCCCTTTTTATCCTCCAGAATGCGGGATAATGGCGTTGGCGTGATCTCGTCGGCATTCCCAAGTCCGACCATCAAGCCGCTCCTGCCTTCTTGAAGAAGCCGGACCGCATGGTACCCAAACCGTGTGGCTAATATGCGATCTCTTGCTGTCGGCCGACCACCCCGTTGAATGTACCCAAGGATCGTCACGCGGCTCCGCACTCCTGTACGCGTCTCGATAGCAGCGGCCACCTCCTCTGCTGAGGCCGCCCCCTCCGCAACAACGATGATGCACGACTTCTTACCTCGCGCCTGCCATGCACAAACCGATTGAGCGAGCGCTTCCCAGTCGACGGGTCGCTCAGGAACCAGGACGGCTTCCGCGCCGCCGGCGAGTCCTGATGCCAGTGCGATGAACCCTGCGCGACGCCCCATTACTTCGACGATCGCTACCTTCTCATGGGCTTCGGATGTATCCCGCACCCGATCGATACAATCGAGCGCCGTATTGACCGCAGTATCGAAACCGATCGTTGCGAATGTCCCCGGGATGTCGTTGTCGATCGTACCCGGCACACCGATGATCGCCAGTCCATGTTCCTGAATCATGGCGACGGCCCCGCGATAGGTGCCGTCGCCGCCGATCACGACGAGTCCGTCGATCTCCGCCCGCTGCAGGTTGGCCGCTGCGCTCGCTCGACCCTCTTCGGTTAGAAACGCGTCGCAGCGAGCGGTTCGCAAGACAGTTCCACCCAGATGATTGATGGAGCTGACAGAACGTACATCCATGGGCCGAAACTGGCCCTCGACAAGACCCTGGTAGCCCCGTTCAATGCCGAGCACTTCGAGTTTCATCGAACACGCGGTACGAACGACTGCGCGAATCGCCGCGTTCATACCCGGGGCGTCGCCGCCGCTGGTTAAGACGCCGAGCCGTCTCAATCGCTCATGTCCTGAGCTTCACGATCGGCAGCTCCTTCGCCCAGCCTCGACAGCGCCATCGCTGGCGATATGCTAGTCATCCGCCTCAATGAGGCCGTAATCTCCATCACGTCGTCGGTAGATCGTACATATATCGCCGGTAGCCTCGTTGCGGAACATATAGAAATCGTGATCGACTAACTCCAGCTGGCGCGCAGCCTCTTCGACCGCCATGGGCTTCATGGTGTACCGCTTACGACGAGCAACCACCGGTGTGAAGTCCTCATGGACGCCCTCATCCTCATCGTCGATCGGATCCTCGCCTACACGTCGCTGACCAGTGCGGATTCGGGTTTTGAACCGCTTGGCCTGGCGTTCCAGCTTCGCGATGGCAGCGCCGATCGCAACCTGGAGATCGCCGTTCCGTTCCTGACTTCGGAGCAGGGCGCCGTCGCCTTCCGCGGTTAGTTCCGCGATGTGAATGCCACGTTCCTCCGCAAGGGCCAGATCCAACCGCAGGAGATCATGGAAGTACCGCTCGAGCTTCGCCGCCTTGCTTTCCGCGTAGCTCCGTACTTTATCCGGCAGATCACCGCCGCTTCTGTTACGAACACTGAGAGCCATATCGCCTAATCCTCCTCCAGAGCTTTTCCAGTAATCGTCGCCACCGCCATACATGCGATCCCTTCGCCTCGACCGACGAATCCCATTCCTTCATTCGTCGTGGCTTTGATACTTATACAGCCCGTCTCGCATCCAAGGGCCTCTGCCAGCGCAGCCAGCATCGCAGGACGGTATGGGGTTATCTTCGGTTCCTCTGCTACGATCGTCACATCGATGTGGACCACCGTATTGCCGAGATCCGACACACGACGGGCCGCTGCGGCTACGAACTCACGGCTTCTTCGGCCTTTGTTCACAGGATCATGGTCAGGAAACAGGACGCCGATATCGCCCGCTCCAGCGGCTCCCAGGAGCGCATCGCAGACTGCGTGCATTACGACATCAGCGTCCGAATGGCCGAGCAGGCCTGTCGTATGCGGTATCCGCACACCGCCGAGCCATAGTTCCCGGCCTGCGGCAAAGCGGTGGACATCATAGCCGATACCCGTTCGCGTCACCGAAGGCGAGCGCGGATACCGGCCGCGGAGTATTCGTTCAGCCCGAGCAATATCCTCCGGGTATGTGATCTTCAGATTATCGGGATCACCCTGCACAATCCGTACCGCCACCCCAGCCGCCGCGAGAAGACCGGCTTCATCGGTTGGCTCGAGCATCGTTAGATCGACTTCAGAATACGCCCGTTCAAGATCGGTTCGCATCGAACCCTGCGGCGTCTGCACGGTCCATAGTCCATTTCTGTCCAGGCTCTCCAGTAGGAAACCGTCCGTCGTGGCACGCTTGACGCTGTCACCTATAGGTACGCCGGGCGCCGCCGCAACCCCGGGGCTGACGGCCGCAAGAACGCGACCGATGGTATCTTGAGAGACACAGGGCCTCGCGGCGTCGTGCACGATCACGACTTCAGTATCCTTCGATAGAGCAGCCAGTCCACGTTGAACCGACCCGGCTCGGGTTTGATCGCCCGGGACGACCTCGTTGACCTTTCCATATCCGCTCAGAGCCGTTTGCATTTGATCGGCATCACGTGGAGCGGCCACTATGATGATATCGCTAACCCCCGGGTGATGGTCGAGCGCCGCCACCGCCCACTCGATTACCGAACGCTGGGCAAGCGAGGTCCAGATCTTGCTTCGTTGGCTACCGAACCTTGAGCCGCTGCCCGCCGCCGGCACGATGGCCGCTGCCTTCACGTGAATCCTCCATAGGGCCGCCATCGTCCTTGACCCTTGCGAAGATCATCTTGCCTGCCACGGTCTGCAGCACGCTCGCAACGATCACATCCACGACTTCGCCGATACACCGACGGCCGTCCTCTACAACGATCATTGTCCCATCATCAAGATAGGCTACGCCCTGGCTCGGTTCCTTACCTTCCCGTATTACGCTCACCTGCATGATCTCACCGGGCAGCACGACCGGCTTCAGGGCATTCGCCAGTTCGTTGACATTAAGGACCTTAACGCCCTGTAAGGCCGCAACCTTGTTCAGATTATAGTCATTGGTTACGATCGAGCCGTTGAGCTGACGCGCGAGCGTCACCAAACGTGCGTCCACCTCGTCGGTGCGGCTGACCAGATGGGCGATCTTATGATCCAGAACTCGCGCTACGAGCGGCAGCT
>JABWBA010000081.1 GCA_013360745.1 Chthonomonadales bacterium | reverse complement strand
ATTCTGCCACTTTCTGTTCCAATCCCACAAGTTTGACACACCAGGGACCCCTGCGGTACCATGAGATTAGCGTCCGAGACCGGCTTCGGCTTCGGGCGCATCTTCTGTGTGAACGGGAAACAATGAAGCTAGCGGCCATCACGGATGAGATCTCGCAGGACTTCGAACACGCCCTGGATGTCCTGTCGGAATACGGTGGGACCGGAGCTGAGCTCCGCGGACTCTGGGGCACGAATATCGCGGACCTGGATCAAGATCAGGCTGAGCGAGCTAAGAAAGCGCTAAAGCAACGTGGCATCGAGGTCTGTTGCCTGGCGAGCCCGTTCTATAAGTGCGACCTGTACTCGGATGAGGCCGCTGTTGCCGGTCGGATGCACCTTGCGCAAGCTCGAAAGTATGACGATCAGTTCGAGTTACTGGATCGTCTCATCACTCTTGCTGATTTCTTTGAAACAAGGATGATCCGGATCTTTACTTTTTGGCGCCGCCAGGAAATGAACGCGGAGATTGAACAGCGGATCATCGAGGCAGTGGCCAGCGCAGTCGAGGTGGCTGAGCGTCGGAATGTCGTGCTCTGCTTGGAGAACGAACACGCCTGTTATGTCGGAACAGGGGCCGAAACCGCCCGCGTTGTTTCGGCCATCCCATCGGAGTGTCTGGCGGTCTGCTGGGATCCGGGCAACGCCCTTGCTGCGGGCGAGGTTCCCTACCCCGATGGGTACCTGGCCGTTCGCGATCGGATTGCCCATGTTCATGTCAAGGACGCGGTACTGAAGGATGGGAAGCCGGAATGGTGTGTGGTTGGTTCCGGCATTATCGATTACCGCGGCCATCTATCAGCTCTGCACGATGCCGGATACAAGGGTTATGTATCTCTCGAAACCCACTACATACCTCAAGGCGGCACACCTGAGGATGGTTCGAGGCCCAGTCTCGCATCACTTGATCAACTCCTGAAGGATGGACAAAAGGATGTCCCGTAAGCAGGCGCCTCGCCGGGGATCGCGTCAACCGAACATCACCTCGATCACCTACTGGAGGAAGTTCGCGAGCCACAGGATCATCTATGTAGGACTGGCTGGCCTTATCGGATTCGGCATTATCGCCTACTTCGGCAGCAGTCCGCTAGGCAATCCCGGGACCTCGGCTCGTGAGGACTACCTTCAGGATGCGATCTGTACGGTGAACCGCGAGCCCGTCACCCGCGACGACTATGAGAATCTGGCGCGTAACGCTCGTCGCCAGAGCGGCGGTAACGTAATGATGACGGTGATGCAGGAGGGCTATATCCTATCCTCCTTAACCGATGCGGCGCTGCTGCGAGCCGAGGCGAAGAAGCGGAGAATCCAGGTCTCAGATCAAGACGTCGATCGAACGCTGAACGAGATGCGCAATCTCAGGCAGGGTGGCAGGACCGAACGTCTAACCGATCAGGACCTACTCCAGATGACCGGATCATTGAGCTTATCGGATCTCAAAGATAAGCTCCGCAAGGATCTCCTACCCCAGAGGCTCGGCGAAATCGAGGGTAAAGTCGATCGGCTGACCTATGACGATCTCGCGAAGTCCTATGACGAGATCAAGGTGCGTCATATCTTAATCGGTGTCGTTGGGCCACGCGCACCCGGGGGGAAAGGACTTCCCGACGATCAAGCGAGGCAGAAGGCCGAGAACATCAAGAAGGAGTTGGATGCTGGCGCTGATTTTGCTCAACTGGCCAATCGATACTCCGACGACCCCAGCAACAAACCCGCAAGAGCTGCGCCAAAAGGGGGCGATCTTGGTTGGTACAAGCGCGGCGGCGGATTCGATAAGGACTTCGAGGCGGCGGCGTTTGCCCTCAAACCAGGTCAGATCAGCGGTGTGGTAAAGACCCCGTTTGGCTATCATATTATCAAGGTAGATGAATCCCGTCGGTCGCTGCCCAAGGATTTCGAGAAGAACAAAACCGAACTCCTAACCCAGTACCGCTCACAGAAGGCGTCGGAAGCGCTGAGGGCGCTGCTGGAACGCCTAAAGCCCAAAGCGAAGATCGTCTGGAAGGATAGCGCGATGGAATGGCGCTATGAATACGCCAAGAGCGGTCCGATGGGCGGCATGATGACAATCGGCCAGGACCGATCGCAAGCGGAGGAACGTCTCGTTAAGCGGCTGAGGGCCTATGTGCCGGCACACAAATCGGATAGCGCCGCTGCGATCGTCCTTGGTCAGCTTCTGAACCAGCAGTTAATGATGATCAGCCTACCGCAAGGAATCGCCGGCACCGTACCGCCGAAGGCGGATAAGATCGATCGTAAGAAGCTCCAGGCCGAGATCATCGCCGCCTATGAAAGCGCCTTGAATGTATCAGAAGACCAGGATACGCGTCTTACCCTCGCAAGGATGTATCGAGAGGAGAAGAACGATCGTAAAGCCCTGGATCACTATCGAATGGTCCATCGACTGATGGAGTGGGATGATCGCCCTGAGAGCCTCTACGTCCGAGAACAGGTGGAGAAGGCCTTACGGGAGCTTGGCGATACGAAACTCGCCGACGAGGAAGCGAAACGGATCGCTGAACTTCGGGCGCAGCAAGCCAAAGAACAGAAGGAGGCGGCAGAGCGCGCCAAGCAGGAGCAGGATCGACAGAAAGCCGAAGCTGCGAAGACTGATAAGACGACATCCGGGAACTCACCAGACCGTGACCAGTCGAAGACGCCAGCCCAGAACGGCCGATCAACCCCGAGTAGGTAACCCGGCAGCAGAGCAATCCGACCTAAGACGCGGTAGGTTGTATATCGTCGCAGGGCCAATCGGCAATCTGACGGACATAACCATTCGGGCTCTCGATGTCCTTCGCACTGCGGATCTGATTGTCGCGGAGGACACCAGGGTAACGCGGAAGTTGCTGAGCAGGTACGAGATCAGGACCCGTGTCGAGTCCTGCCATCAGCACTCGCGCGCGGAGGATATCGAACGCTTTCTGGATGTATTAAGCGCAGGACGATCGATCGCACATATCACGGATGCTGGGACGCCGTGTGTGTCAGATCCCGGAGACCGACTGATTCGCGCCGCGCTCGAGGCGGGCCACACCGTTACGCCCATCCCCGGCGCGTCTGCTGTGACGACAGCGGTATCGATCGCAGCTGTGCCGGGAGGGAGGTTCGCCTTTGATGGATTTCCCCCGCGCGGGCGTTCTGATCGAACCGAGTTCTTCCGTGGGCTTCGCAGCGAACATCGGGCCGTAGTCCTTTTTGAGACAGCCCGACGTCTGATCCGCACGTTGACCGAGCTGCACGACTCTCTTGGATCGCGACAGGTCCTCATCGGTCGCGAACTCACGAAGGTACACGAGGATATTTTTCGCGGCAATCTTGCCGAGGCATGCTCCCATTATACAGAGTCGCCTCCCATCGGCGAGGTGACGATCGTCCTCTATCCGAATCCAGAAAAAACCGTAGATTCCTCCGCATGGGAGATTGAATATGCCATCCGTACTGCTCTCGAGGCAGGGCAACGCCCATCCGATGCGCTGAAACGCACCATGGATCTGACGGGATGTTCTCGCAATGCTGCCTATCGCGCACTCCTTGTAGTCCAGGGTAAGAGAGAAGGCTGAAGTAGCACTCAGGATGCCGATCGGCCCAGAGGTTTACAAGAACGAAATGAACAGTACGGACCGGCGAACGTGATACTTGTGACGGGGGGCGCCGGCTACATCGGCAGTCATTACGTGCGTTATGAACGGGACCGCGGCAGCGAGGTTCTCGTGCTCGACGATCTCCGTCTTGGTCATCGAGCGGCTATCGACGACTCACCGCTGCTTATCGGCGATCTCAACAATGCCGCGGTTGTCGATCTGGCGTTTCGCACCTATACGATCGAGAGTGTCGTTCACTTCGCCGCATATACGAGCGTGCCGGAGTCCGTCGCGCATCCCGACCGTTATTACGGCAACAACGTCGTGCCGCTGA
Organism: Chthonomonadales bacterium; assembly: GCA_013360745.1. GTDB lineage: Bacteria > Armatimonadota > Chthonomonadetes > Chthonomonadales > CAJBBX01 > JABWBA01. The sequence continues at coordinate 9,313 of JABWBA010000081.1, read as the reverse complement.
TTCATCTTCTAGACTCGATGGTTCGCCATAACGTTCGTAATATCGTCTTTTCGTCCTCGTGCGCGACATACGGGGACCCGCAATACATACCAATCGACGAACAGCACCCGCAGGCTCCTGTTAGCCCATACGGGGAATCAAAACGGGTGTGTGAGGGAATGCTGCAAGCGTATGGGCGTGCATACGGCGTTCGATACGCGTCTCTCCGCTATTTCAATGCCTCAGGAGCCCATCCGTTCGCCGCTATAGGCGAAAGCCACGAGCCGGAGACCCATCTGATCCCGATCGTCTTGCAGGCGGCGCTCGGCAAGCGGGATAAGGTTGTCGTCTATGGCGCGGACTATCCGACTCCGGATGGATCATGCGTACGGGATTACATTCACGTCTGCGATCTTGCCGAAGCCCACGCCCTTGCCCTGGACCGCCTCCGTTCGGGCGTTGATCGTGGGGAGTATAATCTTGGCTCCGAAACGGGCAGCTCGGTTCTCGAAGTGATCGCGGCATGCCGTCGGATTACGGGGCGCCGGATAACGGTCGAGATGGGACCGCGACGCCCGGGCGACCCTCCTCAGCTGGTCGCAGCCTCCAAAAAGGCGCGAACCGAGCTCGGATGGCGACCCAGCCATCCGGACCTCGACGAGATCGTGGCAACCGCGTGGAAATGGGAAACGAACCGGAGGTACTGAGCATTGGATGATCTACAGTCCGAGATCGACGGCGTACTGATCCGGACGCTAAAACGATATCAAGACGCGCGCGGATGGCTGACCGAACTGTTTCGAGAGGATGAGTTGCCTCTGGGTATTCGACCGGTGATGAGCTACATATCCGTTACCCACCCGGGTGTCGGCCGGGGGCCACATGAGCACCGCGATCAAACCGATGTCTTCTGTTTTGTATCCGGACGTTTTCTTCTCAAACTATGGGACCGACGCCACCCAGACCATCCGATTGATGAAACGTTCGAGGTGGGAGAACAAACGCCAGCGTTGATTACCGTGCCCCCAGGGGTCATTCACGGTTATCGAAACATCGGCGCCTCAGACGCTTTCGTGATTAACCTGCCGGATCGTCTGTATGCCGGATGGGGTAAGCAGCAGGCGGTCGACGAGATCCGTCACGAAGAGATCGGCTCGGAGTACGAACTGTGAGCCGTTCCGTGCTGATAACCGGCGGAGCTGGCTTCATTGGATCCAACTTCGTCCATTTCTGGTTGGAGGAGTATCCCGAGGATCGGGTCGTGGTTCTTGACGCCCTGACCTATGCCGGGAATCTGGCCAATCTGCAAACTGCAGTGACCAATCCTCGTTTCCGGTTCTATCCAGGTCGTATCGAGGACCGTACTGTTGTGGACGGGATTTGCCGGAGCGAACGGATCACCCATGTGGTGAACTTCGCGGCGGAATCCCACAATGATCGGAGCATGGTCGACCCGACCGGGTTGATCGATGCCAATGTCACAGGCGTTGGCATTCTGCTTCGGGCATCGAAGCACTTCGATATCGAACGGTTCCTCCACGTATCTACCGATGAGGTTTATGGACAGATCGAGAACGGACAGTTTCGAGAAACCGATCCCCTATTACCCCGTACCCCCTATTCGGCAGGCAAAGCCGGGGGCGAGATGCTCGTACGGGCGTATCACATCGCGTACGGCATACCGACCGTCGTAACCCGGGGGAGCAATACCTTCGGTCCGTATCAGTATCCCGAAAAGCTCCTGCCGTTCTTTATAACCCGGGCCTTACAGGATCGTCCTTTACCGCTCTACGGCACGGGGACTCAGGTGCGTGAATGGCTCTATGTCACTGATCACTGTCGTGGGATCCGTTCCGCTCTCCTAAATGGAGCCGTCGGCGAAGTCTATAATCTGGGCGGCGGGAACGAGTTAACCAATCTGGACATCACGAAACTGGTATTACAGCTCCTTGGAAAGCCGGACTGCCTCATTCGGCACGTTCCCGATCCGCGCGGATCGGCTCACGATGCCCGGTATGCCCTCGACTGCACCCGGATCGGATCCCTTGGTTGGAGGCCGCAACAAGCCATGCACGATGCGCTTGAGCGTACAGTTCGTTGGTATTGTGACCATCGCGCCTGGTGGGAGGCGATCGTACAATCTGAAGCATATCGCAGCTTCGTTGCGGGTTACTATGGACCGATCCTCGGGGACGACCTGTAAACGCCATGGGACGCATCGTTGAGCTGGCAAACCTTCCAGCCGTCGTGGACGCACATCGGGAACGCAAGGATCGCATTGCCTTTACCAATGGCTGCTTTGATCTGCTCCATATCGGACATGTTCGCTATCTAAAGGAGGCTAGATCCCTCGGCGATGTGCTGTTTGTCGGCCTGAACAGCGACGAATCTGTAAGGACGCTGAAAGGCCCGAATCGTCCGTTGATACCCGAGGATGAGCGCGCCGAGATGCTGGCGTCCCTGGGCGCAGTCGATTATGTGATCGTCTTCGGAGAACGGACTGCCGACACGTTGATCGAGATGGTTCGACCTGACATCTATGTCAAAGGAGGCGATGTCGATCCCGCTCTGGTGCCTGAGGCGCCCACCGTCCGCAGGCACGGCGGCGCTATCGTAACCACTGCCAAAGTCGAGGCGCATTCAACGTCGAACATCGTCGAGCGCGTGCTCTCGGTCTACGCGACCCAGACACCAGGCCAAAAACGGTGAGGTGCAAAGCCGATTGACCAAGGCCCTGGTTCTACTGGAAGGTATGCGGCCTCTCCAGTGGTCCAAGAACCTGTTCGTTTTTGTCGGATTGGTGTTCACGGACAACTGGCAATCGATGCCCCGTGTCATCGCGGCCTTTGCAGCCTATTGCCTGATATCGTCCGGCGTATATCTTGTCAACGATGTACGGGATCGAGATCGAGATCGAGTCCATCCGGAGAAAAGGCGGCGGCCTATAGCACGAGGCGATCTCACACCGACAACAGCGATCATTGCCGGAGCGCTCTTCGCGAGTCTCGGTGTCAGCGGCGCTTCGGCTCTCGGACCTCGTTCGGCCTTGACCGCGGTCGCATTCCTCACGCTCCAACTGGCGTATACGCTCTTTCTGAAGACCGTTGTCCTTGTTGACGTATTCACGATTGCGATGGCCTTTGTGCTCAGAGTGACCGCAGGCGCGGCGGCCATCAACGTCCCGGTATCCGAATGGCTCCTGATCTGCACCCTGCAGCTTGCCCTCTTCCTGGGCTTCGGCAAGAGGAGAAATGAACTGGTAACGCTATCGGATGACGCGGGCGCGCACCGAATCGCCCTGGAACAGTACAGCATCGCCTTTCTCGACCAGATGATCTCCATTATTCTGGGATCGTTGATCGTATCGTACGCTGTCTATTCCGCAGCATCCCCGACAGCGGCCGCCCATCCAGGCATGGTGGCCACCCTGCCCTTCGTTATCTATGGGGTATTCCGATACCTGTACGTGATCCACATCCAGCGCCTGGGTGGCAGCCCTGAGACGGTCCTGGTGAAAGACCGTCCTCTTCAGATAGCCCTGGCCGCATGGTTGATCACGGTGATCGCGGCGTTCCATCTGCGGTGGTAGGTCGTATGAGTACCGATGTGAGTGCCAGCGCTATGCTCTGCTGCGCTGTAAAGCGGACCTTATCCAACAAGGAGCACCGATGACGATTCTAGTAACCGGTTCAGCAGGAATGCTCGGAACCGACGTACTGGCGGTCCTGAAAGGCAGGGGTCATACGGCCCTCGGTGTGGATATCCGGGCCTCCGATCGGATGCTCGATATTACCGACCCAACAGCCGTGAGCGCCGCGTTTCATGAGATCCGACCGGATGCGGTCGTGCATTGTGCCGCCTATACGAACGTGGACGGCGCGGAAACCGACACGGACATTGCGTATCGGTTGAACGCTCTGGGAACCTGGTCCATCGCGCAGGCTTGCCGACGGTATGGCGTAAGGCTGTGTTATGTCAGTACGGATTATGTATTCGACGGCACCAAACGTCAACCGTATCATGAGTTCGATGTACCCCATCCCATCAATGCGTACGGGGAGACCAAGTTGGCGGGAGAACGGGCGGCCTGTACGGCGTGTCCCGACACGCGGATCGTTCGCACGGCATGGCTCTACGGACTCAATGGACGGGCCTTTCCTGGCGTCATCATCCGCGCGGCTCGGGAAGGACGCCCGTTGCGAGTGGTGGCCGATCAGGTTGGGTCCCCGACCTTTACGGTCGACCTTGCCGAAACAATCGCGGACGTACTCGACGCACCACACGGTACATATCACTGCACGAATGCCGGGCAGACATCGTGGTATGAGTTCGCCCGTCATGCCGTGCAGTTTGCCAACATGGACCCTTCCGTCGTAGAACCGATTCGAACTCGCGATTGGCCCTCAGCGGCGTGTCGACCTCGTTATTCCGTCATGACCAGCCTGATGTGTCCGTCGGTTGGTCTCTCGGCCATGCGGCCGTGGGAGAACGCGTTGGCATCGTACGTAGCTGCGTACTGCGATGAATGCACGGACAACGCCAGCCGATGATGACGTCGGAATGGTTCCGAGTATGGCGGCGAAGGCTCCTATTCCTAACCGCGTGTTGTCTTACCCAGACGAGCAGCGCTGCTGATCGAGCGCCGTCCTTCGCGCGCACGCTGTTCTATTATACGGGGCTCCAGGGGCGAGTTCTCTGGATCGACGCCACCGCCAACCTTGCACGAACGACGACGCGCGAAGGCGTTGCCGAAATGGTCAACCGTGCGCGAACGGCGGGCTTCACCACGCTAGTGGTAGACGTCAAACCCGTCAGCGGCCAGGTGGTCTATCGCAGCACGATCGCAGAGCGACTCCGTAGCTGGCAGGGGCGACCGGTACCCGACTTTGACGTACTACAGGCGTTTATCGAGGAAGGGCATAAGGCTGGCCTCGAAGTCGCAGCGTCTTTGAATGTGTTTTCGGAAGGACACAAGTATTACCGTGTCGGGAAGGCGTACGCGAAACGAGATTGGCAGGCGACAGTTCTCACCGTGCGCCGATTTTTGCGGGCAAGTGACGGCTCCGATACACCGGTTCGGGCGGATGATGATCCGGAAGAAGCTGGCGTGCCGATCGTCTACGGTCCCGACGGAATCATCAGTGGCGCCACGACGGTCGGAAAGAACCTAATAGCGACCATAGAGCATACCGGCGTTGTATCGGCCATCGTCGACACGGCTTTGCTCGGTGATGAACCCCTCGGCCCTCCGGAGACGGGACATATGGTGTCCTTTTCGTCGGAGCGGCGCACCTGGGCCGTGGCCCATCTTCGGCCCGGCGATAAACTCGGCTTCCGAGTCAGCACGCAGTTGCTTCCCATCGCGGATGCCCCGAGCGAACGAATCGCCGCATTCGTCAACCCGCTGCATCCCGAGGCTAGATCCTATACCTTAAGTCTCATTCGGGAAGTCGCTGCCAAGTATCCGGTTGACGCAATCGTGATGGATCGAATGCGGTATCCATCGATCTTCGCCGATTTCAGTCCGATCTCCCGGGCGGCGTTCGAACGTTGGCTCGGGCGATCCGTCGCACGTTGGCCGCAGGATATTCTGGAGGCAAATCCTGTACCAGGAGAACCGGTGATACGGGGACCGCTATTCAAACCATGGCTTGAGTTCCGAGCTCGGGTGATCAAAGAGTACCTGGCCGAAGCGGCCGCGATCGTGCGCGGCGTGCGTCCGGAGACGCGGATCGCCGCCTACGTTGGGAGCTGGTTCGCGTCGTACTATGGTGTCGGGGTAAACTGGGCGAGCGAGCGCTATCCGGTACTCTTCACATGGGCCACCCCCTCATACGGAGATACCGGTTATGTTGAGCATCTTGATTGGTTGACGACCGGATGCTATTACGGAATACCTACCCGAGCTGGAGCACGTGCTCTGGGCCTCAACGAAGGCGCTACTGTTGAGACCGCGGCAGCGTTATCGACCAGGGTCACAGCCAACGCGGTTCCTGTCTATGCTGGCTTATATGCGCTGAACTATGAGCAACGTCCAGATGACTTCGCCCAGGCGGTCGATACGGCCATTCGACGCTCGGCCGGAGTAATGATATTCGATGTTTCGCACGTATACACCTACGGTTGGTGGCCGGTTCTCGAGAAAGCCCTGCAGGGACGTCCGTATGCGCCGCACGCCTATCTCGATCTCGTCTCGCAGCTGCGGACAGCGCATGATGCGGTCACGGCGCCTGGCGCCGTTGATGTTATCGATCGCACTCTGCCTGTCGTTCCGTATCAGTCTGGCGGAGGCTAGACCAGAACCCCAACGCACCGCGAAGACGGACGGTATCGCTCTTGTACGCATAAGAAACTCCCGGTTCGGCGCTATCGAGTACAGCAGTGACACCGGTCAGAGCTGGCTCCTCATTGGCCGTGTGGCAGTACCTGCGATCGGGACTTCCGCAGCGAAGACCCCATCAGGATCTCTCACCAAATCGTCGAACGGTCTATCCATCGGTATCCCAACATCGCGTCGAATCGATATTCGCCTTGACAACGGCGCGCGAACGCCTCCGGACACCCTCAGCGTCTACCCTGACACGTGCATGGCAACGCTCACAACCCTGGCTACGCAGGGTACAGTTATGCCCGGCCTTTGGTCCTCCCGAGGAGCCGCAACTCTCTATTCCGGATATAGCCCGGCTCCGCACGATTACCTTCTACTGAGCGTCGATCTTAAGACCGCAAGTACCAGCGACACACTGCTGGAAGCCCTATCTCGAGCGGCGAAGGACTACGCGGAGTATGCCTCTAAACGTCACAAAGCCACCGGCAAATCCGCCACGAAGGGTTACATCACTGTGACGGCGCGCTTTCCCGTAAACGAACCTCCGACCTCCGCGACGTTCCTGCTCGACGGTCGAACGGTGGCGATCATTAATCGCCCTCCCTACAGTGTGCGGTGGGACAGTCGTGATTGGGCCGACGGGGAACACCTGATCGAGGTACGCTCGATTGGACCGAACGGAACGATTCTTAGCCAAACCCATACCCTGATCTATGTTGCGAATGGGTCTGCTCGTGGTGGCTGACGCCCCGCAATCTCCTGTACCATCTCTAACGGACATCTTCGGGCCCGGAGGACGGTTGAGCCGGTGTCTCCCTATCTACGAATACAGAGAAGAGCAGATTCGTTCTGCTGAACTAATCCACGATGCGATTCGCCGACGGCAGGGCTGCCTCATAGAAGCCGGTACTGGGGTCGGTAAAACCCTCGCCTATCTTGCGCCCATCGCGTTCGCCATTGCCGAAGGATTGGTGGTCGTTCTGTCCACATACACGATCAACCTCCAGACTCAACTGATCGAGAAAGACATCCCTATCCTCGCGGAGGCGATTCCCGAGGCGCCTCTCCGCCCGTTCCTTCTCAAAGGCCGATCGAACTACTTGTGCAAACTGGATCTCGACCATGCCGCAGCAGACCTCATCCACGCTTCCGATCCGCAGTTCTCCGAGATCCTAGCATGGGCCCAGCGCACCCAAACCGGCGATATGGCGGAACTTCCACGCACGTATCCGCATTGGCACGACATCGCTGCCAAGGAGGAGACCTGTCGGGGTAAAGACTGCCGCTACTTCAATAGCTGCCATTACTACGCCGCTCGACGCGCCGCACTAGCCGCAAACCTGATCGTTGTAAACCATGCGCTATTGATGACCGATGCCGCGCAGTCAGCAGGGATCCTACCGCATTACGATGTCCTGGTCATCGATGAAGCCCATCACCTCGAGGACGCTGCTACCGCAGCGCTCACCCTCTCCATCGACAGCGCCGAGGTGCCGGCATTCTGTGACCGGCTTGAACGCTCGGCGGTGCGGCCTGATGTCCGGCTGCGATCCCGCGGTCTGAGGGATCTGCATCACGACCTCTTCGAGCGCTTTGATGATGGCAATTATGATTTTACGCTTTCCGACCGACTGGACCACGAAGGTATGGACGGCCTTCGCTTGTCCGGTGCAGTATTGCAGACCGAACTGGCCGCTGTAGCCAATGATCTAACTGACGCGTTGCCAGACGAGGATGATACTGCGAGAGAGCGCCGGGAGGGCCTATCGCAGACCGCAGGGTTGTTGGCTGACGCTTTCAGTGGCTTGTTGGCCGAACCGTCGGACGGAGACGTGTTGTGGTGTTCGGTTGCATCAAGGCCGGCGCGGAAGAGCAACGCCGCGGCCAACGATCTGCAAGGACTTACTCTCCACCGGACACCTCTCGCCATCGCTCGATGCGTTGCTGATCTACTCTGGTCGCGGACGCCTGCGGTAGTGATGACCTCGGCTACACTCGCTACATCAGAGGGATTTTCCTACCTGCGTCAACGCCTGGGCTTTGATGGCGCCGCCATCGAAGCCGTAATCGGCTCGCCGTTTGACTATCCAACTCAAGCCCTCCTGTACATACCGAACCAAATATCTGAACCATCGCGCAATCCTCTTCCGGCGTATTATGACGCGATCGCTGAGGAGATGATCAGACTCATCGCCCTGACAAGCGGCCGCGCCTTCCTTCTGTTCACATCCCGAAAGGCGTTGTCGGAGCTCTACACGCGGTTGCGCAGCAGAATCCCTAACCCGCTATTCCGTCAAGGGGACCGACCGCCGCAAAAGCTGCTCCAGGTGTATCGCGAGAGCGGAAACGGAGTCCTTCTTGGCAATCAGACGTTCTGGGAAGGCGTTGATATCCAGGGGGATGCGCTCAGCGCCGTTGTAATCGATCGGATACCATTCGCGGTTCCAGATTCGCCGATAACCCGGGCTCGGTCCGAAGAATTGACCAGGGCCGGTGGGGATCCCTTCCGCCAGCTTTCGAACAAATCGCTGGGTGCCTGGCGGGTCGAGCGGGTCATGGTGCACTCCGTGCTCGTGGCCATCGTCCTCGTGACCGCGCTGTTGTGGCTCAACTCATTGTGGGGCGGTCAGGTTCTTGGGCGCTACTCGAAAGTGGCTTCTCAGACCTACGGCTTCTACATCGGTATGATCTTCAGCGGCGTCGTGGGGGTCGGCTTCTATCCGCTCCTCGGGACGCGGGTCTGGTGCCGGTTCGGCTGTCCGATGGCGGCCGTGCTGGGCCTCATCCAGAAGTACTTCTCGCGCTTTCGTATCACCACCAACGGCGGGCAGTGCATCAGCTGCGGGAACTGCTCTACCTACTGCGAAATGGGAATCGACGTTCGCTGGTACGCGCAACGCGAACAGAACGTGGTGCGCGCTTCCTGCGTGGGTTGCGGGATCTGCGCGGCTGTGTGTCCCCGCGGCGTTTTGCGCCTGGAGAACGGTCCGACCGGTGGACGAACGG